>CAIQLG010000509.1 GCA_903872565.1 uncultured Lentisphaerota bacterium | reverse complement strand
TT
This sequence comes from uncultured Lentisphaerota bacterium, assembly GCA_903872565.1. Classification (GTDB taxonomy): domain Bacteria; phylum Verrucomicrobiota; class Lentisphaeria; order Victivallales; family GWF2-50-93; genus CAIQLG01. Next base: position 9,878 of record CAIQLG010000509.1, on the reverse strand, counting down.
TTGTATCTCTTACACGTAAAAATGCCATATTATGCTCCTTTCATAGCGGTATTTACCGCTATGAACACTATAGAGGGCATTTCAATAAAAAACAAGTGAAAAATCTAACCTAGCGGCAAAAAAAAATCAATTTAGGATCGAACTACAGAGCAGATCGTAGGCCGGTGTCAACACATGGTCACCCTGCTCCGACATGAACAGCGAGAAGTTCTTGAGATGTGCGTCTCCATTCGAAAAAACATAGTTGAAAAGGATTATCCGAAACAGTTTTTCCACTTCCACCGGATATGCCGGACAGAATAGCCTCAAGATTCTGCCGAGCTCCTCGTAGCTGATATCGTATTTGTAGTTTTTCCCGTGAGTTTCCTCTGTTCTGCCGCTGAGCTGGCAGAAATCTTCCTGAAAGATCTTTTGTCCGGCCTGCCGGTCGAAACGTTTTGTAAGGTAGGCCGGTTCTCCATCCTTGAGATATACGATGGCATTGGCGGCGGCAGTTATTCCGAACATCTGCTCGGCCATCTGCATCGTGAGGTGCTCGTTTGCCGGAATATCCTTCCTAAATGCCGGGATGACAGCGGAAGGAATTGGTTTCAGAATATATTCGCCGCCAGTGTCCACGGGAACGAGTTCTCCTCCCAGCAGCTTCAGGGATATCTTGTCCTGCACACCTGAAATGGACATGTGTTCAGCCTGCTTGACCTGGACATTTACAATATCCGCCCTTGTATACATGATACGGAAGGGAAATCTCTTATTTCCTCCTGCAAGCCGTCTCTTTGCAGTAGGGGTGAATCCTTCATGTTCAATTTTCTTAAGGGTGCTCAGGCAGCGGAAAGTCATATATTAGAATCCTTTTTTACGGTAACTGCTCCAATGCTGTCGCACTCAGCAGTTTCTATGAGTCTTCCAAAGTGATCGTTTTCGTCTATCTTGAGCATTCTGCACTGAAGTTCCTTCATTCGTCCTTCCGCCAGTAATCCATAGAAAAAAGGGAAAAATTTTCCCGCCAAATAAGGTTTTTTCCGTTTTGGCAATGTCAGGCTGACTGCTTGAGTTTCCTGGTCTGCTAGATATTCGTTGTCATAGGTGAAACGATATTTCCCGATTTTTTTATTGCCAATTTCCTCGAGGATGCCTCCATAACGGCCGTTGACAAAAACTTTAGCCTTCCTGTTCATCATGGCATGTTCCTCCTTTTATCTCCAACCACTCCCAGACGCAATTCAAATCCCAATGCTTTAAGTATACGATTCAACGATTTAAGCGTCGGATTACCCTTGCCTGACTCAATATCGCTCAGCGCATGCACGGAAATTCCGGATATTTCGCCAAGTGATTTCTGGCTCACCTTCAGCAAAATCCGACGTTTCCTTATTGTCAGTCCTATCTCCCTGATATTCATTATAATGAAAAAATTCCTTTCAACCTGTTTCGGATAAATGCCAGACCATCAGATATTCAATATAATGAATATTATTATATTTTCAAGCAAAATTGCAATCATTCAATTGGTCTATCATTTTCTCGTGGCGGCGGGCGCCGGTCCGAATTGTCCGGAGGACTATTTTCCTCACGAGGCGGAGGACTCCGGTCATCCTTTCTTTGCATCGTGCGACGCTCGGAAGGTGGAGGCGGATTTCCCATGTCTCCCGAAATTTTCCTGAGCCTGTCGGCCTTTTCGCCGGGAATCAACTTGGAGAGCCTTGCAATAAAGGCATCATACATGGATTTCAGTTCCTCCCGGTTGGAATTGTGAAATTTGTCCAGTTCCTCAGCGAAGATCTTCACCTCTTTCTGCACTTGTGTCCTCTGTTCCTCTGTCAAATCAAGTTTGCTCTCGAGCCGTTTCATGATCTTTTCCTGTACAGCCGCTGAAGGAAGTGGGGGAGGATGTCCGCCCACCATGTTCTTGTCACTTGGATCAGAAGGCCGAGGTGGCGGAAATATTTTTGGAATGAGTAAGAATCCGCCCGAAGCACCAAGAATGACGCCTGCCAGCAACGACAATAAAAAACCAAAAACTATTCCTCTTTTTTTCATTTGATCTCCTCCGCTTCAATTGAATATGTTTCATCCAAAAAGATACTGTCTCCAATATTTGCGCTCTGGTTCACAAGTTCCCAGAGAGATGTTTCGACTACGCCTTCTGTCTTATTCAGAGAGTTTATTCCAATGAAATAGAAGATGGGTGAAACTGCAAATGCAAATACAAGCATAGCCCAGCCAAGGCGGAAAGCGAAGAGATTCAGGACAGAATCATTGTTTTCAGTGACTTGCTCTGACCTTGCGACGATTCTTATCTCGTTCATTAGTCGCTTCTGCCAGTCCGTGCCTAAAATGGGGGCGGGACATTGTTTTGCAGCAAGATGGGCTGACTTGAAAATCTCCTCGATTTTTTGAGTATTGTTCATTTTGACCACTCCTTGATTAATTCGCCAATCGCCTTTCTAAGTTTTATTCTCGCACGCATCGCTTTAACTTTTGTCTTCACCAGGCTCCACCCCAATGTCGCGGCAACGGCTTTGAGCGGCATTGCCTCGTAATAATGTGACTCAATCAACCATCTTTCATCAGCATCGAGATGCCCCATCGCCTGTTCGAGCGCCATACGAACTTCCGCCTGTTCCGCAAGCTTCGTCAAATCTCTGTCGTTCCCGGCGGCGGAAACCCTGTCCAGCCAAGTTTGATAGCTTACACTTTCGTCCGGACGCACAAACCTTGACTTCTCTTTCTGTTTCACCCTCCAGTAGTCGTGACAGCAATGGACTGCCAGCTTCGCAAGCCAATTCTCGAACGGCGCTCTTCCTCCAAAAGAACTCAAGGATTTGAACGCCCGGACAAATGTCTGATGAGTCAGATCCTCGACATCTGCGGATGGCACTCTGCCAGCCACGATCCTCCCGACTTTCGCCTTGTACCGTTGAACAAGCAATTCGAAATTGTCCACCATGCCTCCGAGGACTTTTCGAATCACATCGGCATCGTCGAAGTTGTCCTTTCCGTCCATGTCCTCCATGTTCGAAATATCCTTTGTAATCCTCTTGTCTGTCATCTGATTCAATATTCATGAAATCTAAATCAAATTTCATTGTTTTCCATCAATTCCTTCCAATTTGAGCTGTATAGCTTTCTTATTAATAAAGACGTTGTATCGTACAAAAGGTTACAGGTGAAATTAGCCAAACACCATTTTTTACTGAATATCTGCATAAAAATAATTTAAGGAGACGAACATGCGGCTGCGGAACATCGTGACGATCATTGCGACAGGAATAATAATTGCGACAAATTCCATGGGGGCAGGAGCCGCCGGCGACCAGCCGTGGAAGAAATTTGAGCAGGGAATCGCCACCGCCGAACGGGAGCAGAGATGCTCGTTTTCGACAGGAGAGGTGGCCGTCCTTGGTGGAAATGGTGGTGCTACTGCCGCCCAAATAGCAGTAACCAAGGGGATTTCAGGCAAAGTCGTCGCAGGCGGTGACCACTTCTCTATAATTGAAGCAAGCAATATTTCCAACATTGACTTCAGCGATCCGTCAATTGCACCTGTCTTCCGCTCCGGCAGCGCTACGAGCGCTCCTTTTCTCTTCCCCAACGGCGAGGTGATTGTCAAGTTCAAGCTGCATATCTCCGAGAAACAGGCGGCATCATGGGGCGACGCCTACGGCCTTACACTTGTCCGTCCGATTCTGGTTTCCAACTCGTTTCTCTTCAAGGCCGCGAACCCGTCGAAAAGTCTGGAGGCCGCCACAAGCGGGGGGATGTCCAATATTGTAGTCTTTTGCGTTCCTAACTGGGTCAGGCATAGGGAGTTGCGCCAGGCAGACCCGCTGTATGCCTATCAGTGGCACCTTAAGAACACCGGATATGTCAATGGAACGGTGGCAGGCAATGACATAAATGTGGAGACAGCGTGGGACACCTACAAGGGGAGCGCAAGCCAGATCGTCTGCATCGTTGACGACGGCCTCGAAATCGCACACAAGGATCTTGCGGCGAACATCGTCGCAGGGCTTAGCTGGAACTTTGTCGACAACAATGCGGATCCTACTGCCGGCGATCATGGCACTGCATGTGGTGGCGTAGCGGCGGCACGTGGGTACAACGACATCGGCGTCAGGGGCGTTGCTCCGGAGACTGGACTCTGCGGATACCGGATATTGGGCGATGAAGCGACAAGTGACACCACAGAGGCCGAAGCCGAGGTCAGAGCCTATGACAAGGTCTGCATCTACAGCAACAGCTGGGGACCAAGTGATGACGGCCAGCGGCTCGAAGGGCCGGGGCCGCTTACAAAGGCGGCCATGACCGACGGTGTCACAACAGGCCGCGGCGGCAAGGGCGTCATCTACGTATGGGCCGGCGGCAACGGCCTTGGCTATGGCGACAACTCCAACTACGACGGCTATGCAAACTGGCGCTACACAATAGCAGTCGGCGCCTCTACCAGCGCTGGCAAGCAGTCATGGTACTCCGAGAGCGGAGCGAACCTGTGCATCAATGCGCCGTCGAACGGCGGTGCCGACACGGGAATAACCACAGTCGACCGTACAGGAGCGATCGGCTACAACACGAAAGGAGAGGCGGCTGGCAACTTCGCCGACCTTGACTTCACCAACGATTTCGGCGGCACCTCGTCGGCTTGCCCCACAGTTTCCGGCTCCTGCGCGCTCATACTCCAGGCGAACCAGAACCTGGGCTGGCGCGACATAAAGAAAATCCTGATGAGCACCGCCTTTAAAAATGACCCGTCCGATGCGGACTGGACCACTAACGCGGCAGGCTATCACATCAACCATAAGTATGGATTCGGCAGACTTGACGTCACTGCGGCCACCGGTGTGGCCACCACATGGACTAACCTTGGACCCGAGATTAACGCGGAAGGCACAGTCTCGCCTGGACTGGCCATCCCGCTTGGAAGCCAGGGCGTATCAAGCACCATCACATTGACCAGCGGTGTCTTGATCGAGAGCGTCGAAGTCTATTTTACCGCAGACCACAGCAACTGGGGAGATCTCAGTGTTGTCCTCACCGCTCCGTCCGGCACCATGAGCGTTCTTGCGGAGAAGCACCAGATCGTATCAAGCTCGTCACGTTACGACAACTGGCGCTTCGGCTCCGTCCGGAATCTCGGCGAGATGTCACCTGGCAACTGGACGCTCACTGTCAGGGATCTTGGCACCACTGGCGGAGGCACGTTCAACAACTGGAAGCTCATAGCCTATGGCACGGATCCCGGTGCGAATGCGGTGTCACTGACCACCGTCGCCTCGCCGCCCGAGGGGGGAAGCGTATCGCCTGCCGGAATATCCAAGCTGTATAAGGGCGTTGCCGCAGGCATCAGCGCAACAGCTGCCTCAGGGTACTATTTCACGGAATGGTCCGCCACACCGGAAGCGAATGTAACCTTCGGCTTTGCAGGCAGAAAGTCCCCGAACACCACTATCACACTCACTGGGGACGCTACACTTACCGCCACTTTTTCCAGCACCCCGCCGGAGATGGCGGCAGTATCATTTGTGGTATTCCCGATGGCGGGAGGATTCTCGGATCCCAGCGAGCAGACTTCTGTCAACATCGGTGCCGGAATCTCAATCATGACAATACCCTCCACCGGCTACAACTTCGGAGGATGGACCGCTACTCCGGCGGAAAATGCGGAGTTCGCCAGCGCAGGAAGCATGAGCACCATCGCAATTATCAAGGGTGAGGTCAAGATAACAGCCGTCTACAAGACTCCCGATATCAAGCTGACCCAGGGATCGGCCATAGAAGTCCCCGCCGAAGATCTCGGGATCACTGTCTTCAATAGGAAGCCCAAAGTAACCGGCACCATCGGGAGCAAATCATATGCCATGACTGTTATAGGAAAATTTCCGCTGGAATTGTTAACGGCGGTGTGGCCTGCGAAGCCGAAAATATATAACCCCGCCGACTACAAGAATCCGACCGATGGACTGGGGTATCTGCTGGAGACCGAGCCTATGGCGCCAGCACCTCTGCTGTCGCTCCTTGTGGACGCCACCAGGGCCGACGGCGTCAAACTTGATCTTACTTCCGTGTCCGCCTGCATGGTGTCCGCTCCCAATATCGAATTTGTGATCGGCGAGCTGAAAGAGGGAGTGAAATTAGGGGTCTCGGGAAACTATTTCGGGACGAAACCGCCGAAAGTATCAATCGAGTATATCGCCAAAAATGGCAGGTACGCCAGAAAGTCCTGCAAACTGGTCAAGGAGTTCTCCTATACCGATGCCTATGGCAAACCCTCCTGCATGGATCCTCTGACGGGGCGGAGCTTGATGAGCGTGGTGTATCCCAAACTCCCCGCCGGAGCTAATCCGACCGGCTACATGATTCTCACGAATCCCATAGGAATGTGCTCATACTATCTGTTGCCACGGGGTTGATCCCAATGCATTGGGCAAACGTGCATTCGATGAAATAACCAATCTGCGCAAACGGCTTGTCAGTCGCGGTTGTGCGCTTGGGATTCTGGTCGCACTGCTGATTGGAACAACAGGTGTCGTGGTTGTAAATGAAATTCAAAAGAAGCAGGCTCCTGGCACAAGTGAAAAGCCCGAACAAAAGGTTCACGATCAACCCAAGTCCTCTAAAAATGATGAACTGGCATCAACAAAACTGGAGACAAAAGACAAAACCCAACCTGCAAAAGTAAAACAGCCACCCAAGGCGAGGAATTTCCAGGCCGAGATGGAAGAGGCATTGCTTTCACAGGCTGAAAAGGATAAATTGCTGAAAAATATTCCGAAGAAATAGCTGATTTTCCGTTATCCTTGAAGACCGGAAGAGGATTTAACCACAAGACACGAAGAACACAAAGAAATCCGAGAAATATTCTGACAGGATTTACAGGATTCACATGATATGTTAAACACACAAAATCATTATTAAAAACGGACTTCGTGACTTTGTGGCTTTGTGTGAGAAAATGAATTAAAATTCTAACCAGACAAATTCTGCCAATGCCGAGATCGGCATGGCAGATTTGAACGCATGGGAGGTACTTGAAAAAAAGTCTCCACAATGTATATTCGGCGTAATTTGTCAGAGTTTATCGGAATACATTTTTACTGCAAGGAGAGCATAATGAAAGTTGTTGTCGCATATTCGGGCGGGCTTGACACTTCAGTCATCCTCAAGTGGGTCAAGGAGAAATACAAAGCCGAAATCATCGCGTTCTGCGCCGATGTCGGACAGGAGGAGGAACTCGACGGCCTCGAGGAGAAGGCGAAGAAGACTGGCGCGAAGAAATGCTACATAAAAGATCTTACGGAGGAGTTTGCACGCGACTTCATTTTTCCGATGATGCAGGCCAACGCCATCTACGAGGGGAGCTACCTTCTGGGAACTTCCATCGCACGTCCCCTCATCGCGAAACACCTCGTAGAGATCGCCAGGAAGGAGAAGGCGGATGCCATTTGCCACGGCGCGACCGGCAAAGGAAACGATCAGGTGAGATTCGAGCTTACCGCGTATGCACTTCACCCCGAGATAAAGGTGATAGCGCCGTGGAGGATCTGGGATTTCAAGTCGAGATCCGACCTTATCAAATATGCCGAAAAAAGCAAAATTCCGATAAGTGTCTCTCTTAAGAAACCATACAGCATGGACAGGAATCTTCTGCATATCAGTTTTGAGGGCGGAATCCTCGAAGATCCATGGTCGGAGCCGCCGGAAGATCTTTCTGTCATGACATTGCCGCTCGATAAAACCCCCGACAAGGTGGAATATCTCACGATCGCTTTTGAAAAAGGCATACCCGTGAAAGTGAACGGGAAGAAACTTTCTCCCGCGAACATCATGAGGGAGCTCAACAGGGCGGGGGCGCGGAATGGCGTTGGAAGAATTGATCTCGTAGAAAACAGATTCGTTGGAATGAAATCCCGCGGTGTCTATGAAGCTCCGGGCGGAACAATCCTCCACGCGGCACACAGGGCGATGGAAAGCATAACGATGGACCGCGAAGTGATGCATCTCAGGGATAGCTGGATTCCATATTACTCGAAACTTGTGTACAACGGATTCTGGTACGCCCCGGAGAGAGAAGTTATCCAGACAGCCATAAAGGAAAGCCAGAAATTTGTCACAGGCGATGTCAGAGTCAAGCTCTACAGGGGCAACTGCAGGATATCCGGAAGAAGATCCAAGTATTCCCTTTACGATCCCAACATTGCGACATTCGAGAAGGACAGCGTTTATAATCAGGCAGATGCCGAAGGCTTCATAAAACTGAACGCCCTCAGACTCCGCGTCCTCGCGAAGAGCGCACAGAAGAGATATAAGTAAGTATCCGAACTTAGCACCAAGGAGAATCACATGTCTGTAAAAATAGGCGACACCGCCCCGGATTTCACGCTGTCCTCCCAGTCGGGAGACATGGTCAGTCTTCATGATTTGCTTGGCAGGAAGGCCGTTGTCCTCTTCTTCTATCCCAAGGACGGCACGCCGGGCTGCACGATGGAGTCCTGCGCCTTCCGGGACAGCTACGAGGATTTCAAGGATGCCGGAGCGGAAGTGGTTGGGATCAGTTCCGACGGAGTGGCATCCCATCAGGAGTTTGCGGGTCGGCACAATCTGCCTTTCCTGTTGCTCAGCGACGAAGGTGGAAAGATCCGCAGTCTCTACGGAGTATCGGCCACGCTCGGAGTTTTTCCAGGACGCGTGACCTACCTTATCGGCAAGGACGGAGTGGTGCGGAACATATTCAGCTCCCAGCTGGACATCCAGAGGCATGTGGACGAGTCGCTGAAGATCCTGAGGGATGGAGGATGAACCCGGAACTGCCCGCGAATTACGCGAAATAAATAATTGTCAACTTTTTGCTGCGCAAAAATTAATTATTTCATGATAAACTTGTAAAAAAGCAGGGATATTGCTGGAAGTGTGCAAACAGTTAACGGTATCTCCATCCTTCTTACCGTCACGTCCTCCTTGTCCTCTCAGTCCTCCTTGTCCTCGGAATTTTTCTTCATTCATGAAAACAACTTTGTAGAGAGATATCGTTCGCCGGTGTCCATTATCACCACGACAATCATTTTACCGGAGTTCTCTTTTCTCTTTGCAAGTTCTATTGCGGCGTAAACTGCTGCGCCAGAACTTATTCCGCACAGTATTCCCTCGTTCCTGGCAAGGTTTCTGGCTGTCTCAAACGCGTCCGCATCTGAAACTTTAATTATTTCGTCAATGATTTTCCTGTTGAGAATTCCAGGTATGAAACCTGCGCCAATCCCCTGTATCCCGTGTCGTCCAGTGGGCCCTCCGGAAAGAACCGCGGAATTCGCAGGTTCGACAGCAACGACCTTCAGCCCCGGCCTGCGCTTCTTAATTACTTCTCCGACACCAGTAATGGTTCCTCCCGTGCCGACCCCGGTGACAAACATGTCGATCTTTCCATCGGTGTCCGTCCATATTTCCTCGGCCGTTGTTTCCCTGTGCGCCTGCGGATTCGCCGGGTTATCGAACTGCTGTGGCATGAATGCGCCGGGATTTTCCTCCAACAGCTGCTTCGCCTTCTCAACTGCGCCGGTCATTCCCTTGTCCCCGGGAGTCAGGATGATTTTAGCCCCGAGAAATTCGAGGAGGAGTCTTCTTTCCAGAGACATCGTTTCCGGCATTGTTATCGTAAGCCTGTAGCCTAAATTGATTTTTTTTTGCCGCTAGGTTTTTTGGAAAGAAAAATTTCTGCAGGAATTCCAAGAAGGTTTAGTGCATAATGTTGCCGTTTCGACACCTCGCTTATCATCTCCGCGCCGTCAGGAAGCGGAATAATTTTGATTCTCCGCAAGTCAAGCAATACCTCACGCGGTGTGAGTCGCCGTTTGAGTTCTTTTCCTGAAGGCGCAAGTCCCTGCTGA
>CAIQLG010000508.1 GCA_903872565.1 uncultured Lentisphaerota bacterium | reverse complement strand
GAAATTGTATTTTTCGAAGGAATGCCGTATGGCTTGAAACTTGTAGCCACGGCCATGTTGGCCGTGAAGTCGCCTCCAGCATGGAGGCGGCTACATAAGTCCCGGTGAAAGCCGGTTAAGTTCATAGTATAGAAAATTGTATTTTTCTAAGGAACGCCAACAACCTGCCGGCACTATTGAATAAATGCCACCAACGTCGTAGATCTCGGCCCCAAAGGGCGTCGGGAGTGGTGGCGTTCCAAAAAAAAATCCGGCATAGCCGGTTAAGTTCTCATGCATTTCAGAATCAAATAACAAAGGAGAAGAAGCGATGGAAACAGTTACTCTCAAAGGAACAGCGTTTCATATTTCAGGAAATCTGCCGGCTGTCGGTTCACAGGCACCGGATTTTGTCCTCACAAAAACAGATCTGTCGGATCTTTCACTGAAGGATTTCAAGGGGAAAAAGCTTGTGTTGAACATTTTCCCCAGCATAGATACGCCGGTATGCGCCACATCTGTCAGAAAATTCAATGAAAAAGCTGCTGTGCTTGGAAATGTAACTGTCCTCTGTATTTCCGCTGATATGCCTTTTGCCCATGCGAGGTTCTGCGGAGCTGAAGGAATAAAAAATGTTGTCTCAGTGTCCGACCTCAGAAACAAGGATTTCGGTGAAAAGTATGGGGTGAGGGCTGTTGACGGTCCTCTCAAGGGGCTTCTGGCAAGGGCGATCGTTGTCATTGATGCAAACGGCAAGGTTGTCCATACTGAACTTGTTCCCGAAATCGCTCAGGAACCGAACTACGAGAAAGCGCTTTCCGCGGCAAGATAAAGCAGAATAAAATCGCATTTTCGCAACAATCCAGCAATCCATTTATCCAATAATCCATGGGACGATACTGGAAATAACCACTAAAGGTTCACTAACAAGAATCAACATACAAACTTTGCCTTGAGTTTGCTTTTTTCTTACAAAAGCAAACTCAAGGCAAATATTTCTAAGTGTTAGATTAGAGAGGGTCAGTGGTTAAAAATATTTTTCGCGTTATTTGCGTGTTTCGCGGGCGAAAGATTCTGATTTCAGCTTTTCACAAGCTCGAAGTAGTATTTCACTGGCTCGTCGGGTTTCCCCTGGAAGATGTTGTTTTCGGGCTGGGGCTGCTCAGGGGTGAGAAGTTTGAAGCCCTCTCCTGAAAGCCGTTTGATGAGATCCACCAGGCTTTGCTTGTCTATCTTCTTCAGTACAAATTTTTCCGTGGTCACATTTTTCTTCCTGGCACGCAGGCTGTCTTTCTGTGAAATTGACGTGATCAGATCGCCTATCTTCTTCTTCGCATCTTCAACATCCTTGACCGCCCAGACATGGTGGACAATCTTATCAATAGGTGCGGGTTTTTCCTTTCCGCTGTCGGCATCGGAAAATCGGATACTGTCATCTGCGCCAGTGCTCACCAGCGAGACATCGCTGACGGGAACTTCATTCATACTTGGATTCTGATGGTTTTCTATTGTTTTTTTATCCGTCCCGCCGGGCGGAGACGCAGTGTTATTCCTCGCTTTCTGAGTTTTGATCTCGCCAGGAGATGGAAAATCTGATTTTTGTTCTGCCTGTGTTGACCCCATTCCGCCTGTGATTGCATATTGATCCACATCGTATTCCTGCATCGGCGGATAGTAGAGATTTTTAACGAAAAAGACTGATGCGAAGATCACAAACATGACTGAGGCCGCCCTTGCCAGCAGGTAGGAATAGGAAAGGAACTTCGGTGCTTCGTCAAGCTTGCCATGCACCGCCTTTTTTACCTTCTCGGTAAAGCTTGGATCTAGACCGAGCGACAGCGCATCATCAAGCAGGCCGTCAATCCGGCCATAGGATTCTATTTTGGCGAGGCATTTAGGGCAGGCAGAAATGTGGATGGATTCCACGGACTCCTTATCAAGAAGCCCGTCATAATAGAGGCTGAGAACCTCGATCTCTGGACATTTTGTTTTCTCATTCTTTGTTTTCATGCCGCCTTTTCCTTTTTCATAAGTTCAATCATCGCCTCCCGGGCTCGCGCAATCCTTGACTTAACGGTTCCCAGATTGCAATCCAGAAGGCTTGCGATCTCCTCGTATGACAATTCTTTTATATGCCTCAGTAAAAGCACTTCCCTCAACTTATCAGGGAGACTGTCCATGATTTGGATTATCCTTTTTTGCTCGTCCGCCTCCTCTAAGATCCGAAGCGGCCCGAGTTTCGTGTCAGGAAGATTGAAATCCTCCTTCCGTCCGTCATCATCATCCCGATAATCACCTGATATGCTGAAGGTCAAATCCGAGCCTCTTCTCCTGTTCCACTGATACTTGTTGCGGGAAAGATTCACCACTATCCTATAGACCCAAGTTGAAAAGCTCGAATCACCCCGAAACTGATCCAGATGTTTGTATATCCTTACAAAAGCGTCCTGTACAACCTCCTCGGCATCCTCTCTGCTCCCGATGAGCCCGTAGGCCGTCTGAAACATCTTTGATGCATACCTGCTAATCAGTTGGTTGAACGCTTCCTCGGAGCCATTCTTGAAATCCTTCACAAGCTCCAAGTCTTCTTTTTTAATCTTTTCATCCATTGTGACTCTTGAAATCCGGAATTTGTTCTGTAAAATTCGCTTTTAAATGATTTTTTTTGGATTTTTTGAAAAATAACACAGAATTTGACTTTTGACAGTAAAAATATGGCTTTTGCCGAAATAAGTTATAAGTATGCAAAACAACCATCAAAATGAAAAAAATGACAGGAAGTCCAAGGCTCTCCTGCTCGGCGTCGGCTTGGACAACAAGGACGGCCACACAAGGATCACAAAGGGAGACAATTTCTATCTCGCTGGCGGTTCGGAAGAGACGCACGGCAGAATGGCTGAAACCGCTATCAAGGTTAACGAGAAGCTCACGACTAGAGGGAAAGAACTCTCCGACCTTTCCAAGGACGAGTTCGTTGACATTCTGATGGAATCTGCCCAGTAAATAAATCAACTGAAGAGGACTTGCCCACGGATGACACAGATAGCCACGGATAAGAAATTATTATTTAAAAAAGAGACTTTTAAGATACTTGGAGCCTGTTTCGAAGTCTACAACGAAATCGGCTGTGGTTTTCTTGAACCACTATATCAGGGATGCCTTGAAATCGAGTTGAATCTTCAAGATATCCCTTTTGTTCCTCAAAATGTTTTGGACTTGAGCTATAAGGGAATAATACTTAAACATAAGTATCAGCCAGACTTCATATGTTTCGATAAAATTGTCCTTGAAATAAAGGCTGTTGATAAACTTATAGATGAACACCGGGCACAATTGATCAACTATCTTAATGCCGCAAAAATAAAAGTGGGTTTGCTCGTCAATTTTGGACATTATCCAAAACTCGGATATGAAAGATTCATAGTGTGACCCACAAATTGCCCACATATAACACGGATTGACACGGATGAGGATTTATTTTAAAAACCATAAATATATTGATTTTTTATCTGTGTTTATCTGTGTAATCCGTGGGCAGTAATATATGAAAACAATGCAGCTTGGGGAAATTCTCAAAAGATGCGAGGCGGTTCTGCAGAAAGCAGGCATCGGCAATCCCCGCTCGGAGTCCGAGTATATAGTGTCATCCTCTTGCGATATTCCTCCCCTCGAGTTTTTTCTCCTTGGAAAGGAAAAACTCGTTGGACGAAAAGAGGCGAACTTGATAGACGACGCAATCGAAAGGAGAATTCGGAACGAACCCCTGCAGTATATTTTCAGGAAGGCGTATTTCAGAGATCTCGAACTTGAGGTTGGCCCGGGGGTACTGATTCCACGCCCCGAAACGGAGCAGCTTGTTGGCATTGTGATCCGCAACTCCGTATCAGGTGCCAAGGTCTGCGACGTGGGTACAGGTTCCGGCGCGATTCCGCTTTCGCTCGCCTATGAAAAAAAACTCGAATGTGTCGGCCTCGATCTTAGCCCGCTGGCACTAGCCTATGCTGAAAAAAACAGGGAAAAATACAAGTTGCCAAATGTTTCATTCCTTATTTCCGATCTTTTTTCGGCGTTCAAATGCGAGAATCGCAAATTTGATGTGATAACGGCAAACCTCCCCTATGTGACTACTGCGGAATTCGCAGAACTTCCCTGCGAAATTCGCAGTTTCGAACCTATGTTGGCACTCGAGGCTGGTACAGGCGGCCTGGATGTGATAAGACTCCTTGTAAATGATGCTTGGAAATATCTGGGAAAGGGAGGTTTCGCCATTCTCGAAATTTCACCACACCAGAAGGAACCACTAGAGACAAGCCTGCTTGAGAACGGAAATTATAAGGATATTATTTTCGAAAAAGATTTGAACGGAGATATCAGATTCTGTCACTTTAAAAACATTAACTGAAATTTTAGTTGATGTTTTTAATTGGAGGCGTGGACCGGAGTTGAACCGGTGTACAAGGTTTTGCAGACCTCTGCCTGACCGCTCGGCCACCACGCCATTTGGAGCAGGTAATATATTTGCGATATTTGCAATTTCAATGAAAAAAATAAACAAGGATAATTTTATTTATGAGTTCCGATGATGTGATAAGGATTCTCGGGCTGGAGCCGCTTGAAATCGAGGGCGGTCATTTCAGGGAGACATACAGGTGCGTCGACCCCGCCGAGACACCCGGACATTCCTGCGGAACCTGCATCTACTATATGATCAGAGGAGACTCCGTCTCGAAATGGCACAAGGTGGCCTCCGATGAAATTTGGTTTTTCCATGTGGGAAGCTCGGCTGAGCAGTTTCTAATTTTCGAAGACGGGAAACGGGAAAAAAGAATTCTCGGGGCGGACATTCTGAAAGGTGAAATTCCTCAGAGCATTATTCCCGCCGGAACCTGGCAGTTCACCAGGCTCAAAGATCAAAGTGCCGATTCATGGGCGCTTTTCTCCGCAATGGTGTGCCCGGGATTCGAATACGAGGATTTCGTGTCCGACGACAATATGCCCCCGCCGTAAATACAGAGTTCCTGATCCGCCGAAAATAATAAGGTCTATCTCTCAACTTCATCCATTACAATCTGAGCCCATTTGTCCAATCTCAGCGGTTGGAATTTCACGGTCGTAATGTCCTTGAGAATTATTTCACAGCGGTTCTTCCGTGTTCTGCCGATGACATCTCTTATATACTGGCGGAGTTCATTCTCGTTGAGTGTGTCCATCGCGAGATGCGCAGGATTCGGCTTGAACGAGAATACATAGTCTGCCCCCATAATCTCCGATGCCTCGTCAATGTTTATCCAGGGGCTCATCGAGATCTTCCTTAGATTTTTCACTGATTTCAGCATGTCGATCTTCTTGTGCAGAGGTTCGCAGCATCCATAGTAGCTGAGTCCGAAACGCTCCATGAGAGGTCTCTCGTAGCCGAGAGCGAATTCCTCGTGCATCTGCGGGGAGACCTCGGAGAAAATCTGGGCAGTACAGCATCCCCACTGCTCGGAGGGATGCACCTTGTGGCCGTCCGTATTTTTCCCTGGCAGTTCATCTGTTATGCCCATTCCTCCCGAACCGATGCGCCAGTTGCCATTGCCGACATCAAGCATTCCGAGTTCGATCTGTCTGTCCAGCACCTCATTCAGAGCCTTCATGAAATTCTTCATTATCCTGTGGATCAGTTCTGGTTTCTCGTACATGTCCATGTAAAGCTGTTCAATCCCGTACCAGTGGATGAGTTGATCCCAGGGTGAATGCCACTGATGGACTATTCCTTTTTTTCTGACCGGAATTACACCATCGAAAATTTTGCAGAGAAGTTCAAAATGCTCCCGGGTTGCCTCCCTGTCGAACCAGACATCGGGTGTGCGTATCCTGTCCGCATCGTCAATTGTCCTGATGACCGGAATATAGCCCACATCGCATCCATCGTCCGCCCTGTGTACATCCTCCTTTATCCCATAATCTGCGTAACTGCTACAGGGGCCGCCTGTTATGCCTGAATAAATGACAGGTTCCACCACCATGTCGCAGGGGAAGTGTGACCACTGATAGAGCTCCATGCGGAGAGCTGATTCGATGCCTTTCGCTGTAATGTCCTCGCAGAGGATTTTCAGTTCGTCGGAGCCGGACTCCAGTTCGCCCCATGGAATCTCGTTGATCCAGACCATTGGCCTGACGCGTTGAAGCTTGTTAAGTTGTCCCCACATGTCGAACTTCTTTTTCTGTACCGGGAGAGAACCTATCTCACACTTTTTCGCGCCGAGCTCCCTTAATATGGCAATGTCTTTTTTATCCATTTGAATTTCACCTTATATTTCTTTACTTCAAGAACAGTTCAACTACCGGAACTGCGACATTGGGCTTGGTCTGGGGCAGGGTGATGGAAATGTTTTCCTTCCCGCCAAGCTTGTGATTGGCTTCCTGCCATGGTTCAAGCCCTCTCAACAGGATTTCCGAACCGTCATGCAGGAACTGTGCATATTCGACCCTGTCAGTGTAGGCTTTGCCGGTCATAGTTATATGTTTGTAAGGCCACGCCAATATGTGCAGATACAGCCTGTTTGCAACAGGATTGTATGTAAGGCTGCAGCCTGCAGGGCATTTGAATTCCGGGGGAGCCTGCCGGCATCCGTAGATGGATCTGCCATGGCGCCTCATCCATTCCGCGAAGAATGCGAGCCTGTCCTGGGCACGGTAGTCGAACTCGCCCCGTGCCGTGGGGCCTACGTTGAGAAGCAGGTTGCCGTTCTTGCTTACGGAATCTATCAGAGTCCTAAGCAGTTCATCAGGTTCGCGCCAGGACTGTTCATCGCGGTGGTATCCCCAGGATCCTGAAAAGGTCTGGCATGCCTCCCATACTATTGGATTTCCGTCTTTGTCCTTCAGCCCTTCAAGAGGCTGGAACTGTTCCGGAGTCTCGAAATCTCCCGATCCGGGAAGGTTGAGGCGGTTGTCGATCATTACATTGGGCTGGAGCTTGCGGATCATGTCAAGCAGCTTCTGGGACTGCCAGTCATCGCGCCCCTTGCCGTCCTCTCCAGGATATGAGAAGTCGAACCAAAGGATGTCGATGTCTCCGAATTTTGTAAGAAGCTCCCTCACCTGGCTATGCAGGTAATCGGTGTATTTCTTGATATTGCGATGGGCATTCTTCTTTCTTTCCTCCTGGTTTTCGCGCATGGGATGTAATTTGTCCACGGTGAAATGGGGATGGTGCCAGTCTATCAGCGAATAGTAGAATCCAACCTTGAGGCCTTCGTTGCGGAATGCTTCAACCATGGGCTTCAGGAGATCCTTGCCGCAAGGAGTTTTGGGCGCCTTGTAGTCGGTATATTTGGAATCCCATAGGCAGAAGCCCTCATGGTGCTTCGTTGTTATCACAAAATATTTCATTCCGGCATCCTTCGCCATGCGTGCCCAGTCCTTGGGGTTGTAGAGATCCGGGTTGAAACGGCCGAAATATTTCTGATACTGTTCGTTTGAAATCTTCTCATTGTGCCTCACCCATTCATGCCTTGCCGGCATTGAATAGAGTCCCCAGTGTATGAACATTCCAAACCTGTCGTGTACGAACCAGTCAGTCCTGCCGTTATCCACTTTTTTCTTAGCTGAATTTGCCATGGAAGAATCTCCTCATGTGTTTTAATTGCCAATATTTTACCATGGATATCTGCATAATGAAATGTATGAAAGCACCTTTTATGTACCCTTTATGTGTATGTTTATAACATTCAACTAGCTAGAGCCTGCTCGAAAAGGTCGAGCTAGGCTAAAAGAAATAAAAAATAATTTGAAATATCACTTGAAACATCATCGCAACATGTTATAATGCAATAGCTTACAAAACATTAACAGCATGGAGCGATGATAATGAAATATAAACTTAAAACTGCGGATTTCAACCTGTTTCTCCTGCCTTCCGACACGGAAATGACAAAATT
>CAIQLG010000507.1 GCA_903872565.1 uncultured Lentisphaerota bacterium | reverse complement strand
GCTTGTCCACTTGAATGACGCGGAGTTCATCTACCCTGGCACGGAGTTGCGAATGGTCTACAAGATGCTCGCACCGGCATCGTCCGGTGACTGAAAACCATACAACCTCTTTTTCCACGAATCAAGAAGTCTGAAAGTAATTTCGCTGGGTATCATAATGCGCGCTCCTTGTTTGTTGATAAATCAGGAATGTATTGTGTAAGAATTTCAGTTTCATTCACGCACGTTTAACCTGTCTTCAGACAATTGCCAGCGGGCTTCGATCGTGTCTGCAGACAAATCTACCCCACAATCCCATTCAATATAATAACCACGATTGTGTACCTTGAGGAATTCCTCACGATTTTTCAACTCCTCAAATGCTTCGCAATTTAAGTATGGACTGAGATTAAAAATGCCATTTTTCCCATCTTCGGAAACAATAGATAAAATCCAGTTTGACTTGGGAACTATTTTGGATATTCTCATTGGTCTATCCCTTTTATCTAAAATGGCTTTTTGCCATTAACAGCCAAATTCCAGTCCGCAGTCAAATCTTCATTATGAATTTCAATCCATGCTACCACCAGTTTATGCTTGCCGGGCGGTAATTCCCCAGCAAGAACAGTTCCGTCAAGAATCGACTAAACTGCCACTTGCCCATGATATTCAGCATGTATATGGGGGACATGATGTTTTTCCGAGTCTTTATAAAAGAGCCTTATGATTATTCCATAAAACATTGAAATTGCTGGCATCGGCACTCCTTTCCCCTTATTTTCTTATTCCTTTCTAATATATCAACTTTTCCAAGATTTCAACCATCTTTTTCCGCCAATGTTTTAAAAGGGGCAGCGTAACCGGTTTTCACAAAAATCAATTGTTAAGTTTTTGCGCGGCAAAAAGTTGACAATTATTAGTTTTTCCGTGGTATATATTTTTCCGTGTGTTCTGTGTGTTCCGTGGTTACAAAATTATTTGCAAACAGAACAGTTATTTATTATTCGCAGGATCCTGAGGTTTGGCTTCAGGCGGGACGGGTTCGGGTTTCTTCTCCCTGCTCTCCTCGAGTCTCTTCTCAAGTTCCTTCTTGAATTCCTCGAGGTTGAGATTCTTCTCTGAAAAAGTCTTCAGAGCCGCGCTCTGGTCGTAGCATTGCTGCTGGAGCTTTGCAGCAACAACCGCCATCTCGCCCTTGTCCTTCTTCACATCGTCGAGGCTTTTCAGAAGTTCGAGCCGCTCCTTCGCAAAATTGTTCCTGAGCTCGAGCATTTCCGCATCTTTCGCAGTTTGAACTTCCTTCTTCAAATCGGCAAGGTGTTTCTCGAAAGCCTTTTTCTGATCCTCAATTTCGGAGTTGAGCTTGTCCTTGTCCTGTACAAGTTTTTCAATATCAGACTTGCTGTCGGCAATCTCGGACTGGCTCTTGTCGAGAGAGTTCATAATTTCGCTCTTCTCCTTCTCGAGCCTTGCCTTCTCCTCGACGTAGCCGTTTATCTTGATGGCGGCCACAATGCCTGTTGCAATGAAAACGATAAAGATACAGAAGGAGAGCAGATACCATCGGCTGGCCTTCTGGACGGTCTTCGAGTTGAAATTTTCGAGCTCGTCCATCCTGCGGTTCATGTCAATCAGGGCATTTCTGATCATGTCGCCCATCTCGGTCATCGAAGTTCTTATGATGAGCTGTGACTCCTGGGAAGATGCCGTGTCGTCCTTTTTTTCCGGCCTGTGCTCAGCCCTGATCTTCTCTTCAGAAACTTCCTCGAGATGGACGGGGTGTTTTTTTGCAAGCTGCTCGTCAATTTCGAACGAGGAAAGCCCGGAGTTTCTCATTTCGAGAATTTCCCTCAGGACATTGACAGATGCTTCGGTATAGACTTTTCGTTTTCCCTGCGGGAGCGATTCGATGAATTGCGAATGTCTCGAAAGCCAGTCATTGATGGTGGTTCTGGGAACCTGAAGCAGTTCCGCCAGTTCGATCACGGTGTATTTCTTTTCTTCGTTCATCATTCAGTCTTCTCCATATCAAGCAGGTGTTTTATTTCCTTCAAGTCTTTGCTTATTTGTTCCTTCAAATGTTCGACCGAGGAGAAAACTCTTTCTTCCCGGAGATATTTTACGAACTCGACCTCGAGTTCCTTTCCGTGCAATTCGCCGCTGAAATCGAAAAGATGCGCCTCTATCAGGATTTTTGACTGATTCTTGTGCCTGAAAGAGGGAGCGGTCCCCACAGACAGCGCGGCCCTGTATTTTTTTCCGCCAAAAATCGCATGTCCGGCATAGACCCCATTCGGCGGAAGAATGCCATGTGTGACAGAAATGTTGGCTGTCGGGCAATCGAGAACTTTCGCGGCTATGTTCTCCCCGTATTCCACAATCCCCTTCAATGAGTGATTTCTTCCGAGCAGTTTTGCGGCAATTCCGAGAAGCCCCCCGGTGACTGCGTGCCTGATGGCGGTACTGCTGACTATCCTGCCGTCAATCTTGTGTTCCGGCACCGCATCGAAAGATATGCCGCGTTTTTCCGCGAAATTCGCAATTGTTCTTATGTCTCCTCTGCCCTCGGTGCCAAACCTCCATTTCTCCCCGACGCATATTCCGCAGAGTTCGACATCTTCCGTAAGCAGACAGTTCTCGAGGAAATCCTCCGGCGGAAGCATCGCGAAATCCTTTGTGAAAGGAAAAGTTACAACCGCCTTTATACCAAACGAATGGAGCAGATCTATTTTCTTGTCCTGCGAAATAAGCAGAAGAAGTTGCTCCCTGGGCTTCAAGACTTCCCGAGGGTGAGGGAAAAAAGTCAGGACAACAGGAACCGCATTGATTTTAGCAGCCATTTTTTTCAGGACATTGAGTAGCAGCTGATGCCCTAGATGGACTCCGTCAAAGACACCAATGGCGACCGCGATTCTGCTGATGCCGTAAGCTTTAAGCTTCGGCAGAGAATCCACATCTATCCTTTTATATCCGCTCATTCCTGTTCTGTTCGGCATTTCAGAGTCAAATCCTTATTCTCAGGCTCGAATCATACATGTCATCGGAAGCCATTGAATTTAACTACAAGGATGGATTTTTCAAGGAAAATAGGACCTGCCGGGAAAAGATTTTTGTTCTTTGGACAAAAATCTTTTTCACCGAGATTTCACATTTGTTCACATAAACTTCAAACTATTTTCACACAACAGATCGAGATTGAAGCATAAAACAAGGAGATGGAAATGAAAAAGATTTTGATCGAAGTGCTGGCGCTCATGTGCTTGGCGGCCGTGTGTTCTGAAGAAGGCAATGCAAATCCGGGAGCGGCACAGGGCAGTCCGCCGGAAAAAGGATTCCCAGGAGCAATGTTCTGTCGGAGGCAAGACAAGGACATAAAGCTTTTTCTGCCTCTGAAACAGACAGATGTCGAGATGCAGATCACACATGGATTCTACAAGTGTACAATCCGGCAGACATTCAAAAACGAGACGGAATACAATCTCGAGGCAGTCTATGTGTTTCCGCTTCCAGCCGATGCAACCGTCAACGATATGACATTGCAGGTCGGCGACATCAAAATAAAGAGTGTGATAAAAGAGAAGCAGGAGGCGAAGGCAGTCTATGAGGAAGCCAAGAAGGAGGGCAAAAAAACGGCACTCCTCGAGCAGGAACGCCCAAACATCTTCACCACTTCTGTTGCGAATTTCGCACCAGGCGAAACCGTCACGGTAGAATTTTCCTACAATTCCTCGCTGACATTCAAGAATGGCAGCTACGACTTGATCTTTCCGATGGTGGTAGGCCCGAGATATATACCGTTCGAGAGAGAAGCGTCAGAAGACGGGACAGAAAAAGCCACGACGAAAGTTTCCGTTTTTGAAAAAATAACACCTCCATTGCTCCATCCCTCGATCGATCCAGGTCACAGGCTTTCACTGAAAGCCGAAATCTTCGGAATACCAGTAAGTAAAATTGACTCCGGCTCGCACGGAATCATAGTGGACAAACTTGGAAAATATGGGGACTCCAGGACTGTATCGCTTAAGGATACTGAAGTCGTTCCAGACCAGGATCTCCAGCTAAAAATTCAGATCTCCAGAGAGAAAAGCCCGGAAATCAGTTTCTCCAGCTTCAACGATGCGGGAAGCAACTATGGAATGCTCAATTTCTTCCCCCCGCTCGCGGAAGAAACCGAAAGCAACTTGCCAAAAGATATCATTTTTGTGATAGACACGAGCGGATCAATGTCGGGCGAATCAATCCGTCAGGCCTCCGAAGGCCTGATCAAGTGTCTTCCGATGCTCAACAAGGATGACAGATTTACAGTTGTCAGATTTTCAGACTACTATTCTGTTTTTTCGGAAATTCTCTGCGATGTCTCGCAGTCGAACTTGGATGCGGCCAAAGACTATATAACAAAACTCAAGGCCGATGGAGGCACCGAGATGCTCCCGGCACTTGAACATGCCCTGAAAATGAATATGCGGTACGACGCCCTTAAAATCATCGTCCTCATGACGGACGGCTGTGTCGGCAACGAGGAGTCGCTGATGTGCCTTGTAAAGGGCAAGATCGGAGATCGGAGACTTTTCACCTTCGGCATAGGGAGCGCACCGAACGAATATCTCATGAGAAAAATAGCCGAATGCGGCAGAGGCGGAACGGAATTCATCCACTCGACCAATGAAATAACAGGCAAGATATCCGACTTTTTCGCGACAATCTCATCTCCGGTGGTAACCGACATAAGTGTAAGCTGGCTTGATCCTGCGGGAATGGAAATGCAAGGTGTCGTGGCATATCCCAATCCGTGTCCGGACCTATTCCGCGAAAAGCCGATGCAGATATTTCTCAAGTTTGCGGATTTCGCACCTGGAAAAATCGTCGTCACTGGCAAGCGCGGCAGCGAAAATGTCCGTTTCGAAAAAGAAATCGGATTTGCTGAAAATACTGGAGATCCGCAGGAATACGAGGCTGTGAAATTCCTTTTCGGCGGCGCACTGCTCAATGATCTGATGACGAAATACATACTTGAACAGTCCGATGACACAAAGGAAAATCTCAAGAAGGACATAATCAAGAACTCCATTGAATTCGGAATTGTTTCAAATTTCACATCGAGGGTCGCAGTGGAGGAGAAAGTCACACAAAACTCGGACGGGACAGAATGCGTCACAGTGAATGTGCCAGTTACTCTTCCGAAAGGCTGGAATGAGAAAGCCTTTTTCCAGGGTGCCACAAACGATCCGGAACTTCTGCTCTATGGAGTAGTAATGATGCTCGTTTCATTTGCTGGAATCTTGATCTCGCTTAAACAAATCAGGAAAGCGGCGTGAAAAAACACCTTTTCATTCTTCTAATCAGTTTTGCCTTCCTCGCGGCAGGGGCGCATATCGGCATTCCGCCGACCTGGCGGTTCGCAAAAAGGCATTATCTGCAGTTCAGAGCCGAAAATTTCTGGGCGGAAGAGAAAAAAAGAAACGGGACGGTCTCAGATGGCAACGCTGTAGCGTGGATGGAAATACAGTCCGTAAAGATCGCTCTTCCAGTGCTTTATGGCGCGAGCCAGCATAATTTGGCGCTCTATCCGTCGCTGAATCAGGACTTCTCACTGCCCGACGAAAACGGCCTGAAAATAATTTCCGCCCACAGGGATACGCATTTCAGAGAGCTCTGCCAGGTTTCGCCGGGAGACGAAATATTACTGGAACTGCGAAATTCGCGGAAAATCTCTTACAGGATAATCGACACGGAAGTGGTCGGAAAGGATGTTCTGGAAAAAAGGCTGACCGAAAAGAAAAATGAGAATTTACTCGCACTCACGACCTGCTATCCCTTCAGATATTTCGGATCCGCTCCCAAACGTTTCATTGCTTGGTGCAGGGAAGACGATAGATGAATGAAAAATTTCGACTATACGCCAAGCCTAATTGCGACGGGGCAATGGTCGGAACCGACGACATCAGCCATTATGTAGGAATCCTTGATTCTTTTGAAAATTTCCGGTGTCGAGTAGAAGTAGTCAAGCCTCCATCCGACATTTCTTTCCCTTGCAGCTGTTCTTAAACTCCACCAGGTGTATGCATCCTTACTGCTTGGATAGATTTTTCTGAAAGTGTCAATGTATCCGTGCGCCTCCCACTTGTCCATCCAGTCCCTTTCGATCCTTAGAAATCCTGACACATTTTCGTTATCTTTTGGGCGGGCGAGGTCAATCTCATTGTGGGCAGTGTTGTAGTCGCCGCATATTATAAGTTCTTTGCCTTCCTTTCTACAGTATTCACAAAAACTGAGTGTGGCATCGTAAAAACGCAGCTTGTAGTTCAGCCGATCATCATCCTTCTGTCCATTCGGGAAATAAATGTTGAGAAGTGTAAAATCAGGATGTTCTGTAATAAGTATCCTGCCTTCCCTGTCGAATTCATCTCCAAGGCCAAATCCATATACTTCCGACAGGGGTTTAGTCTTTGAATATGTGGTGACTCCGCTATAGCCCTTTCTCTCGCCACCGCACCAGAAACTGTGATATGCATAAATATTCCTGAGTTCATCAGGGATCTGTTCTGGCGAGGCCTTAGTCTCCTGAAGACACAGGATGTCAGGGGATTCGCCTTGAATCCATTCGAGGAATCCTTTTTTAAGGACGGCTCTGATGCCGTTGACATTCCATGAGATTATTTTTATCATGCTAATTCCTCACAATAAGTATGGAAAATGATTTTTCAGTGATTGCCATGTAAGTTCTTGTCTCGACAAGAGATACTTTTTCCCGAAATTGTGGCGCGAGCATTTTTCCCCGCCGGAAAAACTTAACCTCTTTAACAAAAACTTCCATAGAAAATAGTTTTTTTTTTAAAAATAACAGGACAGACTGAAACAAAGAATATTATTGTGGAAGTTGAATATACTTAGCCGATTATTGACAGACAATGTTTGATTATCCATAGGTGGGGAGAAAAGGTTGCGATCTCGCATAAAAAAATGGCAATCCCGCAGATCAACTGGAGGATTGCCATTATATTTAAGATAACCATTATGAAATTTTGACAAAAAAAATCCCGGCATCGTGCTACTCTCCCATACTCTTATGTATAGTACCATCGCCGCTGAGACCCTTAACGACCGTGTTCGGAATGGGAACGGGTGTAACCTTCTCGCTATAGACACCGGGAAAAATTATAAAAAGGAAAACTAGGGCAGAAAAAACTGCCATTTGTCAACTTTCTTTCAGTCGGTCTTTAACAACAAACTGGAAAAAAGGCGGTCAAGCCTCACGGCCGATTAGTACCGGTAAGCTGAATGGATTGCTCCACTTACACACCCGGCCTATCAAGGTTGTAGTCTACAACCGGCCTTAGAGATATCTCGTCTTCGGGGGGGCTTGGCGCTTAGATGCTTTCAGCGCTTATCCTTTCTTGACTTAGCTACCCGGCAGTGCCGCTGA
Source organism: uncultured Lentisphaerota bacterium (assembly GCA_903872565.1). Classification (GTDB taxonomy): domain Bacteria; phylum Verrucomicrobiota; class Lentisphaeria; order Victivallales; family GWF2-50-93; genus CAIQLG01. Next base: position 4,029 of record CAIQLG010000507.1, on the reverse strand, counting down.
CGCGACAACCGGAACACCAGAGGTCACTCATTCCCGGTCCTCTCGTACTAAGGAATGCTCCCGTCAAATATCTTACGCCCGCAGTGGATAAGGACCGAACTGTCTTACGACGTTCTGAACCCAGCTCGCGTACCACTTTAATCGGCGAACAGCCGAACCCTTGGGACCTTCTTCAGCCCCAGGATGTGATGAGCCGACATCGAGGTGCCAAACCGCGCCGTCGCTATGGACGCTTGGGCGCGATCAGCCTGTTATCCCCGGAGTACCTTTTGTCCGATGAGCAATGGCGATTCCATATTCTACCACTGGATCACTAGGCCCTGCTTTCGCAACTGCTCGACCCGTCGGTCTCGCAGTAAAGCACACTTCTACCCTTGCGCTCTACGCATGATTGCCAAACATGCTGAGTGTACCTTCGGGCTCCTCCGTTACTCTTTTGGAGGAAACCGCCCCAGTCAAACTGACCCTCTGACACTGTTCCACCCCCGGATTCACGGGCAATGGTTAGATATTCACCAATTTAAGGGTGGTATTTCACCGTTGACTCTGCCGTAGCTAGCGCCACGACTTCATCGTCTCCCACCTATCCTACACATAAACAGACAAATACCAATATCAGACTACAGTAAAGGTTCACGGGGTCTTTCCGTCCTACTGCGGGTATCCGGCATTTTCACCGGAATTACAACTTCGCCGAGATCCACGTTGAGACAGTGCCCAGATCGTTACGCGATTCGTGCAGGTCGGAACTTACCCGACAAGGAATTTCGCTACCTTAGGACCGTTATAGTTACGGCCGACATTCACCGGGCCTTCACTTCAGAGCTTCGCCTTGCGGCTAACCCCTCCGTTTGAGCTTTCGGCATTGGTCACGCGTCACACTCTATACATCCACTTGCGTGTTAGCAGAGTGCTGTGTTTTTGCTAAACAGTCGCCTGGGCCTCTTTGTTGCAACCACTTTTGGCTCCATTCGCAGGAACTTCACCTAAGTGGCACCCCTTCTCCCTAAGTTACGGGGTTAATTTGCCGAGTTCCTTAACGTGGTTTCTCTCGCGCACCTTCGGTATTCTCTACCTTCCCACCTGTGTCGGTTTCAGGTACGGATACCCTATCATCAACGCTTAGAAGCTTTTCTAGTCAGCATAGCATTACCCGATCCGCTTCATCCGAAGACTCCACGTCCCATCAGCTCTCAGGTGTTTGTTCCGGCGGATTTACCTGCCGGCACCCTGACCTTAGACTGCCACTTTCAATCGACAGCCGGGCTAGCATACTGCGTCCCTTCATCGCTCCGATAAGGTAGTACAGGAATATTAACCTGTTGTCCATCGACTACGCCTTTCGGCCTCGCCTTAGGATCCGACTAACCCTGGGCGGACGAACCTTCCCCAGGAAACCTTGGGATTTCGGTGACTCAGATTTCCACTGAGTTTTTCGCTACTCATGCCTGCATGGTCACTTGTATGCAGTCCATCTTCCCTTACGGTCAGACTTCTGCCCACATACAACGCTCTTCTACCGCTCTCACTTGCGTGAGAACCCGCAGCTTCGGTTTCAGACTTAGTCCCGATAATCTTCGGCGCGAAATCGCTCGACCAGTGAGCTATTACGCACTCTTTAAATGATGGCTGCCTCTAAGCCAACATCCTGGCTGTTTTAGCGACTTCACATCCTTTGATTCCACTTAGTCTGAATTAGGGACCTTAGCTGGCGGTCATGGGCTGTTTCCCTCTCGACTATGAGGCTTATCCCCCACAGTCTCACTCCTGCGATACGGTTTACGGTATTCGGAGTTTGACAGTTGTTGGTATCCCGGTAAGGACCCTCGAACAATCAGTGCTCTACCCCCGTAAACTATCACGCAAGGCTAGCCCTCAAGCTATTTCGAAGAGAACCAGCTATCACCGGCTTTGATTGGCCTTTCACCCCTATTCACAGCTCATCCAAGGATTTTTCAACATCCACTAGTTCGGCCCTCCACTCTCTGTTACGAGAGATTCAGCCTGGCCATGAATAGATCAACCGGTTTCGGGTCTACTCCATGCAACTTGACGCACTATTCGTACTCGCTTTCGCTTCGGTTCATCCTTTTTTACAGGATTGACCTTGCTGCATAGAAGTAAGTCGCAGGCTCATTATGCAAAAGGCACGCGGTCATCCCGAACGAATTCGGGACTCCCACACTTTGTAGGCACAAGGTTTCAGGTACTTTTAACTCCCCTCACGGGGTGCTTTTTCACCTTTCCCTCGCGGTACTAGTTCACTATCGGTCACCAACAAGTATTTAGCCTTGGGAGATGGTCCTCCCGGATTCAGACGGGGTTTCACGTGTCCCGCCTTACTTGGGATACCCGTTTCAAAGCAACTACTAAATGTATTTCGGATACGGGGCTTTCACCCTCTACGGCCGAACTTTCCAAAACTGTTCTCCTATACATTCCTCATCGCTCACGGGTCCCGCAACCCCGCCCTGCAAGCAGGACGGTTTAGGCTGTTCCGCTTTCGCTCGCCACTACTGACGGAATCTCTGACTTGATTTCTTTTCCTCCAGGTACTGAGATGTTTCACTTCCCTGGGTATTGCTTCGACAGCCTATGTATTCAGCTGACGATGACACCTTATTAAAGATGCCGGATTGCTCCATTCGGAAATCTCCGGATCAAAGCGTGCTTTCCGCTCCCCGAAGCTTATCGCAGTTATGCCACGTCCTTCATCGCCTGTCGGTGCCAAGGCATCCACCTTGTGCCCTTAGTAGCTTGACCACCAAAAACGCGAATGGCAAAGTTTTTTCTTTACCCTAATTTTCCTAATTTTCAATGAACACAAAATTTTGCAGTGCAAAACTTTAACAATTCTCTTTTTCGAGGCTTCGGCTTCCGACGCCTCGATAAAAAGAAATGGTGGGCGTATCTGGATTTGAACCAGAGACCTCGTCCTTATCAGGGACGCGCTCTAACCAACTGAGCTATACGCCCATAGGTTCATCCCTTGGTTGTGGGACTTACTTAGAGCGGGCTCTGGTTTTTCATCCCCGCCCGTCACTATCATTCAAAGAACCAATCTGCTATCATTTCTCTTGTTTAAACAACTATTCCCCATCTTTGCAGCATTACAGTTGTTAATGCTGCAATTTTGTCCACCTATACAAACAACGGTGTAACAGTCCGCCTTATGACGTACTGGTGGAGCTAAAGGGACTCGAACCCTTAACATCCAGCTTGCAAAGCTGGCGCTCTAGCCAATTGAGCTATAGCCCCAATTTTTCAAGGAACTTCACCTGTTCTCTTTGAAAACTGGATTGTGCGATGTATCCAAGGTCTTTCTGAAGCATTACTATCTATATTGTTCCAATCAAGGATTTGTTGACTTCCTTAGAAAGGAGGTGATCCAGCCGCAGGTTCCCCTACGGCTACCTTGTTACGACTTCATCCCAGTCACTGACCACACCTTAGGCATATTTTGTATGACTTCGGGTGCAATCAGCTTCCATGATGTGACGGGCGGTGTGTACAAGGCCCGGGAACGTATTCAAGGCGTCGTAGCTGATACGCCTTTACTAGCGATTCCAACTTCATGCAGTCGAGTTGCAGACTGCAATCCGAACTGGGACCGGTTTTGAGGATTTGCTCCACCTTGCGGTATTGCGACCCATTATACCGGTCATTGTAGCACGTGTGCAGCCCTAGATATAAAGGCCATACGGACTTGACGTCATCCGCGCCTTCCTCCCGCTTAACACGGGCAGTCTCGTTAGAGTGCTCAGCCGAACTGTTTGCAACTAACGATACGGGTTGCGCTCGTTGCCGGACTTAACCGAACACCTCACGGCACGAGCTGACGACAGCCATGCAGCACCTGTATACTCGTCCTCTTGCGAGGAAATCCGCCTTTCGACGGACGGCAGGTATATGTCAAATCTAGGTAAGGTTCTTCGCGTTGCATCGAATTAAGCCACATGCTCCACCGCTTGTGCGGGCCCCCGTCAATTCCTTTGAGTTTTAGCCTTGCGGCCGTAGTCCTCAGGCGGC
>CAIQLG010000506.1 GCA_903872565.1 uncultured Lentisphaerota bacterium | reverse complement strand
CACACAAAGACACAATGACTCAAATTTTTCTAAGTTCGTGAAAATTCGTGCAATTCGTGTCTGATCAACGTCTTTTCTTAACTCAAAATCAATAATCCAACATGCCACACCGTAGTCCGAATTGGACGAAGTCGGGTAATCCAAGAATCCACCAATCCGTCATCCTGCGGGATGACTATTCTTATCTTGTGCCTTATGTGCCTTTTCGTGGCGAAAAATTTTCTTCCGTAAACATTGGAAATTGAATATCATAGTTTAAAGTATCAACCTGAACTCAGGACTAAATTTCCGTGTGGTCAGAGGTCGGATTACGGACCCCGGATTACCATGGTAGATTATCGGAAATTCAGGATAATGTGTCTCGAACTTGTTGACTTGTTGGTCGAACTGGCTAAATTAGCAGAAAAATGAATTACGATATTATAAAAAATAATTTTCTCTGGTGCAAAAAGCGCTTATTAACAATGCACTTTACAGCTAAAGTGGGACACCTTGGCGGTAACCTATCTTGCCTGGCAGCATTGTGTGTAATAATCCCTAAACTGAGGTCGCATGACCGTTTCATTTTATCAAAAGGGCATTCGGCAGGCGCGTTGTATGTCGCCTTGGCAAAGTCCGGATTGATCTCAGAAGACGAACTGGAAACCTTTCATGGCGACGGGACTAGGCTTCCTGGTCATCCACCTGTTAACACATTTGATTCGATCCCTTTTGCTACCGGTAGCCTTGGACATGGGCTATCCCTAGCCGCAGGCTTTGCGCTTTCACAGACTCTGCGCAAAAAAGATGCTAAAACTTACTGCCTCACCTCTGATGGCGAATGGCAGGAGGGATCCACATGGGAAGCCCTGATCTTTGCTTGCCATCACCACTTGAAGAATCTTACAATAATCATTGACCACAACGGTCTGCAAGGGTTCGGTTCGACCTCTGCAGTAGCGTCCATGAATCCACTGTGGGAAAGGATAAAGGGGTTTGACCTTGACATTGTAGTCATTGACGGTCATGATCTGAAGGAAATTGCCGAGGAACTGGCTCGACCTCAAGAGAAGATACGAGCAATCTTCCTTCGCACCATAAAAGGCAAGGGAGTATCAGACATGGAGGGCAAAATGCATAGTCATTACTTACCACTCACCAACAAACAGTATGAGCAGGCCTTAGCAAACTTGGAGAGTCAATTATGAGGAAAGAATTATGCGATGCCTTGGTCGCTAGGGCTACAGACCCAAATATGATCTTTTTGACTGGAGACTTAGGGTTTATGGCGTTAGAACCTTTACAGGAGGCGCTGGGGCAGCGATTCATCAATGCTGGCGTAGCGGAGCAGAATATGGTGTCAGTTGCCGCAGCTATGGCCAAGGATGGCTGGCAACCTTGGTGCTATAGCATTGCCCCATTCTGCTTTGCCAGGCCCTTTGAACAGATTCGTAACGATGTATGCCTACACGATCTCGCAGTAAAATTATTAGGAAACGGGGGAGGTTATGGATATGGTGTGATGGGACCAACTCATCATGCAATTGATGATTATGGGGCTTTGCTGACATTGCCATTTATGAAAGTCTTCGTCCCCTGCTTCAATGAAGATATCGAGCTTACCATAGAAACTGCTGCGAGATGGCAACATCCCTGCTATATCCGTCTAGGTCGTGGAGAGTTACCAAAGGGTGAACAATGCCCTTCTTGCCAACCTTGGCGCCGCGTGCTGTCTGGTTCCGGCCCAGTTGTTGTAGCTGTCGGGCCTATTGCTGGTTCAGCTTGGGCTGTACTACGCGATATTTCAGAATGCAACCGTCCGGATCTCTGGATCCTTTCCGAGTTACCTTTGCTGGCTAATGCATTGCCCCCAGATTTGCTTGCCAGGCTTGCTTCAGGTGCTGGTCTTATTATACTGGAGGAGCATATTTCTCACGGTGGGGTAAGCGCAATGATGGCTCAAAAACTATTGGCTGACGGAGTGCCAGTCAGGAGTTTTGCCAGCCTCAATGCCTCGGGATTGGCACTCCATGGAGTGTATGGGTCCCAGCAATTTCTGAGGCGTCACAACAGTTTAGCACCAGAAGATATCCTTCAAGCAGTTCTCTCTTTCAGCGGAGATAATAAATGAATGAACAGATGATAAAATCTCTGCGTGGCCCTATCATCGTTCTAGGTGGTGGCGGCTTCGTCGGAGCTAATCTCTTTCTGGAACTTCAAAGTCAGCGCAACGATGTATTCGCTGTCGTACGTCATAATCCAGTCTGGCGCTTAAGCAAGGTCGTTATGGATCGAATCCTGGAGGTTGACATTACTGACTTTTCCGCAGCCAAGAATCTGATTGATACCGTTAAACCCCAGACAGTTTTTGATTGTGTTTCTTATGGTGGTTATTCTTTCGAGAATGACGTACGCCTCATCCACCGGACTAACTATACTGCACTTGTTGACTTTATTGAGTTATTAGCCCAAAAAAACTTTACCGCTTATATTCATTCAGGCAGTTCTTCAGAATACGGTCTAAACTGCACTGCCCCGGACGAAAATGCACAACTGCAGCCGAATGGCCATTACGCGGTCAGCAAGGCTGCCATGGCGCAATATATTCATTATTGTGGAATCGTTCGCGGGTTACCAATCATCAATCTGCGACTGTACTCTGCATATGGACCATTGGAAGACACTTCACGCCTCATGCCTAATTTGATTTCTCATGCACTGCAGGGGCTGTTTCCTCCATTCGTTAACCCTGATACTTCAAGGGACTTCGTCTATATAACCGATATCTGTACCGCATTTATTCAGGCAGCAGCGCGGCTGCATTCTGACATGTACGGTCATTCTTATAATATTGGCACAGGGATATCAACAACAATCAAAGATCTGGCTTATACGGCAAAAACACTCTTTAAGATTGCTGGTGAACCACAATTTGGATCCATGCCTCCCCGAAAATGGGATCTAGTTAATTGGTTTGCAAATCCTGCTAAAGCTAAGAATGATTTTGGCTGGTCGGCACAAATATCCCTCACTAATGGCATGGAGTTAATGAAACCTTGGGTTGATTCGCTATCGCCAGGCTCTTTCGCGGAATACACCAAGATAAAAACTAGTAAAAGGAAGCGTACTGTTAGCGCAATCATTGCCTGCTATAAAGATTCGCAGGCCATTCCAATCATGCACCAGCGCCTGACAAATGTTTTCAAGGAGATTGGATGTGATTACGAAATAATTTTTGTGAATGATTGCAGCCCTGATGATTCATTAGAAGTGATAAAAGACATTAGCTCTAGAGATCCTCATGTTTTAGGCATCTCTCATAGCCGGAACTTCGGTAGTCAGATGGCATTTCGAAGTGGGATGGAATTATCCACCAAGGATGCAGTTGTGCTGTTGGATGGAGACTTACAGGATCCGCCAGAACTCATCCTCGATTTTTACAAAGAATGGGAACGAGGCTATGAAGTAGTTTACGGTCGCAGGATAAAGCGTGACATGCCAATATTATGGAATTTGCTTTACAAAGCTTTCTATCGGATTTTTGCCAAGTTTAGTTACATAGTTATTCCCCACGATGCTGGCGATTTCTCATTGATGGACCGTAAAATTGTTGGATGGCTGTTAGCCTGTCCTGAACGAGATTTGTTCCTGCGCGGTCTGCGCGCCTATGCTGGGTTCCACCAAACCGGAGTTAACTATGTCCGCCCGGAAAGGATGTTTGGGCGCAGCACTAATAATATAGTAAAGAATATTGGTTGGGCAAAAAAAGCCTTCTTTTCTTACACCACCACACCATTGCATATCTTGACTGCATTTGGTTTTGCTCTGCTGAGCCTTTCAGCTTTACTTAGTGCTGTTGCTGCTGTTATCAGGATTTATTTCCCGCATTATGTACAGAAGGGAGATACAACCATCTTGTTGACCATTCTATTCTTTGGCTCCATAAACCTTCTGGCGATTGGAGTCTTAGGTGAATATATAGGAAAGATCATAGAAGAAGTTAAGGGACGTCCGAGATTAATCAGGTCCAATCTGATTAGGAACGGAGAGGTTGCTGAACTACTACCCGATGGTTCGGTGCGACGATAAGAATATATTTAAAAACATAAAAGGATGTCTGGTGGCCATGAAGAATAACAACCTGAAAAGTAATGTCGGCAAATTCAACGACGATGTGATAGCCCATGGTGGATATCAGTACACAACTAATGCACCATATTCATCGGTGGTAGCCAATCAGAGGATGACAGAGGCCATCATGGCTCGTGTGCCTAAGAGTGCGAGGAACCTCATTGACATCGGCTGTGGAGATGGAACCTACACAGCCGAACTAGTTAGATTTTTCCCCGACATGGAAATCATTGGCATTGATCCGGCATTAGATGCCATTTCACTGGCCCAGCGTCTGGCTCCATCGGCGACTTTTACGGTTGCTAATCTGCTAGAACCTGCGACATTACCGCAAAAGGTATTTGATGTTGGCATCATTCGAGGAGTCATTCATCATCTTCCGAATGGGGAATTAGGCATTATGAATGCTGCTCCTATATGCAAAACACTTATTATTGTAGAACCTAATGGGAACAATCCTATTTTGAAGTTGATAGAAAAGACATCCCGATATCATATAGAACATGAAGAACAGAGCTTCACTTCTCGTAAACTGGACACTTGGTGCCGGTCTGCTGGCTACGGACAAATTCAGATAGACTACATTGGCTTTGTACCAATGTTTTTCCCGACCCTACCGGCAAAGATCATACATTTTTCCCAACCGCTTCTGGAGCAGATCTATCCCATAAAAAAATACTTTGCAGGCCAAGTTGTACTTACTTGCAACAAGTGATTTAGGCGACATCTCTTACCCATAACACAAAATAATTTGTTAAAAGCCATTTCAAATTAAAAGTAATCATGAGTTCAATATTAAAAAGTCTACAGTCCCGCAATTGTCCAGTTTGTGGGGCTCTTTCATCTAAAGCTATTCCTTTCCTCGATCGCCATATTGATGAGCAGTGCATTGATGGATTTTCTTATGCCTCACGCAAGACCCCTGAGTATATGTGTTATAAGTTGGTTCGCTGCCCTATATGCGACATAGTCTACGCCTGTGAGTCACCCACAGCAATATCAATCGGTCAGGCCTATTCCCAGGCATCCTATGACTCCAAAAAAGAAGCATTGCTTGCGGCTGAAACATATGAAAAGACGCTTATGCCTCATCTGTCCAAAATATCTGATCGCAGAGGAGTCTTGGATATCGGGACTGGGACTGGGGCATTTCTTCAGAAAATGAAGGCGAATGGATTCTCCGAACTAATAGGGATAGAACCGTCTCGTGCAGCCATTGATGCCGCCGATTCAGACATCAAGCCCTTCATTAGAGAAGGCCTCTTTAAGGTTGCCAACTTCAAGCCAGCATCATTTTCACTTATTACCTGTTTTATGACATTAGAACATATCACTGATCCTGGGACACTTGTAAATGACTGCTTGGGGTTACTTAAGCCTGACGGAGCAATGGTTGCTGTCGTACACGATTGGAGGGCTTGGAATAACCGCATTCTAGGACGGAAGTCGCCAATAATTGACATAGAGCATCTTCAACTCTTTTCGAAGCCTAGTATCAAGGAACTATATAGCAGGGCTGGCTATTCAGACATCTATTGTACCAGTTTTCGAAATCGCTTTCAGCTGGATTATTGGAACCGGCTAATGCCAACACCATCATTCATGAAGCGCGGGATGGCAAAAACATTACAATTGATGGGCATTGCCGAGTTTCGCCTAGCGATGAATGTGGGAAACCTCATGGCTATCGCCCACAAATAGAACGCAATAATAAAATCGGATGGCAGAATGCATTTATTTCTGGGGGATTCATACTCAAAATCATGGCATGAGAGTTCCTTTTTATCAGTTGCGAGTTGAGGCTTGTCACATTACCAAAATTTTAAATGGTTTTATCCCTTATTTTTTTGAGACCGATCGCACTAACAATGCATAATTTTCATCTTTATACGAACTTTCCCACCCAGATGATTGTTCAGACAAGAAAGTCATTATGGTATTAAGAAACTCTTTTCGAGTAATTATAGCATCCACTCCATTTGAAATTGATTGTTTCATTGCATCATCGATGTAGGCATCCCTTTTCCCGGTGGCCACCATTTCCCATGCTTTAAGTCGTCTAAGGCCTTCCGTCCTTAACCCGGCGTTGCTAAAAACATGATAAGTTGCTCCCCATCTAGTTGTCTCCAATTTTATGTTATGATCAAGAAATGGCAATACCACTGCAATTTCTTCGAGTGCTAATATTTTTTTGGAACTAACTTGTGTGACGATTGCACTTGAAAAACTTAGGTCTTTGCGAGCAAACTGATATTCGAGCGGACTTTTATACCCCACCCAGTGGGGTGACAATACGGTATTTTGAACAGTAAGAACTATTAGTAAAATAATTGCCATAAAAATGCCCGTCTGTTTTAAAACTCGTCCTTGTTTCGCACCCTCAAAATCAAGTAACAACACAATTAGCCCTACACAAAATGGTAACGGCATTAAGTAAATTAGCCTCCAATATGATGCCGGCATAACAACCTTCACCCAAATCGGACCAGTAATTGGATTAAAGAATATTAAAATGAGCAGTAATGAAAAACATAAAATCTTCTTCGCGTTTTTTTGATTTAACCATGGCAAACAAAAAAGGATGCAAGTATCTCTTAAAAACTCGGCATTACTACCTATAACCATTCTTATATTATCCAACCAGTTATTTGGCCAAAGCGTAGTCCACGCTGTCACGTCTGCTGGCGTTGGCAATATCCCTGCTAAAATAGCTAGCATAAAAACTATGCAATAGAATGTTCCTGCCCCAGCGATGAGTATGAGAATGATTGTCCTACCAGTATATATGCATTTATTAGCAATGCATTCGTTTATCGCATGAGCTAAAGCGATGCAGATGACTAAGGGTGGACACAAATATACTGCTGCATTGCTTAAACCTACCCCGCATATCCCTGCCATAACAATGAGAATGAAATAAAACAAAGCCTTTGAGTTCAGGAACCTGCTAGTAATAAAGAATATCATAGGTATTAATAAGGTAAAAACTATTGCTTTTCCTTGCCATATTCTTGTAAATGCAAAATTGCCAAAAGATTTTCCCGAATTACCATCAATTAGTAAAAAAAGCAACACAGCGACTACGGCGAATAAGGCATATACCCTAAATTGATTTTTTTTTGCCGCTAGGTTAGATTTTTCACTTGTTTTTTATTGAAATGCCCTCTATAGTGTTCATAGCGGTAAATACCGCTATGAAAGGAGCATAATATGGCATTTTTACGTGTAAGAGATACAAAAT
>CAIQLG010000505.1 GCA_903872565.1 uncultured Lentisphaerota bacterium | reverse complement strand
GCCCCATCGAGACAGTGCCTACTGTTAGCCTTAAAACACCTGAACTTAACGGTTGCCAAGAACTTCATTTTAAGTGGTATTATTAATAATTTCTGGGCCGTATCACATTGTCATTCAATCACTTCAATCAACCTGGGCAGGCACATTCATGCTTCTTGAGTCAAAAATTGTTGAAGTTTCTATATAATAAATGAGTATTTCGTTAAACTCTTTATTGTCGGTAGTATAAACTTTTACCAATGTCTTTATTAAGGGAGACCTTCTTGCAATACTGTTATTGTTATAAACTTATCTCTTAATTGAGACGCTAATTCGAGTAATTATCATGATCGTTGGATATTATATCAATGGGTGTTTCTTTCAGTCTCAAAACACCCTGTTTAACGGTTACAAATTACCCGCTATTTATTCCAATCTAATGGTTTACCTGTCCATACGTAGAAAGTTTCATCATCTTAAGCCTATTATCCCTGCTTTATCTTCCCATATATCTTTTTCGCATCGTCAGGGGAAAAAACTCCTGGAAGAGGTGTAAGACAGCTGGCAGTGCCAGCGGCAAGAGCCTTTTTGAAACTTTCGGGAAAATCACCTGATTTAAGGTATTCAGAAAGAAAAACCCCTGACACCGTGTCCCCCGCCCCCGTGCTGTTGAGCACCTTGATTTCGGGAAGTTTGAACTTAATCGTATCGTCGCCAGCGAAAAGCCATGAAGTACCACCTCCGGCAGTCACAGCTATGGCTTTGACATTGTAGCTTCGCATCACCAATTTTGCGGCATCTCGAATTGAGTTGCATCCTGAAAGTTCGGAAATCTCCTTAGAATTGACTTTAAGTATTTCGACTCCGTTCTCAAGGACAGCTTTGATATCACAGCAGGCGTCAACGAAAAGCGGGATACCGTGATCTGACGCAAGTTCCGAGATTTTTCCATAGAATCCTGGATTGAGCCCCGGAGGGTATGTCCCGCATATGGCTACAGCGTCAAACCCTGCGATATCAGCCTCAATAGCGCTCATCAGTTCAGATGCCTTTTCTGGCGGTATCTCGCCGGAAGGCTCTATATATTCTGTGACAATTCGTCTCCCCGTCTCAATGCATGTCGTGCAACACCTTGTTTCCGTCTTCACCAATACAGTGATATTTCTGATTTTCAGTCTTTTTAGTTCTGCAAGAAATAGACGGCCATTAATTCCACCGGAGAATTGGTATATGACGGGAGAGGAACCGGAAAGAGAGGCGGCTTTTGCGAAATTCGCACCCTTCCCTGCAGATGTCGTATAAACCTTTGATGCTCTGTTGACTTCTCCCGGCTCTATTTCATCCAGGAAAAGCACCTTCTGCAGTGCGGGGTTTACTCCAACAACCAGAATCTTTTTTTTCATAAGGATGACTTCCCATCTCAATCAACCCACTCGCCCTCATGCCATATCAGATGGAAGTCCGCCCTGATGCTTCTGTTCTGGAATTTCTGATAGAACTCCTCGAACTGCTTGAGAGCCCAAAGAGTTGTCAAATAGGAGAATGTGTGTTCGTCCAATTTTGCTGCGGAGCCCCTGCTGTCTGAGATGCAAACCTCTGTTATCTCTGCAACGCCCTTAAGAATTGCCAGAAAAATGTGATACTGTTCCGGAAGCTTAGAAAGTTCCCTCGAGAAAGAGTGAAGCCTGAATTCCTGGAAATCCTCTTCTCGGCTGAGTTTCGACAATTTCTTAGGGCTGTCCACAATCATCGAGGAATATCCATATATGCCGACAGGATTGAGCTTCATAGTCTTCTGCTCTCCGTCATACAATACGATCCAGCTTCCGAAGGCCCCCTTTTGGACTCCGTCAAAGACCACCTTGATTTTTTCCCTTTCCGAGGTAAGAAATGGAGAAACAAAATTTTCAGATATGAAATCAGGGACGGATGATGTATTTACCTCTTCTTCGATCTTACGGATTTCTGAAAACACTTTTTTTTTCTTTGCGACTGGCGCATGGTCAAGGTAAATAGGGACAGAATCATTTACCAGCTTCCAGAAACCAGTTATTGATTTGGCGTTTTCTTTAGTTTTTTTTGGTTTTTTTGACATATTGAGCTCAAACATCAAAAAGTACTATAATATCATAAAATGAAAAATCAATATGAAAAGTCCGTTTGTAAACAAAAAATAAAAAAAAAGGCAGCATTAGGCTGCCCTTTGATAAAACTGGAGTGGTTTTGCGCTATTCCTTACTCAGGTTCAGGATTTTCGGAGGCCAAAGGAGGTGGAGGTGGCGGATTTATGAAAAAAGATCCGTCCATGAGCGAGTTGAACGTGAATCCAAT
>CAIQLG010000504.1 GCA_903872565.1 uncultured Lentisphaerota bacterium | reverse complement strand
ATTTTGTATCTCTTACACGTAAAAATGCCATATTATGCTCCTTTCATAGCGGTATTTACCGCTATGAACACTATAGAGGGCATTTCAATAAAAAACAAGTGAAAAATCTAACCTAGCGGCAAAAAAAAATCAATTTAGGGTGTATCTGCCCAGACTGTCTGTAACTGGATGACCGGTTTAAGAAGCCCAGGGATCTATGCCAGGCGCATGATATTGGAAATTATAAAAGATACGAAGGCGCAGAGAGGTAAAAACAATGACATACTCCAACCCATATTTCAAAATGCGGAGACGGACAAGGACAAGTTCGAGAGGATATTAAAAGGAATGACTATAGACCAGCAGAAGGAACTTATAGGGACAATGGGTAAGTTGACTAAGGGTGGCAAGGCTGGGAAGTGATTTTTAAATGAGCTTGCAAGAAGCATTCTCCAAGAAAGAGGTTGTAACTTGCCTCCCAATAACGGACATTCATTCATTAAAATAACAGATCGAGGGATATGAAAATCAACTGGAACAATGTAATTGAAAAAATAATTGGTGGGTTGGCTACAACTGTCATCATCGCCTTTGTCGTATACATCTATCATATAGTTACTGGCCAAAAACAAGCAAGCATGTGGTTATGGGTTGGATTGATAGTATTGGTTATAATTATTTTGATAGCTCCTGCTTGGAAAACTTTTCAGAATATACTCAAGGCAATAGGCAAATGGATAATTAGCAATTGGCAATTGATCATTGGAATAACATTACAAATCATTGTAGCCTATGAAATATTTCTTCTGACAACCACTCTCTTGGCCATGTTCCTCACGCTTGCTTTAGCTTTTGCAAGTATTCTTTTGGCAAAATACCGCCTCAATGTATCCAGTCATAATCCTGATTTGCCCGTTAAAGTAAGCAGTTCTAAAAATCAATATGATGAAGGATTCGAAAATGGATTGAAAAATTGGCAATATTTTGGGAAATGGACTATTGGCGATGAAAACGGTAACAAATTCCTCATTGTTACTGATTCAAACAGAGGAGGTTTTTTCAAACCATGCCTTTCATGGAAAGACTACGTTTTTGAGTTTGAAACTAAAATAGTTAATAAGACGACCACTTGGGATATCAGAGCAAAAAATGCTGATAACTATGTAATGTTACAATGCACTCAACACAATATTTATCCTCACTATCGCATGAATAATAAATGGGTCAATCTTGATGGGACAAAGGGAAATGGAATCCCATTGCCTGTACCCCTGGCTTTAAATACATGGTTCGGAGTACGCATTGATGTCAATGGCACACATGTTTCAGTCACTTTAATTGTAGATGGCAAAAAAATTCCTATTCCTAATATTCCATCTATACTCAAACCTCCAATTGCTCCTATTGAATATTTAGTGGGAACTGTCGGATTTAGAGAATGTGGAAATGAATGTGCGCACTTTCGGAAAATATCTATCAAAGAAATATGAATGAGCAAAAGATTTTATATCTCTCATCCATTCCAGCCATCTCATTTTGATGAAATCCCCAGAATTTTCTTCAATTCATCCTTCCTTCTGATTTTTTGGTCAGCCTTGAGTTCATGCAATGTACAATGGGTTTATGGATTTCTAACCCGTATTTCAGACAAATATTATAAGGAACCTCTTTAAAATATTTTCTCATAAACAACCGTTGAAACCCATAAATCCATTCAGGAGCGGTAGTCAGTAGCAATACAATAAAATTCAAAATACTAGGAAGTCTGGCAACAAGGATTAATGTCATATATTTTGATTTCTCCAAAAGCACTGAAAATAATAACAACTGAATAATATCCTTTAATTATAGCTCAGAATTGATTTCTTTTAACTCATAAATCTATCAAGGATAACTCTATTATAAAATATATATAAAATAACAACTATTCTCCACAACTTCCTAAAATACAATTACAACAAAATATTGATACAGGAATTACAATCATAAGAAATATTGAATATCTAAATAAAAACTAAACTCTTACTATTGAAATTCTATCAAATTAAAAAAATATACAAATCCATGTTTTTATTATTGAACGATAGGTAACATGAAGACTTATTAAAACTTAATTATAACTTATCACATTAAAAAGTATTCTTATTATTTAATATATCAATTCTTACAATATTCATGTTTTGTATATACAAAATACATGATTTGTAATTAGTCCTATCTACAATTAAAATATAAAATCTATGTATAGTTCTAATCCTCTTTATCAACAATATTTCCTAAATTGATGGAAGGTTCAAAATACTTTATGACCTCTAGGAAGATATTTATTTCCTTAGTAGCAAATATCTTATTGTACATAGGTTTCAAATTCTTAGCATTTTGTAAATCATGTATAGTAGTTTCATATCCTGTATCTGTGAGATATTTGGCAAAATCTATATCTGATAGTTTTTTCTTGAATCCTAGTTCCTCATTCTTATAAGCTCTCAATATCTGCAACTTGAATTTTTTAAAATCAAAATGGCAATCATAGCTATGATAATCTATTCTTTCTTGATTTTGTTTCATCGCTTTGAGAAACAGCTTGACTGCCTGATGGTTCATCATTGTAGTTTCATATCTTCCTGTAAAATGTTTCCATTTGTCTTTGTAATTTAAAAATTCCTGTATGTCCCTGTATGGCATTGTCTTAAATTTAATATGCTCTTTGTCATTTAATTTTCCCATTTCAATGTTCAGGGGCTTACGGCTCATGTCGTAATCTGTATTGAAAACGAAATCTTGTACAATCTCATGGAAATCTTCCTTGCAATGGTTTTTCATATAGGTCGCCGTTGGAAGCTTGCACCGTTCTATTTTGCTTTTATAACCTCTCTGGAGGTGTTCTTTTATAAACCAATCCCTTTTCTCTACATCAGATTTTAAATGTCTGGGAGGCCGAATCCCTGCCTTGGAGAGGATAAGATCCTCCCCGCTATCATCATCTGGGGCATCACTAAAGGCTAATTGCCATGAGTTATCCAGATTCAACTTGGAATCCAATTCTATCTGCCCTCTCTTCTTGATCGAAAGTATCTGCTTTGCTTTTTTCTTTATTTCGATGATTTCTCCATTGCCTGAAATATCCAGACGCGCCTGGGAATATAATTTCGATGATTCAAGATTTAACAGCTCATTCAGCCTGTCTTTTGGAAAATTTGTTATATACCCATCGATGGTTACGCTTAGGATCTGATAGCCCTGGGAATAGATATAACTCATTTGTTCGCCGATACAGACCCTTGTAAGGGAAGTAATATAGCCAGCAAGAAAGACATTTGTAATTTTGCATTCCTCCATCTTTTCGCTCCGAGAATCAAATTTATTGCCAAGAGGTCTTCCCTGAGCCATTTTGCCATAAAGAGAATTACCGATTTCTTTCCAGAACTGATTATCAAATTTATTGTTTTCAGCCTGTGCTTTTTTTCTGTTTTCAGTAACAAGCCGCACAAATTCTAAAAAAGGCTTTCGGCTCATATCGCAAGGGATTATAATTCCATCATCAATTTCAATTTCCGCACCCATTTTTCTTGCAAGCCAGATATCATTGGCAGTTGCGTATGTGTCTTTGCCCTCAAGGACAAACTGGATACCTGCATCATATCTATGTGGGATATTAGGGAAAACCGTATTTGCAGGGAATCTAAACGATTTCAGTCTTGCATAACCTAATACCCCTAAAGAGTAGTCATCGGGGTCTATACTCCGTTTAATACCATCGTAAAGAGGTATCCCAATGGTTGCCATAGTTGTGGTGTATGCGCCTATAAGGTCTATATCAAGCCAATTGTCAACATTGCATGGTCCATAAAAATATGATTCACTCCTGCCACCGTAGAAACATTCATTTGCAAGAGCCTGATTATCACTCAGAACTGGGATAAGAACTTCTCTGGGGGGTATATAATATTTTCCTCCACTTTTACTTTCAATCTTGTACCTTCCCATCAGTTTTAGTCTGTCAACTCCAATTTTCTCAAGAAATGAAGAAAATATGCTCACGGAAATTGATGCAAGCGATGGCGGGACAGAATTCTTTTTGGAACTCTCATTGGCATATTTCATTATCCGTTCCATATATTTAGCAGTTATCTCAACATTTTTTAAAGCATAGGTTTCAAACAATGATTTATTTTCAATCATAAGTTTTTCCATATTGGTAACAGAATATCCTTTTGCCTCAAGGTCTATTTTTTCAATTCCCATGATTTTTCCCAAGTCCTCAAGTTTGTGCATGCCCTGGGGCGCAAGATTAATAGTGTCTCTCAATATGATTTTGAATGTGTGATAATTGCTCTTAATCTGAACATTTATTGGTAAGTCCTTCATGGTAGAAAAAGAAGCTCTCACAGTTTCAAATCTATCTTTTATTTTATGGAAGTCGGAAAAAGCAGTCAAATCGGCAACATTATAATGAGCTACCATTATCAATTTTTCCGGATAGTTTGTAAAATATCCTTGCTCCGTGCCGTCAATCATTATATTGCGAACAAATTCACGAAATGGAATTCTTTCACCATCGTCGTAATAGACCTTGGAAAAGTTTTTCCCGTCCGGCATTAGACAGTAATATTGATACGATAGGATTTTTCTTTTACCGTCCGGAAGGTTCTGCCACTCCGCATCAAATGCGATGATTGGAATAATTGATTTGGACTTGTTCTTGCAACGTTTCATACCGATCCTCCTGAAATTCAGACTTCTTGATTCGTGGAAAAAGAGGTTGTATGGTTTTCAGTCACCGGACGATGCCGGTGCGAGCATCTTGTAGACCATTCGCAACTCCGTGCCAGGGTAGATGAACTCCGCGTCATTCAAGTGGACAAGCAT
>CAIQLG010000503.1 GCA_903872565.1 uncultured Lentisphaerota bacterium | reverse complement strand
GGTGTCGATGTGATACCAGCCCCGATTTGAAAATAAACGGATTTTTTTAAGAGATTACTTGTAAGCTACCGAAAAACGATGCTATCTTATAGGCATCCGCTGGATTTCCAGCGTCAAATTTGGTAACCGTGAACGGTTACCGAAGATGAAAGGAGCATTTATTATGGTAGTGCAGAAAAATTCTTACAAAAGGATCGTCAAGTTTGTCGCCCTCCTCAAGCAGAACAGGTATCCTAATGGCAAGTCATTTGTTAGGCTCCTCAAGGAGGAATACCGTAGGGAATACGATTTCAACTTCGATATTGAAAGCGGGCGCGAAGGAAAAAGGTCTGAAGTAAGTTTACACCAGGATCTGCAGACGATAAAAGAACCCTTTGCATCGTCAAGGACTCCGAGTCTTGACAGAGGCAATATTTGTTCAAGAACCATTTCGAGGGATATAGACTATCTTAAAGACGAACTTGAAGCACCAATTGAATTCGACTCGAAGATCAATGGCTATTATCTGACGGATTCCGACTGGTGTCTTGAAGACAGTCTTGGTTTTGCCAACGAGGATATTTCGCCAATAGTAATCGGATCCAACATATTCAACTCCATAGTTCCCGATGGCAGCCTGCTCAGGGAAAAATTGACAGAAATCCAGGATAGCCTTCTCGCCGAAAACACATGCCGTTCGGATTTTTCGGCAATACCATCGTCATTCTATTTCGGGGCAGTCCCTTCATTCAGGGTCGAAGCTGATGTCCTCGACGAAATATATCTCGCCTGGAAAACCTGCACCCGTGTTACAATAACATATGCGAATCACACTGGTGTCACCACCGAAAGCGAATTCGAACCGCATGTTTTCGGACATGACAGAGGAGTGTGGTTTGCCAAGGGCAAGATAATTACCAACAACGGATGCGAGGTCGCCAGAATAGACCTTCACCATATCTTGGAAGTAATTAAGGGTGAAACATCTTTCGTCCAGGACCTGGAACTAATAGACGAAATGTATGGATCCAATGCAAACAATAACCGGGCGGCATAGCGGATCATGCAAATCCATTCTCACAGTACAAGGAATTTTCTCGTACAAGATATAGACTGGAAAAACATACAGAATTGTATAAATGCCAGCATGCTCAAAATGCGCCCAAAAAAACGCGACCAAAGACTCGGCAATATTTCTCTGATCCGTAGATTTCAGATTAACAGAAAATCACTAGAGGATCGCTACGGAATATCCGTGAATGAAATTGTGGAATGTCTCAGGGATGATAATTTGCAGTCCGCGCATTCTGCAGAGGAAGCTAAGGAAAAATATTCTGGCGTTATTGCACCCGGACACCTTGCTGAAAAACTTGAATGGTTTTATTTCGAAAGCCCGCGCTGGACATGGGAACAGATGTGTGGCACTGCGGGCTGGTATGCGGTTTCAGGAAGAAATATTGACACCCTTTACTTCTTCCATGAGAAAATGAGCTAAATCAGGCTTCCGGATCAAATTCAATTTCCCGCCCTTCCGCCCGCTCCCTGATTTCCTGTTCTATTTCATTCAGTTCCTTTTTTATTTTCGCAGATTTCACTTCGGCGGCTTCGGTAGATTCGCCCTTTTCCTTGAGGAGTTCAATATCATGAAGAGAACTGGCGTAATGTGAAAATAATTTAAACCGGGCTTGGACGATGTCATAGAGGAACTTTCCTTCAGAGACATTGATCTGTTTTGCCTCCGGAACAATGATTTCATAAAGTCGGTTAATTTTTTCAATTTGTTTTTCCAGGCGCTTCCCGGCCACCCCATCCTTGGGAAAACCGTATACCATTAGGTCTTCATCAACACCTGGTGCCTTGGGAGATTCGTCCCATGGAATTTCATCGTTGTCACCAAGAACTATATCCCACTGCTCATATTCAAGTTTGTCAAGAAGCAGTACCGCATCCATGATGTTCATACGTGTTTTCATTTATTCGACAGTTTCCTTATTTTTATTATTCCAGACTCCATTTTCTGACGGGCCGAAGAATTGGCGGAGTGAACACTGATTACTGGTGCTTTGAAATTCCTCAGAGCCACGGCCTCCTCTATCCAGAGGATCACATCGTAGCCTGTGCCATGCTCGTCGTCCCCAAGATCATGGTCGAGGCTTATCTCCTCGACCTGTCCATTTTGAAGCAGTTCAATTGCCTCTTCAGGCCACCGAACCCGTACCCATCCCTCGGGCGCTTTCCTTTCATCGTCCAAAAAAACTTTCATAGTCATATTTCCTTATTTTGCAACGAAGTCTATGCCGCGTCACTTCAGCATATAACCTTTCCCTTGACCTGGCAGACATTTCGGATTTCATCTTCCTGTAAAACCTTGCCGTTGTGCATTTTTTCGCATAGAAAGTCACCTTCCACATATCGCGGACATCCTTCCAGCGATTCCAGAAAGTTTTCTGAACATTTGAAGTCCTTTCCAACATATACAGGAGAATTGATCAAGGACTTCAATTTGTTATTTGAGCAGTCGAAGGAGCCATTCACGCATTTGAATTCAAATGGAATTGTTTCATCATCCCTGTTTGCTAAAATGACATCGCCGCCCGCATCAAATAATTCTTTGGTTTTAAAACTGCCATTCTTACTAAGCCTTTCAATCAATTTCAGTCGGCCAATCCTCTTTCGATCTTCCACTTGTTCTTCACTTAACGATGTAAAAATACCCATGCTAAACTCCTTTTGTTAATGTTTTATAAGGCTTACTATAGATCAAGGGGGATGACAATTTATGTCACCCCCTAAAAAAATACTCTTTAGTGTGCAATGCGTCTTTTCTGGCAAATGGCATTTTTGGGGGGACGTTTTCCTCGGCAAATCGCGTCCGCCTAAGGTCGCCCCTTCTACACCAAGTGAGCTACGCAGGGCAGGCGAAGCGTGGCCCTCCACCACCAAATGCTTGACACATGACCTCTAGTGTCTCTAGGCATGGACACAAAATGTCACACCGTAACGTCTATGTTTAAGACAATAAAACATAAAATACTTTGTTACGCAAAAATAAATAGTGGTTGTGTATAGAAGGGAGCAGTGCTTATATTTATAAGTCACCCATCAAGACAAAACATGTAATTTAAGGAGATGAATTATGGAAGGAAGAAGGAAGATGACAAATTCAGCGTATTTCATAGGACCGGACGGCAGCATATATCCAGTGGATAATGGAAAGCATATCAGGGAAATTATCGCATCTCCTGAAACATACGGCCTTACTCTCGGGAAGATCAAAGCAGTATTCAAGAAATACGATGAACCTCTGGGAGATGAAAAATATGCCCGGGAGAAAATAATCGGGAAACTTCTCGAGAAGGGCTGGACCAGAGTGCGTCTGGAAAACGGCTATCTGAAATTTCAGATAGCAAAACTGACAGCAGATGCAAGGAAAAACATTCTGAAATTCCTCGAAAAGGTCAAGAAAGGCGCGGTACAACCGGAAAACAGGACGGCCAACCAGATAGGAATCAAAGTCATCTTCGACAAAGACAACAACTTTCTTATGGAAGACGACATCGACATTGCCATAAAAGCCCTTAGAAATACAGCAAAGGAATAAGGAATAACCAAACAGGAGGATGGATGGAGGGTAAATTCATAGGTTCAAGGCAGGCGAAGATATTCCACAAATCCAACAGGATTTACGGATTGCCACAGAGGGAAGTTCCAGGATGGCTCAGGGATCTGGCTGAAGCACCAGACTCGTACCTGAACAAGAAGGCCCCCATGGAAAAAATTCTCTGCGATTCACTGTTCTATCCCGGATGCGGGGTTGATGGAAGAATCGTAAAATATATGTCTGGCTACATACATTCCTTCATCTATGTTGACTATACACACTCACGTTCATTTATTTTGGATCGTTTTTTCGGTTCCAGAACAATGGAAAACAAACATGCCGGTGTAACTGGTTATCACTGCATCCTGGAAAAGGACATATCTAGGGGAGAGATCGCCGTCGCAGGGTGGAACCCGCCATGTCCTCCTGAATCAACGAGCCGCTTTCCATACCCTGCCCATAGCTGGGCGAAATACTTCGGACACTGGACGGTCTGGCAGAGGGATTCAGACAGGGATGGTGGACGCGGACCTGAACTTTTCAGTTTCATATACATTTCAGGCGAAGCCTGCGCAATATATGAAACTCTCTACAATCGCCTCAACATTGCGCCACTTGTGATCGCATTCGTACAGGTTGGAGGTCTGGATGGAGGTTGGACAAGCCTGACGGCACAAGGCGCACATTTTCATAGCGCCCTTAATAATAATCGCGACGGCATACCATTGTTTCAAATATATGCCAGTACAGGAAATGGCTTTGGAGCCTTGAGCAAACCTTGCTTTCAAGAATACCGAGATTCCCCGGTATGCCATCAGCTAGGGCTTTTTCCGATAAGAGAGGAAATCCTTCCGGTCGCCAGGAAGGAAACGCTTATTGAGGAAATCAGACAATGGAACGAGGCAAATTCACAACATGAAGCATAGCGACATATCGAAAAAGCCTGCTGATCTAAAAAGTCTACTGTGCGAATTTCGCATGCATCTGGAAAGTTGCAATTCCAAGTCTGCGTACCGTTTCCTGATGCTCGCTGCTGAAATCGCCAGGAGCAGAAACGACAAACTTCTTGTCGCCGAGGCATTTTCAGAGATCAATGCATCGGATGCGGCATGGCTTTTCTACAACGACACCATAATGGATTCTATAGAAAAGGAACGGTTCGATAGAATCTTCATTCGAACTGTATCATCAATGGTAAACAAGTCTGTTTTCAGAAGGTATGGCATCATGCTTGCAGAAAAATATCTTGAAAAACTCGACGGATTTGCAGAGCTATCCCGCCTCGCGCTGGAAATCTGTGGACAACGCAATGATTTGCATTTGTTTATTCAATTGTGGCGCAGGATCAGGGAGGTCTGCCCAGATTCGGAAAAACTTGAAGAAATTGCTATAAAGATTCAACGGAAAGGCGGCTGGCTGGAAACAAGCACAATCGAAGGAGCCAGGCCATGAATGAACGAGATAATTATGTAGCACTTTTCAATAAGACCTACGAGATGTCCGACAAGTTTGTCAGAATAGGCGAGGACAGGGCAACTGAGGGCATTCTCAGCGTACACAGGGTTTTAAACGAAGTCCCAGGAACCCTGATTACCGTGAAGGAGACATGCATCTCATGCCAGGATCGGCACATCTATGCAAAAAGCATTGAGAACAATCCATACAAGGATATTGTTGAAAAAGATATCGTATATCCTGGCAAATTTTGGACACTCGACAAGATGTCAGGATTCGGATTCAAGGAGGATGTCTATGTGTATACTGACGACAACAAATGCGATGTCTCTGGTGAAATCCCCTCTGCCCTCGAAACCTCAAACATGATTGCGTTCCCGGAATGGCTGATCGCAAAGCACATATTCGGACTTATCAAGATCGAAGACGGCAGGTCGTATTGCACTATATTTGGCCGGAAGGATTCATATTTTAATCGGACCCGATTCTAAGAATTTATTTTTATGATTTCCAATGTCAGCGAAACAACCTTGTCGATGCTCTTTTCCGAAAGCTTATCCAAGTTGTTATCGTATACCCCGTTGTGCTGATAGTGCCATACATTGTTGACAAGACTGTATTCGTCATCGTGGTTGTTCGATATGATCAGGATTGAACTAACCGATGCGCAGGAGAACGCATGGGAATCATTGCATGGGATATTTTGACAAGAATAGAACTTATCAGCTTCAGGCGTCTTGATTGAATATTTGTACTGTGAATATTTTTCCTGAAAAATGTACTCACCTATGGAAATTATATCCAGGTTTATGTTGAACAGAATGGATCCCTCTTCAGACTTTTCCAGATATAATGAAGCTCCCAAAGCTCCCTTCTCTTCATAATCAGTGAACACGATCTCACAATTATCAGGGATAATCTCCTGAATGGAAAGCAATGCAGAAATCCCTGAAGCATTGTCATTATAGCCCAAAGATCCAGGGAAATTGTCATAGTGGGCAGTGAGGACAATCTTGGGCTTCGTCAAGTCCCTTGCCGGGATTATGATGTTTTTTATGTCGGTCATGTTGTCTGATATATATAGGAATCCAGTATGTGGCTTCTGTGCCTGGATAGTGTAGGGACGTTTTATCAAGGAACATATACGATTTAAGCGCTCTTCACGTTCTTTTTGTCCTATGAACTCCATAACAGCCTTGTAATCTTGCATTCCCTCCTCCTTTTTGTTAGCATCCACGAGTCCCATGTCACTTATATACATCAGACCGTTGGACATTTTGTGTCTATGCAACATGGGTGTTAAATTTTGTTGTTTTTGTAGCTTCAGACTTCCTGATCCGCCCTAATTCTGTATTCTGTGTAACTACCTTAAATTCAATCTGTTAATTCCAGTTCTGGCGTGTCAGCTCTTTTTTGCAAGTGGAAAAAAGGGATGTACCTTTCCTTAAAAAAACAACGCCG
>CAIQLG010000502.1 GCA_903872565.1 uncultured Lentisphaerota bacterium | reverse complement strand
TTTCATTATCATCGCTCCATGTTGTTAATGTTTTGTAATATATTGCATTATAACATGTTGCGATGATATTTCAAGTAATATTTCAAATTATTTTTTATTTTTTTTAGCCTAGCTCGACCTTTTCGAGCAGGCTCTAGTTATTGCCTTTGAACCGGTCAACCATTCGGAAGTAGGATTTCACAATACCATTGCCGAGGCGGCACGGCTTGTCCGTAGCCTTGACATACCCGGCGTGAAACTGATGATAGACAGTTACCACATGAACATTGAAGAGAAGGACATGCTGGCACCCCTGGATGGGATTGCAGACATTCTCACCCATGTGCATCTCTCGGAAACGAACCGTGACATTCTCGGTACGGGTCACTGGCCTACCGCCGCATTTCTTTCTAAACTCGGCCACATTAATTACAGCGGATATTGCTCCATAGGGGTGTACAACACACGATCCTCCCGCAAAGAATGCATTAAACGATGCATGAAAACCTTGCGTCAGCACGCAATGATTGCCGCAAATTCCATGGGGGAGACGAGAAAAACCGGAATGTGACAGGCAGCTTTATTATTCTCGTAAGAAATTTCGCGCGTTTTTTTTTGTTTTTCATTTGAAGGAATGCAAAACATGTTGTATTTCAGACTGGGTATAAAATCATTTCCAGTAAATATAAGTCTTTAGCATGTTGAAAGGTTATATCACTTTGAAGCGGGATACTTCAAACGAAAAAATTGGATTTGACAATGATCTGTATCTGAAAAAGCAGTCTGAGTCAATTCTGGAAAGAGCGTCAAAATTCGGGAACAAGCTTTATCTCGAGTTCGGCGGGAAACTCCTTTTCGACTATCACGCTGCGAGAATTCTTCCTGGCTTCGATCCCAATGTGAAAATGCAGCTTCTCCAGAAACTAAAAAAGAACGTGGACATTGTCCTCTGCATTTACGCCGGTGACATCGAACGGAAAAAAATCAGGGCCGACTTTGGAATAACCTATGATGCGGATGCCCTCAAACTGATAGACGATCTCAGGGACTGGGATCTTGATGTTTGCGCAGTAGTAATTACACGCTATGACGATCAGCCGGCCGCAGAACAATTCATGAATCGTCTCAAGAGAAGGGGCATAACGGTTTTTACGCATAGAGCGACGCGCGGCTATCCTGCAGATGTTGATCTCATCGTGAGTTCCAAGGGCTATGGTGCAAACCCGTTCATCCCCACTACGAAGCCGGTTGTGATTGTGACCGCTCCAGGACCCGGCAGTGGAAAAATGGCAACCTGCCTATCCCAGCTTTACCACGAACATCTTAACGGAGTAAATGCGGGATATGCCAAATTCGAAACATTTCCGATCTGGAATCTTCCCCTAAAGCATCCGGTCAATATAGCTTACGAGGCGGCTACCGCTGACATCGGAGATTTCAACCAGGTTGACCCTTTCCATCTCGAAGCATACGGGAAACAGGCCATAAACTATAACCGTGATGTGGAAATATTTCCTGTTCTTGCAAGAATTCTTGAACGCATAACAGGTAAAAAGTCCATCTACCGTTCTCCCACCGATATGGGTGTGAATCAGGCGGGGTTCGGGATAATTGACGATTCCGTAGTCCGTTATGCCGCAACCCAGGAGGTTATCCGCAGATACTTCAGGTACAACTGTGAATATGTGATGGGACTTGCCACCAAGTCCACAGTCGAACGCGTCCAACTTATTATGGAAGAGCTTGATCTCAAGCCGGAAAGCAGGCCTGTAGTTGAACCTGCGAGGAAGGCTGCGGAAAAAGGAAGGAAGGCTGGAAAAGGCGGTAACGACGGTATTTTCTGTAGTGCGGCGATACAACTTAAGAACGGGAAAATAGTGACCGGGAAAAACTCCCCCATGATGCATGCGGCATCAAGCGTAATTCTGAATTCAATAAAAATTCTTGCGGGAATACCAGATAAAATACATCTTCTGTCGCCCTCCGTGATAGAATCCGTGGCCAGGCTCAAAAAGGAGATTCTCGGAGCTGGCGGGGTAAGTCTTAATCTCGAGGAGACACTTATTGCACTGAGCATAAGTGCGGCGGGGAGCCACGCAACATTGGAAGCACTCGAAAAGCTGAAGGAGCTTCGAGGCTGCGAAATGCATTTATCGCACATCCCGAGTCCTGGCGACGAGGCCGGACTGAGGCGGCTTGGACTGAAAAGCACAAGCGATGCGAATTTCGCAACCCGTAACCTTTTTCCCGGGTGATTTTAAATTGAAAGTGGAATGGTGGGTTAAGTAGGTACTCCCTTTAAAATTAGACTGAATGGTCACCAGATGGAGGGTCGAATTCTATTCGACCGTGGCGGAATTTAATTTCGCCAGTAGAATAGTAAATCTTCACTGAACGGACATAGTTCAGTGAATATTTACTTAGATAGTATATTTTTTAATAAAGTTTTTAATTTAATATAATCACATATAATTCAAGGAGTTTTAAAATGCCTAAAAGGAACGACATACACAAGATCATGATTATCGGATCGGGACCTATCGTTATAGGACAGGCCTGCGAATTCGACTATTCGGGAACCCAGGCCTGCAAGGCGCTCAAAAGCCTCGGATATAAGATAGTCCTCGTGAATTCGAATCCGGCCACGATAATGACCGACCCAGGAATGGCCGATGCAACCTATATCGAACCTCTCAATATCGAAAGAATGGAGCAGATAATAGAGAAAGAACGCCCCGATGCGCTTCTTCCGAACCTTGGCGGGCAGACCGGGCTGAATCTCTCGTCCGAACTGCACAAGGCCGGAATCCTAGAGAAATACGGAGTTAAAATAATTGGAGTGCAAGCCGACGCTATAGAACGCGGAGAGGACAGGCTCGCATTCAAGGAAACTATGAAGAGGCTCGGAATAGACATGCCGTGCAGTGAACTCGCATACAACGTCGAAGATGCCGAGAAAATCGCGGGAAAAC
Organism: uncultured Lentisphaerota bacterium; assembly: GCA_903872565.1. Taxonomy (GTDB): domain Bacteria; phylum Verrucomicrobiota; class Lentisphaeria; order Victivallales; family GWF2-50-93; genus CAIQLG01. The sequence goes on along the minus strand of CAIQLG010000502.1, from coordinate 6,050 downwards.
TTGGGTACCCAGTTGTAGTGCGCCCGGCATATACGATGGGAGGAACAGGCGGAGGAATGGTATTCAACGTCGAGGAACTGAGAGTTATCGCCGCCCGCGGAATAGCAGCGAGCCTTATCGGACAGATACTCATAGAAGAGTCTGTCCTGGGCTGGGAGGAGCTCGAGCTCGAAGTAGTAAGGGATTCTAAAAATCAGATGATAACTGTGTGTTTCATCGAGAATATAGATGCGATGGGGGTGCATACGGGCGATTCGTTCTGTGCGGCCCCCATGCTGACTATCGACAAGAAGCTACAGAAGAAACTCCAGGACTGGTCGTACAAGATTGTCGAGGCGATCGAGGTGATAGGGGGAACCAATGTGCAGTTCGCACACGACCCGAAAACTGGCAGAGTTGTAATAATAGAGATAAATCCGAGGACATCAAGGTCTTCTGCTCTTGCATCAAAGGCTACGGGATTTCCCATCGCAAGGGTTTCGACGCTTCTGGCCGCAGGCGAGACGCTCGATGAGATTCCCTACTGGCGCGACGGAAGCCTGGATAAATACACGCCTTCCGGCGACTATGTGGTCATCAAGTTCTCCCGTTGGGCATTCGAGAAATTCAAGGGTTCCATAGACAAGCTCGGCACCCAGATGCGGGCCGTCGGCGAAGTGATGAGCATCGGCAAGACTTACAAGGAGGCCTTTCAGAAGTCGATCCGTTCCCTCGAAATCGGACGCCACGGCCTTGGATTTGCCAAAAATTTCAACCAGCTTACGCTGAAGGAGCTTCTTGAAAAACTAAGGGATCCTACTAGCGAAAGGCAGTTCATAATGTACGAGGCGCTCCGCAAGGGTGCAACGGTGGATGAACTCCACAACCTCACGTATATAAAACACTATTTCATATCGCAGATGAAGGAGCTTGTCGAACTCGAAGAGGAGGTTCTGAAATATAAAGGGAGAAAACTTCCCAAGGAATTGCTCCTCAGAGCGAAAAAAGATGGATTTGCCGACAAATACATTGCGAAACTGATCGGAATGCCTGAGAAGGAAATCCGCGAACAACGGTTGAAGGCTGGTCTTGCGGAGGCCTGGCATCCCGTTCCCGTCAGCGGGGTCGAAAATGCCGCATACTACTACTCGACATACAATGCGCCCGATGTTTCGGTCGCTAGCACCTCCCGCAAGGTTATGATTCTTGGAGGCGGTCCAAACCGCATAGGGCAGGGCATCGAGTTCGACTACTGTTGTTGCCATGCCGCTTTTGCACTGCGCGAAATGGGAATAGAAACCATAATGGTAAACTGCAATCCGGAAACCGTGTCAACAGACTACGACACCTCGGACAAGCTTTATTTCGAGCCTCTCACCGTCGAGGATGTCCTGAGCATCTATGAAAAGGAGAAACCTCTCGGCATAATAGTCCAGTACGGTGGGCAGACTCCTCTCAACATAGCCTCGGAACTCAGTAGGGCCGGAGTGAAAATACTTGGGACAAGCGTTGAAACCATCGCACTAGCCGAAGACCGCGACCTTTTCCGGAAAATGATGGACAAAATGGGAATTCCGATGCCGGACTCCGGAATGGCGTCCAACATCGAAGAGGCGCTGGTGCTGGCCAAGAAAATCGGATACCCGCTGATGGTCAGGCCATCATATGTCCTCGGAGGACGTGGAATGGAAGTGGTCCACGACGAGGAGATGCTGAGACGATATGTGGCCGCCGCCGTTGACGTGACACCCGAAAGTCCAATACTCATAGACCGGTTTCTTCAGAATGCCCTGGAATCCGAGGCAGATGCCATATCCGACGGAACAGATGTGTTTGTTCCGGCGGTGATGGAGCACATAGAGTTTGCAGGAGTGCATTCCGGCGACTCCGCCTGTGTCATTCCACCAGTGTCAATTTCGGAAAAACATTTGCAGACAATCAACGATTATACGAAGAGAATAGCACGGGAACTCGGAGTGGTCGGCCTCATGAACATGCAGTATGCGATTGAAAACAACAAGGTCTATGTGCTCGAAGCCAACCCGCGCGCATCCAGAACTGTTCCACTTGTCTCAAAGGTCTGCAACATACAGATGGCGAGGATTGCCACATATCTTATGATGGGCAGCAAGATCAAAGATATGGAGCTCAAACACAGGAAAATACCGCATTTCGGAGTCAAGGAGTCCGTCTTTCCATTCAACATGTATCCAGAAGTTGACCCTCTCCTCGGCCCGGAAATGCGTTCGACCGGAGAGGTTCTCGGACTCGCGGACTCTTTCAGTCTGGCATTTTTCAAGGCTGAGGAGGCGGCTAAACCAGCTCTGCCTTCGGAAGGGACGGTCCTCATTTCAACTTCTGATAAAACGCCAATTCTCGAAGATATAGGAAAAGAATTCCAGAAGCTGGGATTCCGCATTCTTGCAACCGGGGGAACCCATAAATTTTTATCTGAGAAAGGCGTGAAGTCGGACACGATACTCAAACTTCATGAGGGGCGGCCGAACATCACTGATGCGATCATGAACAAACAGATAAACCTGGTGATAAACACGCCAATAGGTAGACACGGCTATCATGATGATTCATACATCAGAAAAACAGCGATAAAATACAAGATTCCCTACGTAACGACTCTTTCCGCTGCACTCGCCGCCGTAAAAGGTATTGCCGCATTCAGAAGAGGAAAGGCCAATATCAAATCACTCCAGGAATATCATTCCGACATCAAGTAAAATAATAAAAAATCTCTCTTACGACCCTTAGGGACTGTTATATAATAAGTGCTACATTTGCTGGCAGTTATTATGGCTTTTACCAAGGAACGAATGAGGAGCATATCCAAGGATATGTAACGATTGAGTGACGCAGGAAAAAGGCGGAAGAGCGCCAGCCCTCCGGGGCGGGGCGGCAGGCCATCGGATACTGCGTCGTTCCTCATTCATCCCGACTCCTCCCTTATGGAGTCGGGACTCATTCGTTTCTCCTTGTCTGCGATGGCCTGGCACTCCCGCCAAATTGTAGCACTTATTATTTAACAGTCCCTTATCTCACCATTTGTTGAGATCTCCGGTGGTTTGAGAAACAAATATTTCAGCTGTATATTATCTGTTTTAGGGTTGCAATTGTGCAATTACAATCTATATTGATGCTTACGCATCATTGAGCTTGTCGATTATGGCGCCTCCCGACCAGATCTTCCGATGCCAACATTATGTAACGTAATTACTGGGCAAGCGCTTTTACAACTGGAGAAAACAATGGATAATGAACATCCCGTCCACAGATTGAAAAACAAGGCGAAAATACTGTTGTCGAGCGTATTCGGGCCGTATTCAAAAGAAGATGGATATGGCAGCATGGAGTCGAACTCAATTGAACTTTACCATAATCAGGTGACACGGGTTCAAGGTGCATTTTCTCTTAGAATGTTCCACAGGTCGTTTGGACTTATGCTGATACAGGAGAATGTTGATGCACCGACAACCCTTCTGGATTTTCCCACCCTTGAAAGGTTTATAACGGAGCTTAAGACAAAAGCCTATGACATCATAGGAATAAGTTCTATCATCCCCAATTTTGCAAAGCTCAAGGAAATGTGCAGACTGGTAAGAAAACACCAGCCGAATGCGACACTTGTCGTCGGCGGACATGTTGCCAATATTGGAAACCTCAAAGAACGCTTAGAAGTTGATTACGTATGCAAGGGCGAAGGTGTCCGCTGGTTCAGAAAATTCCTCGGACAAGATGAAAATTCTCCGATAAAGCATCCTGCGGTACTTTCCGGATTTAACGCGAGAATGATGGGACTGGATCTTCCTAGCAAGCCAGGCGACACTGCGGCCATCCTCATACCGTCGGTCGGGTGCCCGATGGGCTGCAACTTCTGTTCCACATCCGCGCTCTTCGGCGGAAAGGGAAAATCCATTCATTTCTATGAGACAGGAGATCAGCTTTTTGGAGCAATGCTTGAACTGGAGAAGAAACTCGGGGTCAACTCATTTTTTGCGCTCGACGAAAACTTCCTTTTCCACAAGAACAGGGCGTTGCGTCTGCTGGAGCTCATGAAAGAGCATGGCAAAAGCTGGGCCATCTACATATTTTCTTCAGCCAGGATACTCAAGCATTACACTATGGAACAGCTTCTTGGCCTGGGAATTTCCTGGGTATGGATGGGGATTGAAGGCAAAAACAGCAGCTATGAAAAACTCCATGACATAGATACCAAAGGGCTTATCAAAGAACTCCAGGACAACGGAATAAGAGTTCTCGGTTCATCCATCATAGGTCTTGAAGACCACAGTGCCGAAAACATTGATGAAGTGATTGATCATGCGGTTGCCCATAATTCGGTTTTCCACCAGTTCATGCTCTACACACCGAGCCACGGCACTCCTTTCTATGAGGATATGAAGGCGAAAGGGACTCTTCTGCCAGAGTCGGAATGTTCTCTTTCCGATGCGAATGGCCAATACCGTTTCAACTACAAGCATCAGTTCATCGAAAAGGGCATGGAAGAGAAATATCTAATCGAGGCTTTCACACGAGATTTCAAAGTGAACGGACCAAGTATAGCGCGCCTCATAAAGACTACGTTTGATGGCTACATGAAACATAAGAATCATCCAGACATGCGTGTCAGAAGAAGAATCCACTTTGAGGCGAGGGAACTCGCCGGAACTTATGCCGGAACAATCTCCGCCCTCAGAAGAAAATATGCCAACGATCCTAAAATAGGAAAGGAAATGGATATTCTTCTGAAGGAACTCTACAATGAATTCGGTCTCAAAACAAGAATTATTGCTCCTTTAATGGGGCTCTACATATCCCATACCATTCGCAGCGAAGAGAAGCGCCTTGCGGCCGGAATGACCTATGAGCCTCCTACATTCTACGAGATGAATGCCAAGGCCGCCGCACTTGTCGGCAACGCCACTCCTCCTGTCGCAGAAGAGGTGTCCAGTTTTATTCCACGCGGAAAGGTATGTGACAACGGCTGACCTCCTGGATCGCCAAGCGTCTGCCTGGCATGGGGTTGCCAACCCGATGGTCGGCGTCCCCAGGATAGTCTGCATAGTCAGGTGCTTGACAAGTTAGCTTTCATTGCCGATCCAGGCCAATGAAGTTGTTGGTTCAAAAACTCCCAAAAAAAAAGGCGTCATCCTAAGACAACGCCTGTGAAAATACTATTTCTGCGAGATTTTAGCGTCTTCCTCCGCCACCAAATCCACCACGTCCGCCTCCGCCGCGACGGTCGCCGCCTTCTTCGCGGGGTCTTGCTTCATTGACTTTCAGTGCTCTGCCGCTGCAGTCCTTGCCATCAAATTCAGCGATTGCCTTTTTTGCGTCTTCATCAGATCCCATCGTAACAAAACCAAAGCCCTTGCTGCGGTTTGTCTCGCGGTCCATGATGATTACTACTTCTTCAACTCTTCCGGCCTGCGAGAACATTTGTTCGAGGTCCGCCTGCTTGATGTCGAAACTTAAGTTCCCGACATACAGTTTGTTGCCCATTATTAGGCTCCTATTATGTGTTCAGTCTTTAATAAATAGACCCCAAAAGCAGACTGCAACTATCTGGAATCTTTTTGTTTGCCTGAAGCAATATTGCCAAAGGCTCACCCTTGCCGAAAGTCTATAAAACTCCCAACAACCCATGACCATACCATATAATGTATCCAATGTCAAAAGAAATTTCAAAAAAAGTGTTTAATTTGAAAATGCTGGATATTAAGGGGTGCGCGAGCGTTATTTCCTTTGGGAAAAATGGGAATTGTGGGAGAAAGGGGGAAGAATATACAGGCGACAGTCTTAAACTTTTCGTGTCCCTTGCAACCAAAATAGCAATTCTTGGGGTCCAGCGGAAAAACATTGGGGAGGGGCAACCCGTCAGTCTTTTTCGGCAGACCCTCCACCGATAGCAAAAAAACACAGTATCGTCCCATGGATTATTGGATAAATGGATTGCTGGATTGTTGCAAATCAAGAAGATATGCAGAAAATAATGCATTCATAATTTTCAAAATGCCTTTTTTTATTTCCATTCCAATTCCATGCGTCTTTGCCTTTTC
>CAIQLG010000501.1 GCA_903872565.1 uncultured Lentisphaerota bacterium | reverse complement strand
TTGGAATAATGAACGCAATTGCAAGCAGACAAAGGTAGACTGGCAGTTCACTTCAGAAGACGCACGGATAAAATTGAAGCGATTATATCCGAAACTTTAAATTATATATTGTACTAGGCTAAATGGCGGAATAGAAAACTTTTAACCACGGAATACACTGAATACACGGAAAATATTTCAGATTTCCTAACTCGTAGCTTCAATAGCTCTGGAGATGTGGAAAAAAGGGTTGTGGCTAAAAAGAGTTGCAGCCGGGAAATCTGAATGAAAATTCCCCCCAGGGGTGGAATTTTGAGACATTATTATTTTCAGCGGATCAGGAGTTCTGAAGTTCCAGGGTGAACGGTGGAAGAGAAAACTTTTAACCAAGGAATACACTGAATACACGGAAAATATTTTGTTTAAACTTTTTTACATTTCCGTGTGATCCGTGTATTCCGTGGTTGTAATATTATTCTTTGTGTTCTTGGGGGCTTGGCGAGAAACGATCTTTGCGTGATTCGGGTGTTTTGCGGGCTAATTACTTCCTAACGAAGATTCGGATTTCATTGCGGGAAGGATCGAGGACAATTATGCGGCCGTCAGGATCCAGAGCCATATCAATCGGAGGGCAATCCGTGTCGAACTCATCGGGCCCGGCCACGATTGACAGGAATTTCCCAGACTGATCATAGCTTTTTATTCTTACGATGCCCTTTTCCGCAGTGACGAACGAGCCGTCCTTGTCTATGGCAAAACGAACTGGATTGCAACACCCGCAGAAGCCTTCTGGCTCCATCGAATATGTTCCCCATTCGGAGATGAGTTTCCCGTCATATGCGAAATTTGCGACCTTGTGGTTTCCCGTGTCGGAGATCCATATGGTGCCCTGTGTCTTGTCAAGACAGATGGGGAAGTATGGGCTTGGGATCACAAATCCGAATTCTTCGCCTTCGCGAATACCAGTGATTTCGCCGGCAGGTTTCCCTTTTTCGTCGAAGCGCCAGACTTTTTTCATTCCCGCATCGGCCACGAATATGTTTTTGTCATCTGCTGCGATCGAAGTGATAATGGATTCCTCTGGGAAGCCTCCTATTTCCCTTGCAGGTTTCAGATCTTGACCTAGAACAATGACTTTGTTTCCGGTGCCAATAAAAATTCCGTTGTTATTTGCTATATGGATTGCCTCAACGTCGAATGCAACGGGTGAATCTTGAAGTATCTTTCTTTCGGGAGAGAATACTGTCAATATTTTTTCTCCTCCGACATAGATTTTAGAATCGGAGCCGGTTGCTACGCATGCATATTTCTTGTCGTTCAGCTTTATAGGTTCAAGCTCGGTGAAGGAGTCTGATGCACGGCTCTTTTCCTTTGCTTGAGTGGCATCGTATTCGTAGGGATTTTTATTTTCATCTTTTCTGTTTGCCTTGAAAAAGAAAAACGCAGTCACACCGGCAAGCGCGACGAGCAGAACAACGGCTAAGGAATTACTTATTTTCATCCTCGGTCCATTCTGTGTTTATGTTTGTCTGTTGCTCGACGGCATAGGAGTTTGTATCCATTCCGACTTGATCATTCTCTCAATTCTTCCCGGGCAGTTTGTTCCAGGAATCTTTCAATGATACTGTCCTGTTGAATATTGGTTTTTCCTTTGTCGAATCATGGTCTGCACAAAAATATCCAACTCTTTCGAACTGGAAGATTTCACCCGGAGCGGAATTTTTAAGGGATGGTTCGACCAGTGCCTCCGCAATTTCAAGGGAGTTTGGATTCAGGTTATCCTTGAAATCTCCTCCCGCTGGAACTTCGTCCGGAGATTCAGTGTTGAAAAGCTTGTCATAGAGGCGGATCTCCGCTTTTTCCGCATGTTTTGCGGAGACCCAGTGAATTGTCCCCTTGATTTTTCGTCCGTCGGCGGTGTTCCCCCCCCTTGTCATGGGGTCATATTCACAGATGACCTCTATTATTTCGCCTGTTGCCGGATTCTTGATCACTCCGGTGCATTTTATAATGTAAGCATATCTCAGCCTGACTTCAGTGCCCGGGCTAAGCCTGTGGTATTTCGGTGGTGGAATCTCCTTGAAATCATCTTGTTCGATATAGAGTATTTTGGAGAACGGGACTTTCCTTTTTCCTGCGGATTCATCTTCTGGATTGTTGATGGCGTCAAGCTCTTCCGTGTCATTTTCGGGATAGTTTGCGATTACGACTTTGACAGGTTTCATGACGGCCATGACCCTTTTTGCCCTTTTGTTCAAATCTTCTCTGAGGCAGTGTTCGAGAAGTGCAATGTCAGTAAGGCTGTCATATTTTGTGATGCCGACAGTCTCGCAGAATTTTCTAATGGCCTCAGGGGTATGGCCTCTCCTGCGCATTCCTGCCAGTGTGGGTAGCCTGGGGTCGTCCCAGCCTTCGACGAATTTCCCTTCGACAAGTTCGAGGAGTTTTCTCTTGCTCATCACTGTATAAGTGAGATTCAGCCTTGCAAACTCGATCTGGCGGGGGTGGCATTCGACTTCGAGTTCGTCAAGGAACCAGTCATAGAGAGGCCTGTGTATCTCGAATTCCAGTGTGCAGATCGAGTGGGTGATGCCTTCTATGGAGTCCTCGAGGCCGTGGGCCCAGTCGTATGTCGGATAAATGCACCACTTGTCTCCCGTCCTGTGATGCATCGCGAAAAGTATCCTGTACATCACGGGGTCGCGCATTGTGATGTTGGTATGCGCCATGTCTATTTTGGCACGCAGGGTCTTGGAGCCTTCGGGGAGTTTGCCGTCTCTCATGTCGTGGAAAAGTCTGAGATTTTCCTCGACGGATCTGTTCCTGCAGGGACTGTCCTTGCCGGGAGTGGTCAGTGTACCCCTGTGCTCCCTGATCTCCTCAGCCGTGAGATCGCAGACATATGCCTTGCCCTTCTTTATGAGTTGTACTGCATATTCAAACATCTTACCGAAGAAATCAGAGGCATAGTAGAGCCTGTCCTCCCAATCGAATCCGAGCCACTTGACATCCCTCATGATTGATTCGACATATTTCACATCCTCCTTGGAGGGGTTTGTATCGTCGAAGCGGAGATTGCATTTACCCCCAAATTCCTCTGCTATCCCGAAATCAACGCAGATCGCCTTGGCGTGCCCGATATGGAGGAATCCATTGGGTTCGGGTGGAAATCTTGTGTGGATTTTTGCCATGTCCAGGCCAGCTTCCACATCTTGGGCGACAATATTTCTTATGAAGTCAAGTTTCTTTTCGTCATTTTCGCATTTCATCTTGTCAATAGCTCCAATCATCCCAGTTTTTAGTTAAAAAGTTGAGATAATAGATACATCCCAAGGGAAAAATCAAGGGAATAAAAATTGTGTATATTTTTAAGATATTAATCTTGAAGATGGCAATGAATATAGTATCTTATGGGAGAAATTTATAATTTTAACTCAATTTATTAGTCAAATATAACATTGGTGGGAAAATGAAAAGCTTTGGAAAAATCTTGGTGGTTGTAGCAGTTCTTTCGTTAAGCATTTCCTCGTTGAACATGTTTGCTGGTGATCCTGCCAGAAAGCTGGGAAGGGGAATTTGCAATGTTGGAGTCGGAGCTCTTGAAATACCAATTAAAATCTATGATGTGAACCAGGCGGAAGGAGGGCTCGCCGCCCTGACTTATGGCGTTTTAAAGGGGTTTGGTTATTTTATTGCCAGGGAAGTGGTCGGAGTGGTTGACATCGCCACGTTCCCAGTTCCTTTGCCTGGTGCAGTTGACGAGCCCAGGGAAGTGGGCTGGGGATATGGTCCCCTCATGACGCCTGAGTGGGTTGTCGGTCCAGAACATGACATATTCAACATAATCTATCAGGATCATCCCCTCAACTGATTGAAGAGATAAAGATGAACAACAATGAACCCTCCCTTTTGCGGAGGGTTTTTTTTTCTGTTTATTTTAAAATAAAATCCTAAGCAAAAAATAATTCGGTTGATTTGAGCACAATAAAAAAATTAGCCAATCAGACAGTAATCTATGGTGTGAGTAGCATCCTCGGCAGGATTGTCAACTTCCTCCTTGTTCCTTTGTATGTCAGGGTTTTTGCCCCTGCTGAATACGGCGTTTCAGTGGAGATATATGCCTACTTTACCTTTCTGAACATTTTATACACTTATGGCATGGAAACAACTTTTTTCCGTTTCGCCAACAAATCCGATAATTCCCGGAAGGTCTTCAGCACTTCCTTCTTCTCGTTATTTGTTTCTACTTCAATCTTTTCCGTGGTACTATTTGTTCTCAGAAACCCAGTTGCATCCTCCTTAGGGTATGCCGACAGGGAAATTTACATAACATGGGTCATATTGATTTTAGCTTTTGACACTCTGGCTGTAATACCCTTCAGCGCTCTTCGGCAAGCCGAGAAAGCCGTAAAGTTTGCAATTATCAAGACAGCTAATATCCTTATAAATGTGTTTTTCAACCTGTTTTTCCTGATTGTTTGCCCACTCGTCCTGAAAAATGATCAACTTGCGTATCTGCACAACTCTATAAATATGGTTTATTCTCCGGATATCGGGATCGGCTATATTTTTATTTCCAACCTTATCGCCAGTGCTGTTACCATGTTGTTCCTGACAAAGGAGTTTCTGGCATTCACCTTCGAGATTGATTTCAGCATGTTGAAAAAAATGCTTATATATAGCGCTCCACTCGTTGTCGTCGGGTTTGCGGGAATGATAAACGATTCCCTCGACAGAACAATTTTAAAACATCTTTTACCATATGATCAATATCATAACGAGGAAATACTGGGGATTTATGGTGCGAATTTAAAGCTTGCAATATTCATGGTACTGATGATACAGGCGTTCAGGTATGCCGCAGAACCGTTTTTCTTCATGCAATATAAGCAATCCGATGCCAAACAAATCTATGCCTCCGTCATGAAATATTTTGTCATAGCAGGCTTGTCGGTTTTCTTACTTGTCACATTATACATTGATATCTTTAAATTTTTCATAGGCCCAAGCGGATCGAAATATCATGAGGGACTTGGCGTTGTTCCTGTCTTACTGATGTCGTATCTCGTTTTAGGAATCTATTATAACCTTTCGATCTGGTATAAGTTGGAAGATAGAACTGGCATGGGTGCGATTATTGCTGTCATTGGAGCAGCTCTTACCATTTTGTTGAATATCATGTTTATCCCCATATGGGGATATTATGCGTGTGCGGGGACCAAGCTGGTGTGTTACATTGTCATGGTTGTTCTTTCATACATGTTTGCTCAACGATATTATCCGGTAAATTATCCTTTGAAATTGATCGGTTTTTATTTTATCCTTGCAATGGTTGTTTATTTTGCCAATCTATTGGTTAAGAATTTTATTCCCGCCGATAAGGCAATCGTCTCACTCATTACCGGAACTTTTTTCATGCTCATCTTTGCCGTCATTGTAGTCAGGAAAGAAGGACGCGGCGGACTTCTTCCTCCTGCCGGATATCCATTTTCCAATTAGACGGTGCTCGAAAAGTCTTTCAGCGCATTTACAAAAAATACCAGTGGGTAGAGTCTCTCGTAATACCACAGTGAGCTGAAATACAGCCCTATCGGGGCGGCGGGAAGTTCAACACACCTCTCCGACAATTCTATCAGCCATTCGACTCCCCGCAATATTTTCCCAGTATCGCAGGAATGCCCGGCCGTCGCAAAAGCCGACAGGACGGCTGAAGTCTCCTCGACCGACGATTTTCCTGATCCACCCCAGCCACCATCAGCATTTTGCGAATTTCGCAGGAATACAAGCCCTTTTTCAAGCGCGGACTCCAAGCCATTATCATTCCCGCAGAATCCAGTGCAGTTCTGAATCACCTGCGCAGTTCCGAAAACTCGGTTTTCGCCCTTCTTCGAATTCTCCTCGCCGAACCAGAGAGGAACCCAGGAGCCGTCGTCATTCTGTGAAGACTTCAGATAATCCGATATTCCAGAAATTGTTTTTGAGATGGCACTAGCCGTGCTTTTAGGCAATTCATTTTTCCAGAGAGCCAAAGCCTTTAATGTGTGCGAACTTATGTCAGGGCAACTCCTGTCGAACGGAAGTTTTCCCCAGCCACGGCAGAATGTGGGAATTCCTCCGTCTCTGTTTTGCAGATTTATAAGCCATGCTGCGCCTTTTTTCGCCGAATCAAGAACTTCCGGGGAAGTGGGATCCAGGAGGCTGAGTGCGACAAGAGCCCCGGCAGTATCGTCCGCATCGGGCACCGCCCCAGGGAGATCTGTCCATCCCCATCCACCAGGGTTGGCACCTGCGTAGGGATGTTTTTTTGTGAACTGTTGTGACAATAGCCAGTTCCGGATTCTGATTATCTGTATTTTCTGGACTTTGTCTTTGATGCAGCCCGAAGCCCCTAGCGCCTTTATCGCAAGGCTGGTGTTCCAGACGGCGAGATCGCTGTCAATTGCCCAGGCGCCGTCCGCCTTCCGGCTCTTCAGCAGGAAATCTATGCCGCGTTTTATGGCAGAATTGCTCTTGTACCCTATTGAAGCCAAGGCTATTACAACGAAAGCCGTGAGAGGTATGGCTTCCAGAAATCCGCCTGAGGACGGTTGTATTTTTTCAAGCCTGCGAACTGCGAAATTCGCGGAAAATCCTCTGAGAAGTCGTCTTGCCCACGATCCCTGGTTTCCGTTCCGGTGGATGTTCAGGCCGACTGCTATGAGCGCTGGCAGGGCGTAGCTTACAACCTTCAATTCTAGGATGTTGAAAAATACTCGCGGGAGAAGTACGAGCTCGAAGGGGAGGGGGGCGATTTTAAGATAGGCTTTCTTCCGGTCTTCTTCCGGAAGCGAGAGAGCATGCATCATAAGTATCGGCGCAGAAAAAGATGAGTCCGCGCCATAGTGAGATTTAACCGATTCCGCCAGTTCAGGAAAATCGTGTCCACCATGTTCCTTGAGCCAATCGCCAGCTTTTCCGATGGCGATCTTGCTTCTCTCATCTTCCTTGTTGAGTGAAAGCGTGCAGAGGCATATGAGTGTCGTGCTCAAGTTGCTACGGCTCAAGGGACTGTCTCCCCAACCACCATCACCGTTTGCATTCTCAATTAGCCATTTTATCCCTGATCCGATCTCTGCGGAAAATTTTTTCCTGTTAAATGTGGAAAGTGCGAATATCGCAACCGCGGTCGCGAGCGGACTGCTCGACAGACTCCCCCTCCAATAGCCGGATTCGTGCATGAGTGAAAGAAGTTCCGCCTCCCGCTTCGCAAGCTCGCTGTCAATTCTGTCGTTCAATGTTTTCATGAAATTATTCCCAGCACAAGCATCGCATGAAATGTGAACTCAGTGTCGGCGGCATCGTCATACAGCATACTTTTGAATCCGCCGCTTCCCATGCGGAGCTCTGACACAAAACTCAGGATCTTAACACGCAAGTTGTTTTTCTCCAAGTCGATATGGTAAAAAGCGTATAGAGCTGCGGATGTGGATAAGAGATCCGGAAAGGGTGCCTCCGGTGTGATCTTGAACCCTTTTTTATCCTCTGGGAGACATTGCTCGAGGTATTCGATTGTCTTCGGATGTTTTTTGCCGGAAATTGCGCTTTCGAGGATAATCCCGGCGGAACTTGTTGTCGCCGTGCCAGTTGGTGTTTCCGGCTCGTTCGCAAAAGAACCGTCTGCAAGCAAGACTTTCTTAGTGAATTCGTTTATCCGTTCCTTTTCGGGGATTTCCAGGCCGTGGGAAGAATATGCAAGCAAGGCAAGATATGCGGCATAGGTCGAGCCGGAGTCCATGTGTTTTCCACGTACCGAGTATGAACCATCCTTTGAACGGAACGACTCGAGTTCTGTCAAAAGGGGTTTTATTTCGTTCCCACCTGGAAAAACAGGTAGAATCGAGCAGAGCTGTATCATTGTTGACAAGTTTATGAAATCCCCTGCTGTCAGTGTCGTTTTTCTTATGAATCCCAGAGTCATGGCTGATGACTGGGAGGCACAGGCCTCACTTGCCATGACCCCGAAATATGTGTAATAGGGGTCACTTTTTCCAGATCTGTCCATGTATGACCCGTCCGGCAATCTCTGGGATCCGAGGAAGTCCAATAGTTTCGTCTGATCGGTGTCTGAAAAGGTCTTGAAGCCTCGCGAAGCAATCGAGACAAGATCTTCAGTTGTAATACGAGTACATGTTTTATTCATGGTTTGAAACTCCACAGATCGATAACGTACTGTATTTTTGCAAATTTTAAAGACAGTTCCCTGATTTGTCGTAAGGAGTTGTTAAGAGAGCCGATTGCAAAAGTCGAATTTTAAAGGAGCGCGGGTTTTCTTACCCGCGAAAATTGAACTCAAATGGCGGACTGGAAAGTCCACCCTCCGCTAGTTTTTCATCGGCTCGAGGTAATTTTGCAATTACCTCAAGAAATAAGTTTTACACTTGCCGGCAGTTATTATGGCTTTTACCAAGGAACGGATGAGGAGCATATCCTTAAATCTCCTTGACAGTTTTTCCCCTTGATGTTATAGTGGTTCCATGGAAAAAGGGCTGACATCGGAAATTCCTAAAGAAAACAAGATAACGCTGTGGCAAATATTTATTCTGTTACTGTGCGTTTATGTTCTGTCCGCATTATTCATAGATACAGTTTTCAGCCTTCCTCCCGAAACGTCAAAATTATTGTGGCTGATAGACAGCTTTATATGCTTTATTTTCATAGGCGATTTTATCTATAATGTTGTCAGTGCCGAAAATAAACTCGAATATCTGAAATGGGGCTGGATAGACCTTGTGTCAAGTATTCCGAATTTTGGAATCCTGCGCTGGGGGCGGGTTGTCAGGATAATAAGGATTTTTCGTATTCTTAGAGCGATTCGTTCAATTAGGTTAATCGTCAAATTTCTATTCCAGCACAAGGCAAAAAGTGCTTTTGCTTCCGTCGTCATGATTTTGTTTTTTCTTGTAATTTTCTCATCCATTGTGATATTGAATGTCGAAACATCTCAGGAATCAAACATGAAAAACCCTTCAGACGCCCTGTGGTGGGCTTTTTCCACGATTACAGCGGTGGGCTATGGGGACAAATATCCTGTTACAGATCTCGGGCGGTTTGTTGCGGCTGTACTGATGCTTTCGGGCGTTGGACTTTTCGGAACATTTACCGCCTATGTCGCCGCTCTGTTTATTGAGGCCGAAGAAAATGACGGTGAATCCAAGGTTGGTGTAATCGCGGATGAATTGAAAAAGATAGGCGGAAGACTTGATGATATTGAAAGGAAATTGAAGTGAACGGCAAAGGGGAAAATATGGGGATTCTGAAGGCTGTCGTTCTTCTCCCTGGCACCGTGCTTGTGCTTGTGCCGGGACTCATCCTCCATTTTTGCGGCATGAATTTTGCAGCACCATCGCATGCTGGCTTGCCTTGTTCTGTGTTGCCAATCTCCTCTACTTCCCCATCATCGAAGAGCCGGGGCTCCGCAAAAGGTTCGGGGCGGACTACGAGCTCTACTGCCGCAATGTGCCACGCTGGCTCCCGCGCCTGAAGCCCTGGAACGCCCCGATGTAATTTAATCGTATGGGAATTGTATTTTCGCGTTCCATTCTTTATTGCCTAGTCTGATCCTAGTGAGTTTGCATTTTGGGGAATCCCATGGTATCCTAACTCGACGGTGGTGGAAGGCGGTCGCTCCCGCATTTTATGGTTCGCCATAATTTGACGGGGGAGGAAAGTCCGGACTCCATAGGGCAGGGAGTCCCGCTTACGCGGGATGCCGCGGACAATACGCCGCGGAAAGGAAAGCGCCACAGAAAAATATACCGCCCCTTTGCGCTTGCGCAACGGGGTAAGGGTGAAAAGGCGGGGTAAGAGCCCGCCGGATGTCCCCGTAAGGGGCATTGCAGGGCAAGCCCCTCCCGGAGCAAGACCAAATAGGGGATGAATGCCGCGGCCCGTGGCGATAGTAATCCCGGGTTCTGGTCGCTTAGACAGATGGCTGCCATTCCTTTCGGGGAAAACAGAATCCGGCTTATTCCACCGCCGTTATTTTATCAGACGATTTAGGTTAATAGAATAAGGAAGACATGGTTTGTACGGTGAAATATTACATAGACAATTCGCAAAAAGTAGGTCTGGCTTCGATGAAGCCAGACATGCACAGTCTCATCGAGACAGTGCCTACTTCTGGAAACTCTTCCTTCCTGTCTTGCGCGTCTTTTTCTGCGAAATTTAAAAAACAGGGGATATCCGATTTTCCCGGAGTAATGACAGTATCAATGACAAATATAACTTAAAACTCGCCAAACGACTATGGATAAAAAGAAAATCTACTATTTGGGATTGAACCTGATCGTTCCGGGGCTTGGACAGGTTGCGCTCGGATACTATCTCAAGGGCATTATCATGTTTATTGCCACCATTGCATCCTTCATCTATTTCTGCTGGCTGATTATACACCCATACCTTGAAATCCTAAAAAAACTTTCAAACGACGAATCGGTGGAATTCATTAGAATGTTCAATGTACGGTTAATGATTCTTTCCTTCCTTGCTCTTGCGTTAATCTGGCTCTGGAGCTTCGTTGATATCATTTATTTCTGCACCATCCATGAAAAGGAGAAGGAAAGTGGGGGTAAGAAGGCTTAAGAATAAAAAGATAATGCGTCAATCTTTGCTGTTACATAAATTATAGTCACGGACACCTGTCCTACGAAGCCTTGGCATCGTAGGATATTGGCCGTGCCGGCGCCTCCAACATGGAGCGGCTACATTAATAAATCCAAAAAACTGACTTGTAACAAAAAAATCAAGTTTTTCCGAAAATTGCCTAATAAAAACATTCTTCATTCGTCATAATCAATAGAACATGAAGGAATATATTTCATGAAAAACAAAAATGAGGAGATGAAAATGCTCTGTAGAACTGTTTTTGCGGTAATGCTGGTGTTTGCATTTGTCCAGAATGTATCCACTGCCGATGAGAACCCGCACAAAAAAGCACTTGCACTTTTCAAAGATAGAAACTACAAGGACGCACTCGGGATTTTCCAGAGACTTGCCACCGAGAACCAGAACATCGAAGATGCGGTCGAAGACTGCAACAGGTCTGTTGATTGTTTGAACAACCTCGCCAGGACCAATGAATTTGATGCATTTGCCGAAAAAGTCGCAAAAGATCGCGCAAATTCCTGGAAAATGCTCAAGACCGTCGCGGAATCATTCATGAATATACAGCACAATGGTTTTATCGTTGCTGGCAAATTCGAGAGAGGGCAGCATCGGGGCGGTGGAGAATTGGCGCAATCCTTTGACAGGGACAGAGTTAGAGCTTTGCAGCTTTTCATGCAGGCGATCCCTGTCGCCGAGAAAGAGGGCGACTCCGCAGCCAAGTATGGCTTTTATCTTTCCTTCGCAAATGCCGTGATGCAGAATCAGGGCAAATGGAAGCTTCAGTATCTCACCGACATCACGACTTTGCCAGACTACGAGAAAGTCTATTATGGATACCGCGGTTCCCAGGGCGCGCCTGTCGCAGAATCCGGCGCCCCCATCCTCTATTCCTGCCCTGCGAATTTCGCAGATTCCAAGAACGATGGCGAACGCTGGCGCTGGCTTCTCAAAGCCGCCAAGGATTCCAACCCCGAAAAAGCTTCCGCCATTGATCTGATTTTTGCGGACTTCCTCTGGAGCCAGTTCGATGTCCAGACACTGGCCTCGTCGTCCTATTTCGGAGGCGGGGGAGGCGACAGTTCTTTCACCGGCGCCATCAAATTGCTTTCTTCTCTTTCCGAGGATGAGACACTTGCGAAATTCGCAACCGGGATAAAAAGATATTCTCTGCCGCGCGAATTCAACTACATCAAAATGTACCAGAAAGTTTCACTCATCAATTCTCCCGACGGAGAGACCGCGCTCAACAAGCTCGCCGGAATATTCTCGAACAGGATGCAATATGTCAAGGCCGCCCAGATCTGGGATGAAAGCATAAAGAGATTTGGCACCGGGGACAGGGATTACAAGAAAAAGGCGCTCTCTCAGATCGTCGGCAACTGGGGAGTATTCGAGTCCATTAAACCACAATCATACAAGAGGGACGGCGACCTTTTCTTCAAATTCAGAAATGCGACAGAGGCCAGTTTCGAGGCACGCAAGATTGACACCGCAAAATTTCTCGACGACTTGAAGTCCTATTTGAAAAGCAAGCCGTCCCAGCTCGACTGGAATAAGACCAACGTCCAGAATATCGGCATGCAGGTACTGTATGACAGTGGAGATAAATATTTCATGGGCTCCAAGATAGAATGGAACGAGAAGCTTGAACCTGCGGCAGACCATTTCGACAAGACCGTCAAACTAAATGCCCCGATAAAGGAGCCCGGCGCATACTTCATAATATCGAAACTAAAGGATGGGAACATCTCGCGGATAGTCCTGTGGATCGCGGACACTGCGATTGTCCTGAAAAATGGAACATATTTTGTCTGCGACGCACAGAGTGGGGAGCCTATCAAAAATGCGCCATTGAATTTCTTCGGCTACAAAATGGACTACAAGTACAATGCTAAAAAGCCGAGCATTGAGTACGCATTCGACGAATTCAAGGCGGCGACCGACGAAAATGGATTTTACAATTTCAACAAAGTCAGACTTCTTGATTCGTGGAAAAAGAGGTTGTATGGTTTTCAGTCACCGGACGATGCCGGTGCGAGCATCTTGTAGACCATTCGCAACTCCGTGCCAGGGTAGATGAACTCCGCGTCATTCAAGTGGACAAGC
>CAIQLG010000500.1 GCA_903872565.1 uncultured Lentisphaerota bacterium | reverse complement strand
CTGTGCCGTTGGCTCTCCATTTGCGAATATTGCCCAAGGCGATATCAAGGCCTTTCCTTTTAGGATCGGTCTCGATGAGCCTTGCCGCAATCCTGTTCACGGCCAAGTTTATCCTGTCTATCTGTGCATGCGTCATTGTCCTTGCCTTTTGCCCTTCATAAGCAACTTATCGTATAGAATTGAAAAAACAAATAGAAGACTTTTCAATTACAAAACGCGAAAATAAGATCTTCGCGCGCGGCGAAGCTGGTTCGACAGGCTCACTGCAGGCAGAGACGGAGTGATTTTGTCAACGAATTTACCGAATTAAACGAATTATAAGATTTTTTAACCACTAATTTTCACTAATAAGAGTCACTAACGAATATTTGCTGTGAGTTTTATTTTACTCCGTAAAATCAAATTCACAGCAAGGATTATTTTTTGATTTTTATAAACTATCTGGCTGGAAACCGATTTTTCTTTTGGGAGGAAGCGGAGGTGGAGCCATGAGTTGACGTATTGCTTCGAAAAGATACTTAACCTCTGAATCCGTTTCCCCAACCTTGTTTTCAAGTTCTTTGATCCTGTCAGAAATTTCTTTAATTTCAAAAGATGTCTTCCTGATTTTCACAAATGTTCTGACAACTAATATGCTCATTTCGCAAGCCTTCTTGGAATTCAGAACATTAGCAGCCATGATTGCGCCGTGCTCAGTAAAGGCATAAGGTAATTTCCGCACACCTCCCCGACCTTTCTTTGAAGTCGCAATTTGCGACTTCAAAGCCATAACTTCCTGTTTAGTAAGCTGAAACACAAAATCATCAGGAAATTTTTCGAGATTTCTTTTTACTTGTTCAATAAGTCGTTTTGGAAGAACATTGTAAAGTTCCGCCAAATCATTTGAAAGAATAACTTTATGCCCCCTGAGAAGCAGGATTTTATTTTCAATGCGTTCCACTGGTATCAAGTCGTTCATTTTATTCTTTCTAATTTTCATCAACAAATTTATCTAATTAAGCGAACTAATCCTACACCAATATATACCCTCTGTTTGTTTTTATTTCTACAAATTATGTAGATAAAAAAACAAATAAAATTTGTATTTAAATTCGTCCAATTCGTTGACAGATTAATTGTTATTCAGATGCCTTTGGTCAATATAATGTAATAGCTTCTTTTTAGGAAGTAGATTCAGCCTTGGAATCTCCTCTCCGAAAACTGAAGCTTGAAATTCAAAATGGAGGAAGACTTTTAACGGCACTGACACCTCTCTTTTCAAGACATATTTCGTTTATTCTCCTCGGAGGAACCCCAATGTCTCGGGCAAGCCTATTCTGGCTTATGCCCAGTTGATAGACATTTACAAGAGTTTCGTGTGTGAGCTCTTGGGAACATCTAAATCAATCTTTCCAAGTCTAAAAGATCCTGTCTCCGACCTGATGCTTTTTTTGCTCTTATCAGATCATCTCTGGAGAGAATATTAATAGGAATACCATCATATGAAGAGGTTTGCCTGTTTCTCCATGCCTGGTCAAATTCCACCCCGGCAATACTCATTATTATGTCAATTCTATTGGGTTCAATGCCAACCTGATAAATCAAATCCTTGTCCATAAAATCGCTTTCGGAGATGTTTTTCAATGGTGCTCCAAATTTTGCAAGAGCATTCCACGCCTTCCTGGCATTTTCCACAGTTGGATTAACGAGTATGTCAATGTCCTTAGTATACCGCGGTTCAGTGTAGAACATGACCGCATGCGCACCGACAATGACGTATTCAACCTCTTCTGCGTTTAATAGTCTGAATATTTCTTTGAAGTCTTGATTGGCCGACATTTTGCCCTCTTATTGAAGAAACTTCGGCGGTCATTTCCCATGCGGCGGAAAAAATAGCTTCTGTACCTGCTTTCTTCCAGAAATCCCTGTCGAAGGATCGTTCATCTTTTTTATCGCCCCGTCTCAATACATTTTCAATTATTTCTCTTGACATGTATAGCTCTGTTTAAATTCCCTTTTGTTTCCCTTCGACCCGAATTTCACTAAGTTAAGCAAATACGCCACAAAAGTAACACAGGCATTCCTGCCTGTAGTTCTTCAATTAGCAGGTAGGAATACCTGCATTACTATCCTTATTCCCGTTCGAACTGTAATATAGTATGTCAGATCAATAATTCAACTCATATCGTTTAAATCCAATTACGCACTCGCCAACGGCAAACACAGAGCTGAGTTGGCAAACCGTTAGCTTTCATTAGTGGTGAACTGCTCGGTTTTATATCATAGGGAATCATTGATTTTTATAATCCGATCGCAATTTTGCACTGTTGTCAATCTGTGCGCCACTATGATTATGGTGAGTTTTCCATGAAGAGTTTTAAGAGCATCAACGAAGGCTTTTTCCGTATCGTTGTCAAGGGCGGAAGTCGCCTCGTCAAGGACAAGTACCTCGGGTCTGTGATAAAGAGCGCGGGCAATACCAACACGTTGGCGCTGCCCACCAGAAAGTTGAATGCCGTTTTCTCCGATAAGGTTGTCAATATCTTGTGGAAGGGATTCGACAAAATCAAGAATCTGAGCGATTTGAAGGCATTCCCGGACACGGTTGTCATCTATTCGATTGGATGGCACCCCAAAAGCAACATTTGCCTTTATACTGTCGTCCAGCAGGTAGATGAATTGAGAGACGTAGCCGATCCGTGTCTGCCAGGCGGGAATATTCTCCTCAATGTCAACTCCATCAACGCAAATTTTGCCGGAGACCGGCTTAAGGAGACCCAGAATAAGATCAACCAATGTCGTTTTTCCGCATCCTGTCGCACCTACGAAAGCAATTGAAGAATTTTTCTGTATGTCAAGAGAAAAGTCCTCAAATATGTCTGGAGAAGCATCAGAATAGCGGAAACAGAGACTTTTTATGGATATTTTGGAAGTAAATTTGAAGTCCAGATATTTTGGAGTCTTGTCTTCCCGTTCAAAGAAGCAGAGCTCTCTTGAAAGCGGCTCGAAGACTCCTTGTCCATGTCTTATCGTTGTAAGACTGTATTGGATTCGGCTCATTGATGGCATCAGCCTGACCAATGAAACTGCGAAAAGAGAAAGAGTCATGGTTATAGATCCAACGCTTTTATCGCAAAGTACCAAAATGATTAGTGTTCCCATGCCGACTACAACAAGCAATGCCTCAATCATGAATCTTGGAATATTGCCCATGAAAGAAATGTTTGCCTGAATATGATTGTAACTGGTTGAGTGTGACAGGTAATCCTTCGAAAAGTAATCTTCCACGTTCCTAATCTTGCTTTCTTTTACCGCCTTAAGTCCCTGCAATACAATTTTTGACAATTCCATGGATTCTTCCACCATGGAATTACCTAATTTCCCGTTCCATCTCCGGAAAGGGAAATATACCATAGCAGATATCAAGAGTACCACTACTATAAGGCCAAGCGTAACGTATGGAGACAAAAGTAAAAGCAAGATCAGGATGCTGACAATAATTATAAGCTCGGCAAGAAGAACCATCATTGGGACAAGAATTCCACTACATAAACCTGAAGCCAACCCCAGGGAACCTATCAGATGTCCCGAGTTTCGTGCAAGATGGAATTTATATGGTGCATGAATATAGTTGTCGAAAAGCTTGGATGCCAGTTGCGCTCCCTTTTGGAAGATGAATCTGGCTTGGATGTAGTTTTGCATTGCAAGGAAGGAATTTTTTAATATGAAAAGAATGATCATAATTGCGCATAAAATTATCAGAAAACTCTCATGTGAAGATGGTTGAAGAAAATTTTGCAACATTTTCAAATGCCTGTTCTGCTCGATCAGTTCCGGTCTTGCAAGCAATGCGATGACAGGCATAACCAGACCAATCCCCAAAATCTCCAGAGTGGCTGATACCAGCATCATGAATAGTAGGGCAAAACATATCAGGCGCTCCTTGAGCGTGAATAGATCCCATAGTTGTCTGAACATTAAGATCATAATGAATTTCTGGACACCATAAATTTATTTTTTTACCTACTAAACACACGAATTACACGGACATAAGAATATCTCGCGCAGCGATGCTGAGACGCAGCGATTTTGTCAGCGAATTTACCGAATTAAACGAATTATAAGATTTTTTTAACCACTAACCTGCACTAACAAAACACTAACGAATAGTTGCTGGGAGTTTAATTGTTGTAGGACAAAATAAAATTCACAGCAAGGTTTACATGTTAATTCTTGTTAGAGGACCTTTAGTAGTGATGCTTTTTCGACTACTTGAAGCAAAATTGCTTAATGAATCACGGGCTTGAGCTGATTTTTTCAGTTTGTCGGCCCAGGATTCATTCTTGCGTGTCTTTTGCCATAACGCCTGACGTTCGAGAAGATTTTTAGATTCAGTTTTCATCCAGCAACTTTTCCTTGAACTGTTTCCATTCCTTTGCAAGGTTGTGTTTCATAGCAATATTGCCCATTTCTTCGGTTGTTACCGCATTTGCCTCCAGAAGGGCAAGGATTCTTGTTTTATCTTTTGCCCTGCCCACTTTTAATGCCATAGCAGCAAGATAATCAGCTTTTACAACACGGACAAAAACACCATCTAAATCTGCTTCCTCCGCACAATCCATAGCTTCCCTGGACAAGTCGTCAAAGGTAGGAATAAATTGAACCGGCCATATGCCGATTCGTATCGCTTCGCCTTCCGGCTTATACCCTTTCCTGGCACAATATTCATAGATCGGACGAAGTATTGCAAGAGAATCAGTATCTGGTATGGCAATCAATATATCCAAGTCCATCGTGACAACAGCCTCAGTATATCTCATCTGCGCAACTGCCCCAAATATGGCATATTTTTTGATTATGCCTGTCCGGCACATTTCATTCAATAAATCAGCTATTTCTTTCATAAAAATCTTTAATCGTAATAGTTCAGTGGACCGTTAGTATCTGTTAGTGGTGAACTTTTCATTCAAATTGTTATTTGTGGACAGTCTTCCCGTGCTCCGCCCCGTCAATTGCACAGGTAATTAACGTTACTATAGGTAACGATACTTTGAGAATCGCTTATTATCAAGCCCACGTCCAATGTTTTTGATGGAAAATAAATTTTACTAATTTTTTTTCAATGTAGCTTTTTTTTGCGAAACCTTTTGATGAGAAGAAATCCTTCACCCATACTCATTTTTCATATTAAATGGGAATTGTGTAAAAACTCCGTGAGAGTAGAGATCTTCATCATCCTGATTAGTTATCTGAGCCAGTTCAAGCCAGAAATTCCAATATGCTTCAAGCTCTTCATCACTCATATTGGCAAGAGACAAGTCTTCTTCACTTAAAAATTCATCTTTAAAATTTGTTTTTTTTACGGTAGAAATGGTAGAACTCCTTCTGCATTTTTTAGAATTATAGCATGGGATTCAGTCAATGTTCTTCCAGAAACAAGACTTTGCACTTCTATCCATTTTTCAGCCCATTTCTGGGAAGCTTTTGTATATTTTAAGAGCCTATCTTCGTTCGCATGCATAAGCTTTCTTCTTTCGGCATCCAGTTCCTTTTCAAGTTCATCAATAGAACATGGTAATTTCAACAGTAGTTCTCTGCTCTCTTTGATTTCCTCAACTAACTTAGGGAAAGCCCCAACAAGTTCAATTATGTCCCTGGCGCTTCTTGAATATAGCAGGATATCCCGGGGATTTTCCATCTTTTTTGCAATCTCACCAATGACAGCATAGTCCTTTTCACGGTTTGTTTTTTTCATCTCGGCAAGAAATTGCTTGTTCGTAAAAGGTGGATGCTTCCCTTCGGATTCCTTCCATAACTGCTCCAACATTTCAGAAGAAATACGTGGGGGCCGTGTAAAAAAGTCTGTTCTGATCCTTATGTTTTGATGCATGAATTCAAAATGAGAACTCCAACCGGCTTTAAGCCATCGAATGTCAAGTGGCGCTCCAAAACGGTACGATGCTCCATAACCTTCCAGTACATGTATTATATGAGAAAGGCATTCCTGATCCTCCATTATTATCCAGTCTCCATCTTTGCTCATCATTGCTATTCTATGGAGAACGGCGGCCTGTCCAGAACAAATTACAGCCCTCAGCCTGCCATCGTTGAATTTTTCGGTAAGTTCTATGTATATATTTTTTATCATACTAATGAAAACCTGGATCGTTCATGAAGAAGATTATGAATTAATACAACATTTATGTAAGTCAATATAAGTTTTGATCATTTCCTTGATTCCCTCATCGAGTGTAATCCGAGGGATGAATCCGAGGGAATTTATTTTAGAGATGTCGAGACATTTCCGCAGCATTCCGTCTGGCATTGAATGATCCCATAGGATTTTTCCCTTGAACCCTGCGAAACCCGCAATTTTTTCGGCAAGATCCTTTATCGAGATGTCTGATCCAGTACCGACATTTATGATTTCAGGATTTTCCCATTTGTCCATT
Organism: uncultured Lentisphaerota bacterium; assembly: GCA_903872565.1. GTDB lineage: Bacteria > Verrucomicrobiota > Lentisphaeria > Victivallales > GWF2-50-93 > CAIQLG01. The sequence goes on along the minus strand of CAIQLG010000500.1, from coordinate 29,013 downwards.
AGAAAGAGGGCGGCTTCGGCGAAGTCATCAACATTCATGAATTCTCTTTTTGCCGAGCCAGTTCCCCAAAGGGTGACGGAATCCATCCGATTTTCAATGGCATCGCAAAATCTTTTGACAAGAGAGGAAAGGACATGTGCTTTTTCAAGGTCGAAATGATCATTTTTCCCATATAGGTTGCATGGCATTATGGAGATTGTGTCCATCCTGTATTGTGTAGCGTAGTAGTATGCGAGTTTGTAACCTGCGAATTTCGCAACCGCATATCCCTCGTTGGTGGGTTCGAAGGGACCAGTCATGAGATATTCCTCCTTCATCGGCTGTGGGCATTCACGAGGATATATGCAGGAACTGCCAAGGAAGCACAGCTTCTTAACTCCGTGGAGATATGAATTATGAATGACGTTTGCTGAGATCATCAGGTTGTCATATAGGAATGAGGCTGGTTCCTTGCTGTTGATTTTTATTCCACCGACCTTTGCGGCGCATAAGAAGACCAGTTCCGGCTTTTCAGCCTTGAAAAAGCTTTCGACGGCCTGCGAATTTCGCAAATCCAGTTCATCCCCATTTCTCGATACGATGTTTTTAAATCCTCTGGCTTCCAGATATCTGCAAATTGCCGATCCCACCATTCCGGTATGCCCGGCAATATATATTTTACTGTTTTTTTCCATATTTATCCTTTGAATTATTTCTTCCATCTTAATCCTCCCGCCTTCGCAATACGTTTGACAAGGTCAGTTTTCCAGTCGTCGAATTCTTTGTAGGAATTAAACTTCCTGGATTCGATCTTGAATGGAAATTCGAATTCCGGCAGTGGATGTACCTTTCTTTCCTCTGCCCAGATTTTGAATTTCGCATTATAATCGTCGGTATATTTCATTTAACAACTATTTTCCCGGCTCGGATTTTGGAGGTTCAAACAGGCGAATGACATCATCAAATCCAAGTATCTTTCTCTTTTCTTCTGACCAACTGATATTTTGTTTCAGCAATTCTGCAATATTGTCTGACGGATTTGACTGTTCAAGCACTCTTTCCCATTCGGAAAGTTCTTCAGGATTGAGCCCGATAATAAAAAATGTGTAATCCAGCAGTTTATTTTTATCCACCAGAATTTTCCCAAAATGCTCATTCTGAAAATCTTCGTCCAATTTACACCAGGAAGCGTATGCAAAAGGAGGTTGACCGACGGAATACTTGTCTTTCGATGAATATTGCCAAGTTATTATCCCTGAGCCAGTTGAGGTTCCATTTGTTAAAATATCCACTGGCAGGGTGTTTTCAGGGATGGCCAACGTGTAGGAAAATGTTCTTGGATTGTCAGGCCCGAAGAAATTAGAATCAATCAATTTTATTGTTAGTCCGTTAAAAAGGATTTCAATGGGTTCAAGTTTTTTGTTGGCAGGCTCATTTTGCGAATCAGTCATTAATGCCTGTGATTCCGGACGTTCCATAATGAATTCTGCGAATTCCGCACTTTTAGTTTCAATCGGGTTATTCCGAAGATATGCAGAAAGCTCGGGATTTTCTGGAAGACCGTATTCAATCAAAATGCTTGTCACAAGAAGAAGAGCTCCCAGGCCATCCGTTTCGTTCTTTTTCTCCTGATTCATTTCAATGGCTTCGTATCTGCTAACTCTTTCGCCTAATTCTAATTTTATTTCCCTAATTCTTTCAATGTCCAGTTTGAAATGATCCGTGAGATACATAATGAACCTAGCAATTCTGTCCTCTTCTTTTTGATAAACGCGTTTATATGTGATGAAATTTTTTGCCGCCAACAGCATTGGTCCGTTGATGAATTCTCCGACTTTTTCCCGATTTTGAACCTTGTCTTTAGCCAAGACTTCATCCATCCATTCCGACAGGAGTTGGCATGCGTGTCCAACAGCCTTGAAATCGGCTTCCAAATCGGTCACAAGATCGTCATTGCCCCATATTCTTTCAAGATATACAGATCCAGAGCCGAGCTGTGTTTTAAACTCATAAAAACATATTTTCCCGTCTTCATACTCATTATCGGTTACACCCTTGAGTTTTCTTCTGAATATTTTTGTTCCTGAAGTTTTATCGGCGTCTGAAGCAGCAATACCTAATTTTTTTTCAAGAGCATCCAGGCGTTCTTTGCTGATGGGCTTTGTCTCACCATTATCTGTTGTGCTGCAAATACTGCTGTTTCTTTCAAGATTTCCGTCCTTTACCTCCATGGAAACATTGTTTTTCTCCTCTTCACAGCCAGAAAAAAACAGGGACAAAGAAATCAGTGTCCAGAGGCAAAACTTGTGTGTTTTTTTGGATTCGTTAAAAAGCAGGGCTACGCTTTTCAATGCCTCGATGAGGAAGTTAGCACCTTCCATTGTCTTTCCTTTCTTTTTAGCATGTCATCAAAAAACATGTCTCTTATTTCAACTTCGGAAGAGCCCGGATGTTTTGCTTTCAAAAAGCCATCTTTAGAACAGATGATATCTCCGAAAGGGTAAATGTTTTTCTCAGATTTGATTCAAGCAATTATTTGTCAACGATAAAAAATTCGTGTAGATTAGTGGAATTAGGGTTTCATTTGGAATCTTTGATTAATTTTTCCTGGCGTGCCAGATTCAGGTCGGATTCTACCATCATTTTTACGAGTTCCTTGAATCCAACCTTGGGCTGCCATCCGAGTTTTTTCCGTATTTTGGAGCTGTCACCGAGCAGAAGGTCAACTTCGGACGGGCGCAAGTAACGGGGGTCCATTTCAACATATTTCTCCCATTCGAGATTCAGCAGGCTAAAAGTCTCCTTAAGAAATTCCTTGACTGAATATGTTTCACCGGTTGCCACGACATAATCTTCAGGGCTGTCGGCCTGTAGCATGAGCCACATTGCCTCGACATAGTCGCCAGCAAAACCCCAATCTCTTTTGGAATCGAGATTACCGAGAAAAAGCTTATTCTGAAGGCCGAGTTTGATTCTTGTGGCGGCCCGGGTAATTTTCTTTGTTACAAATGTCTCTCCGCGCCTCGGAGATTCGTGGTTGAACAGAATGCCGTTGCAGGCAAACATATTGTAACTTTCCCGGTAGTTCACTGTCAGCCAGTATGAATACACCTTTGCACAGGCGTAGGGGCTCCGCGGGTAGAAGGGGGTGGTTTCCTTCTGTGGAGTTTCGACGACTTTCCCGAACATTTCACTGCTTGAAGCCTGATAGAAGCGGGCCTTGCATCCTGTCCTTCTTATAGCTTCGAGCAGTCGTAAAGTTCCCATTCCGGTTATTTCCCCGGTGTATTCGGGAATATCGAATGATACCCGGACATGGCTTTGCGCCCCGAGATTGTATATTTCGTCCGGATTCACAGAGTGGACGATCTCCGCGAGGCTACTGGTGTCGTTCAGGTCGCCATATACAAGTTCCATTGCACGTTTTTCGTGCGGATCCTTGTAGAGATGTTCTATTCTCTCCGTATTGAACGATGATGATCTGCGGATTATTCCATAGACTTTGTATCCTTTGCTCAAAAGTAGTTCTGTAAGATACGATCCGTCCTGGCCTGTTATTCCTGTGACAAGCGCTGTTTTCATTATTGTTTTCTTCCCTTCTCTTTTTGTATAATTCGTCTGCCAATAAATTGAGAATTCCCGTAGACAATTCTCTTGCTTTTATGTCTGGATTTTCCAATGCTGCCTTGCATGCATTAACTCTGCCGCATTATGACTTCAAACAGTCCAGTATGATTTTCAGATCAGAGTCGACGAGTTCCGGGTAGTTTCCGCAATAGAACCCATGATTGTGGATGAAGTCCGCATTGGGTAGTGGATATAGTTTTTTGACATATTTTTTATAGAAAGGCTGTTTCTGGATGTTTCCCGCAATTACAGGTCTGATTTCTATTGCCGCTTCGAAAAATCTCAGAAGATATTTTTTCATTGCTTTCGGATCGCGGCAGATTATAGGAAAAGCAAAGCTCGACACTACTTTGAGATGCGAAGTGTCAAATGGGATGAGTTCTGGATTTTTTTCGACCGCCGATTCAAGCAGACGATAGTTTTTTTCGCGTCTTTTGACATTGTCTTTCAGATATTTAAGTTGTTCGATTCCCAAAAAACCGGTTATCTCAGTCGGCCTAAGATTGTAGGCAAGATCGTAAAATACATATTTTGACTCATATTCATTGTTGACCTTGAATTTTTTTCTCCACTTAAGCTGTTGCGACGGTGTAAGATTTCTGTCCCATCCGTTAGCCCGGACAATCCTTGTCATTTCGGCCAGTTCCTCATCATCGGTACACAGCATTCCGCCTTCCACAGTACTCATGTGATGTGCTACAAAGAAGGAGTGGCTTGCCGCCGACCCGAAAGTGCCTGATTTTCCGCTGGGAAGTTCCGTTCCGAGCGCCTCACAGTTGTCCTCTATTAAGATTATTTTTTTTCTGTTGCAGATTTCTTTGATCTTGTTGAGATCTCCTGTAAGTCCGAGCGCGTTTGTTATGAAAAGCGCTGCAATTTTGATCTCTTTAAGTCTTTTTTCGAGGATTTGCGATGAGACGTTCAATGTGCGAACTTCGCAGTCTATTGGCACAGGTTCGAAACCCATCTGTATAATAGGCATGACATTTGTTGACCATGTAAGGGCAGAAAACCCGATCTTGTCACCAGGCTTGAGTTTGCCAAGATTTCTGAGCGACTGCATTACTGCGAGATTCGCGCTCGCACCGCTGTTGAAAAGGATGGCATGCCTGCTTGTCTGATATCTGGCAAATTTCTTCTCGAACTCAAAGCATTTTTTCCCCATGCTGAGTTTGTCGGAGACGGTTATAAACTCGGAAAGTGCTTTCTTTGTCTCTATCTCGTTCAAAAAAGTGTGTTTCATCAAAGGAATCATGTAAGCTCCTAGTTATAGATTTGACTTACCTTACGATAAAAAAGCATAATCTACGAATTTCACCAATTAACATGAATTTCAAGTAATTAGTGCAAATTAATGCAATTCGTGGATGATTTCTCAATTTTATACTTATGAAATTTTGTTCCTGTGTTCCTTGAAAATCCAGTACATATTCGGAAGTTTGGAAATGTTTTCGGGAAGATAGTTTATAGCCATTGGATTTTTCCTATCATAGATGCATATCAGAATAGCATCGGCATTGGAATCCTTCACTTCTGACATTGGCCTGACTTTGTGACCAAGAAAATCCTCTTTACCCTCGCAATATATATCTGCCAATTCGAGACCCCATTCCTTTATGCCGAGATATGCTATTTCCGCAAGATCTCCACATCCGAGAAGGGCGACGGTCTTCTTATCGGATTCAGCAATATCTCTGCAAACCCGTGAACTCTGTTTGCGGGCCTCGTTGTAGAAATGCATCGAAAAATCAATGAATTCGTAAGTAAGCCTGGCTTTTTCCGCAATTCCATGCGGAGTTATAAAATAATCCCAGCGCCGTGAATGAAGTTTCGTCACGTGGAGCAGCCCACGATCAACCATTTTTTTCAGAAGCTCATGGGCAAGCTTGACGCTGCATCCAAGCTTTGTGGCAGCCATGCGGTTGTTAAGACGCTGGGTCTGCTCGACATGCTTGAGAATTTCCAGCTCAAGAAGTTCGTTTTTTTCTATATTGGCCATTTTTGTTCGCTTCGCTCACGCAAAGGGGTAAGAGGTAAGGGAAAAGAGCCAAGAGGGAAGAGGAAAGTGTGAAAGAGTTTTTCCATTTATACTTTGCTCTTGCCTATTGCCGCAAGCCTATGTTTGCTTTTTACTTCGCATAAAAGCCATTATTTTCCGGCTTAAATCATCGCTTTCCATAAAAGTGATGTCGTTATTTCTTCATCAAGCAGTTCCATAGATTCAAAAACAAGCAACATTGAGACATCTTCAAACAAAGAACGTCTGGCAATATTTAAAAACTGGTGAAATTCTCTTTTGTGCAAACTTCCAGATCCTTCTGCTATATTGTTTGTCAGCGAAAGTCCGGCTGCACGTAATTGTTCGGCATATCTGAACAAACCTCTTTTTTCTAATTTTTCCGCTTGCTTGTGAAAAGCCATAGCAAGTTCTTTAGCCAAATGCCATATTTGTAAATCTTCAAATCTGAAATGAGGTCTTTTCATATATTCGCTTCGCTCACGTTAAGGGGTAAGCGGGAAAGGGGTAAGCGGGAAACATAAGCTTTCCTCTTACCCCTTATCTCTTTGCGCGTGCATTGCGGATGCAATACACGCTCCGCCCCGTCGCTTGCAAACTTGCAACCAACGATTCTAACGGTAACGATAGCTTAAATCCTCTATCTTTTCAATGTAAATATTAGGGAAAACCGGTCTTTCAATAGATATTTATTTTAAGAGTTTTTGAGCTTCGGGGCTGGTTTTCAGCCATTTGCATTTGAAAAACTATCGAAAAGCGGAACGCTGATCCGTGTAATATCGGCAAGAGACATGACAGAATGGGAACAAAAAAGGCATTTAACATGAAAAAGCAAATTCCACATTTCAAAACTGAGTAAATATTCGCTGAACCATGTTCGTTCAGTGAGTATTTACTTTAGAACCAAGGTTTCTTATTGGTGATGTATGTGGTTACAAAATCCTCGTCGGACTTTGTAAGATAAATGATCCCTTCGATGAGACCGATAATACCAGTCGCCCATGCCAGAAATCCACAGGATAGAATAGAAACAAGTAACATTATGATGCCTTCTTTGTTGTATCCGAGCACAAACTTATGAATTCCTAGTCCACCCAGGACAATTCCAAGAATTCCCGCCAAGATTTTTTTTTCCGCACCTGGAACATTAGCCATAAATACTTCTCCCCTTTATTTGTTGTTTTTAAAACTTACAGAAAGCTCCTCTACTGCAATAAAAATATTGTTATCTGTCGGTCAATACAAACAGATATTAATTTAAAGCTGAAAAATATTGCTGATTTTGTATTTTTTTGGTGTGTTTTCACCTTGTTAAATATGAATACTACAATAGATTATGTGTCTTTTACAATAAACAACACTTCAGGATTTAGGTTTTATGAGCGAAAATGAAGATAGCCAACAGATAAACAAAAACGATTATCCTATAAATATTGAAGACATAATGCACACCGCATATTTGCAATATGCGCTGAGTGTGAACGTTGGAAGGGCGATACCGGATGTTCGCGATGGTCTTAAGCCTGCGAACCGCAGGATACTCTACGCGATGCACAAGCTTGGTCTCAGCAAATCACACAGCTACACGAAGTGTGCCAAAGTCGTTGGAGAAGTCATAGGTAACTACCACCCGCACGGTGACGCATCGATATATGACACTCTCGTCAGAATGGCACAGGATTTCTCGATGCGTATGCCGCTGATTGACGGGCAGGGAAACTTCGGGAGCATAGACGGGGATCCGCCTGCAGCCTACCGTTACACGGAGTGCCGTCTAGAAAGACTGGCGGAGGAACTTCTGCGCGACATCGAAAAAAACACCGTGGACATGGCACCAACTTTTGACGAATCAACTCTGGAACCGGCGGTTTTGCCTTCGAGCTATCCTAATCTTCTTGTGAACGGTTCCACAGGAATCGGCGTGGGAATGGCAACAAATATTCCACCGCACAATCTGAGAGAGATTATAGATGCGACAATTCATCTTCTTGAAAATCCTTCTGCCCAGGTCTCCGATCTAATGACTTTTGTGAAAGGACCTGATTTCCCGACCGGCGCAACAATCTGCGGCATTAATGAAATTCACAAACTTTATGAAAAAGGAAGAGGATCCATACGGATCAGGGCAAAGGCCGAGGTTGTAGAAAAAGACGGAAGAGAACATATCGTGGTGACTGAAATTCCGTATATGGTCAACAAGGAACAGCTATTAGAGAAGATAGGTGAACTTGTAAACGACAAAAAGATCGTCGGAATTTCTGGTCTCAGGGACGAGACCAGCAATCGCGTAGGTATAAAAATAGTGCTGGACATAAAAAAGGGGGCGATGGGCACGGTCGTCCTTAATCAGCTCTATGCTCATACCCAGCTCGAGACGACTTTCGGTTCGATATTCCTCGTGGTTGACGGCAAGCGCCCAAAAATGATGGACTTGAAGCAGATCCTTCAGGCATATATAGACCATCGCGAAGAAATAGTTAGGAGAAGAACCCAGTTTGAACTTGAGAAGGCCGAAGCAAGAGCGCATATCCTGGAAGGCCTGCTCATCGCCGTAAAAAACATTGACGAGGTAGTTAAGATAATAAGGGAGTCCAGAACAAGGGAAGAGGCGGCTGTCAGGCTTATTACACGCTTCAAACTTTCGCAGAAACAGTCGGATGCCATTCTTGAAATGAGACTCCATCAGCTTACCGGACTTGCAATAGAGGACTTGGAAAGGGAATACAATGAAGTGATGGAGAGGATAACATATCTCAAGTCCCTCCTCGCAAACAGAACTCTGCTCCTCAGTGTGATAAAAGACGAACTCGCCCAGGTCAGGGATAAATACGGAGATGACAGGAGAACGGAAATAACCATGGATGACCGCGATCTTAACATCGCCGATCTGATAGAAAGACATTCCTGCGTCATAACTGTCACCAAGACAGGCTACATAAAGCGTGTAAGAGCGGACATCTACGACGCACAGCACCGCGGAGGCAAAGGCATAAAGGGGATGGAGACCAAAGATGAGGACGTTGTTGACCATCTTTTCAACGCGGACAGCCACGACCTGATATTCTTCTTTACAGAAAAGGGCTTCATGTACTGGCTCAATGTATATGAGATACCGGAAGGCTCAAGAACCAGCAAAGGTAAGGCCATTGTCAACATGATCAAGGTTGAACCTGGCGAAAAAATAAAGACAATGCTCACAGTCTCGAAGGATGACATGGAAAACGAAAACCTCTTCATTGTTATGGCCACAAGAAATGGGATCATAAAGAAAACCAGGCTTTCGGAATTTAAAAATCTCAGGCGGACAGGCATAAGGGCATTGATAATTGAGCCAGGAAACGATCTGATTGACGCGCAGCTTGCCGATGGAACGAAGGAAATCATACTCTCGAGCGCACAGGGAATGGCCTGCCGCTTCTCAGAGACTGAAATAAGACCGACGGGCCGAGCTTCAATGGGTGTCACGGGTATGAGGTTCAAAATTGGAGGAGACTATCTTGTAAGCATGGAAATCGTGGATGCATTCGTGGAGTCAGAGGACGATTCAGAGGGTGGTGCCGGCCCCGAAATACTTGTAGTTACAGATGGAGGAATGGGCAAGCGCAGTTTCGTGAGCTTCTACAGAAAGACAAGACGTGGAGCGAAAGGTGTAACAAACATTAAACTTCGTCCCGGCGAAAATGTAGTGAACACATTCAAGATAGCAAAAGGCGATGAGGTTCTCGTAATGACGCGTGATGGCCAGATGGTGCGTATCCGGGTGGATGAGATTAGAAGTGTCGGAAGGGCCTCAAAGGGTGTCAGAATTGTGCGTCTGAACGAGGAAGATAAGATTACAGATGTAACAAAAGTTGTTGAAATAGTAGTTGAAGATGGAGCAGGAGAAGTACAGGAAACTACGGATGTTTGAACATAAATAAGGGACATGTCCGTGGTCATAAGTATGATTTTCCCCTTTGAGGTTTCGACCAGAAAAATCTTACCTTGTCCTCCGCCACCTTACTCAGGAAGATTTAAACCATTAATTTCAACATGATAAATTTTGACTGCGGAGCACTATAGCTAATAACATGAAAATATTGCTGATAGAAGATGACAGGAAAACCGCCGATTTCATTGTCAAAGGACTAAAACAGTCGGGTTACACAGTAGAGCATTGTGACAATGGTCTGGATGGCCTTTTCAAGGCGACTGCTGAGAAATTTGATGCGGCAGTGATTGATGTCATGCTGCCAAAGCTCGACGGTTTCGCAGTAATTGAAGATATTCGCAGGAAGAATATTGCTGTCCCAATAATTGTACTGAGTGCCAAGAATTCAGTTGACGACAGGATAAAAGGACTTGAAAAAGGCAGCGATGACTATCTTGTGAAACCGTTCGCCTTCTCGGAGCTCCTCGCAAGGATCCAGGCGTTGCATCGCAGGGCGAGTGCCATAGCAGAACCCTCGACACTCACAGTGGGCGACTTGAAAATTGAACTGCTCAGCCACAAAGTTTACCGCTGTGGCGAAAGAATTGATATCCAGCCACTTGAATATGCCCTCCTTGAATATCTCATGCGGCATGCCAGCAGGGTTGTTTCCAAAACTATGATAATGGAAAACGTATGGGAATACAACTTTGACCCGCAGACCAACATAGTTGAAGCGAGAATCTGCCGCCTCAGAGAGAAGATAGACCGTCCTTTCAATACAAATCTGATACATACAGTGAGAGGTTTCGGCTATGTTCTTGAAGAAAGAAAATAACAGCATCTTCAGGACTGTCAAATTCCAGGTCGCCCTTTGGTATGTCATGCTATTTTCCTTCTCTTCACTCCTGTTTTTCTCCATCATATATGTGTTTCTGTATGTGAATGTCACAAGGCAGGTTGACGAAAGACTGATTACTGTTTCAGAAAAGATCGAAGATTTCTATTTGAAAGGCGAATCTTACGAGGACAATGAATTGCTGGCACCCAATGTGCACATACCGGAAAACATCATCGCCATAGCGGAGAATGCAGTGAAAAACCTGGTTGTCGTTCACAGTGAAACCGTTATGGTTGACAATAAGTTACTTTATGAAATAACAGGCGTGTCCAGTGACATCATATATGAGGTAAAGATAGATCAGAATGAGAAAGTGTTAGAAATAGAAACAAAAGTGAAGAATGAACTGGAATTTCTTGAGAAGGGGTTTGTTGCCGAAAGCCTGCGTGAAGGGACAAAAACAATCTTCATATGTCTTATCTCTCCGGACGGCAGGATTCTTGCAAATTCGGATTTGAGCCGCTGGCCGGGTCTCCGCTTCAATAGACATTTCATAGAAGGAGTTGAAAATGAAACAGGCAAATTCAGAACTGTCACTGTTTCCGGTGTTTCCAACAAGGTTCGCATCTGCGACCGTCGCATTTTCGACGGCAACATTCTCGAGGTGGGAATAAGGCTTTCCTACGAGGAAAAACTGCTCAAGACTTATTCCAACATATTCATCTCCGTCTTCCTGTCATCGCTTTTTTTCGGATCGGCCGTGGGATGGTTTGTCTCAAAAAAATCAATGGCTGGAGTTGACCGGGTAAGCGAGGCCGCCCTGAACATTGGACAGGGAAACTTCAGCGGACAGGTCCCTTATGGAAACGAGGGAGAGGAAATCAGAAATCTTGTGTCGGCTTTCAATGACATGATCAATAAAATACGTTTTCTCATCACACAGCTGAGTGAAGTGACTGACAACATCGCGCACGATCTCCGAACTCCCATAACAAGAATTCGGGGCACGATCGAAACAACGGTCGGCGGCGATCCCTCAATTGAAAATTATAGGGAAATGGCCGGAGAGGTGGTCGAGGAATGTGACCGACTGGTCGGAATGATAAACACCATGCTTGACATAACTGCCGTTGACTCTGGAATGCTGGTATTGTCCAAGACAGATGTCGTAGCCAATGAATTGCTTACACGTGCGTATTCTCTTTTCAGTCCGTTGGCAGAGATGAAGGATATCGAATTTATCCTTGACCTTCCCCCGGAACCTATCACAATCTCATGCAATATTCCATATCTTCAGCGTGTCGTTGCCAACCTGTTAGACAACGCCATTAAATACACTCCGGAAAAGGGGAAAATCCTCTTGTCCCTAAGTTCCGATGACAATAATATCAGCATCATTGTGCGTGATACTGGTTGTGGAATCGGTACGGATGATCAGAAACACATTTTTGACCGTTTTTACCGTGCAGATGACAGTCGTTCACTGCCTGGCAATGGGCTCGGCCTCAGTTTGGCGCTGGCAATCGTGAAAGCACATAATGGTACAATCACCGTAGAGAGTTCTCAGAGTACTGGAAGCATATTTACAGTCAAACTTCCAAAATGAAATATCGGCGAGCTTAATTCAGCATATTTTTAACTCGTTAATCCATGTCATCTATTTTCCAAATATTGCCAAAAAATAATCTTTTCGTCATAGTCCGGTTAAAAAACTACACTATGGTAAAGGCAATAGAGTAAATGGAAAAGTGGAAACAATATGATTTTTTTTTGTAAATAAGTTCTCAGTTTTTTACGGGATACAATAAAAAGATGAATTCGCACATGAAGAAATTTTGCCCAACCGAAAAGATGGGCCACGTTCTTTGTGTCTATCCCTATAGAAGGGAACTCAATGATGTGGGCTTCTTTCCACCCCTCGGGCTTGAATTCATAGCTGAAACAATCCGCCCATTCGCTAGGGACACCGAAGTAGTTGACATGCGCAAGGAAAAAGGGAAAACTGCCGATTTCATACGTCAGGATACGGAAATGATTTGTTTCTCCCTGAACTGGGACCGAGATCAGGATTTCATAGAGTCAGAACTTAAGGCCGCACCAGCAGGAATATTTACAATTGCAGGCGGCAGACATGCAACGGAAAACCCGCAGAAATGGCTCGAAAAATTTTCCAACATTGACATTGTGGTCCGCGGAGACGGTGAAGAGGCGATTGAAGAGATATGCCGTGGAATTCCACTTGAAGAAATAACTGGAATAAGCTTCAGGCGGAATGATGAAATAATACACAATAAAAACAGGATGCCCGGTGAACTCAAGGACAATGTTTTCCCTCAAAGACGATTGAGAAAATACACCTATGATGTGATCCTTGGTGGTGCAGGTACCGGCCTCGAAGTGGATATGATAGCATCCTCGAGGGGATGTCCGTTCAACTGCAGTTTCTGTTCGTTCAGCAGGAACCCCTGGGGAACCAAGAGAAAATGGGCGGCTCGTTCGCCTGAATCTGTGGTCGCAGAAATTGAACAGACAAGCGCAACCTTGATTGGCTTCACCGACGACCTTTTCACCTTCGACATGGACAGAGTTGAAAAAATATGCGATTTGCTGCTCGAAAAAAAAATAAGAAAGAAATATTTCATAAATGCCAGACTGGAGATAGCCAAAAGACCCGACGTCCTTAAAAAAATGGAGAAAGTCGGCTTTGTATTCCTCATGCTTGGCGTCGAATCGCCAAATGACAAGACCCTGAAATCAATGAACAAAGGCTTTAATACGGCACAAATAGAAGAATATTTCAAGATACTTTCAAAAACTAAAATGCTCCTTCACGGCTATTTCATACTCGGAAGTATAGGGGAGTCAATGGATGATATGGCAAAAATTCTTCCCTTCGCACAAAAAATAAAACTCGACACAATAGCTCTCTCAACTCTAAGGGCTGGCCCCTACTCAGGACTTGAGGAGTTGGTCGCCCAAAATACAGGCTACCATATAGGGCCAAAGGGAAAAATATATTCCGATTTCTGCTCGGTTGAAGAACTTAGCGATATGAGAAGACAGTTGTACCGTAAATTTTATAATTTGCCTAAAATTCTCCATATAGCAAAGAAAAGCGTCTGTATCGGAGCATTGAACTTCATACCCGGACTCCTCCCAAGACTTCCTAGCATCCTGTTCAATGTCATAGGTCACAGAAAAAAACGGAAAAAAAAGATAAATGCCAATGGCAACAAATTGCCACAATACGAGTTTCCCATCAAAAATAGGAAGGGGACGTGATGGCAAGAAGATCGCCTACACCGCCTACGCTTTCGATACCTGCGACAGAATCTTAAGCAAAAAAATTGAAATCTGCGAAAAAACAGTCTATCGTATGCGCTTTAAAATTATGAATGGGCTTTTGGAAATATGAAGACACTCAGAAAAGCGGCGGTTACGAGAAAAACTAAGGAAACTGAAATTTTCGTCGAGATTAATCTTGACGGTACAGGGAAAAGCTCAGTGGATACGGGAATTCCATTTCTTAATCATATGCTTGATCTCTTCTCGAAACATGGATCTTTTGACCTTAAAATAGTGGCGAGAGGCGATCTCGATGTTGACTTTCACCATACAATCGAAGATCTAGGCATTGTCCTTGGCGAAGCTATAAACAAGGCGGTCGGAGAAAAACGCGGCATAGCTCGTTATGGCTGGTGCATTCTTCCCATGGACGAGGCGCTCGCGATGGTTTCACTTGACCTTTCCGGCAGATCCTGCTTCAAATATGATGTGAAAACTCTAGTGGATCAGGTCGGCGGAATTGATGCCCAGCTCTTCCATGAGTTTTTCTATGCCGTTTCAGTCAAGGGCGGAATGACACTCCACATAAAGCTTATGAGCGGAGATGAAATACATCACATATTCGAGGCGGTCTTCAAGGCTTTCTCAAAATCTCTCACGATGGCCGTCAAAATAGATGGCAAAAGCAAGGAAATTCCGTCCACGAAGGGTAGTCTGTGAGATAACAAAACCACAAGAAAACTTACACCCACAGAACACACAGATTACACGGATGTTTTTAACACGTAAGAAAACAATGGCAAACAATAAATTGTTCCATTTCATCATTGTCTTTTTTGTGTGGGCAACTATATATCTCCCATCTCTTGGAGTTCCACAGGTTGCTTTTGACGAGCACAAGAGAATTCTTCCCGCAATGACTATGCTCGAAACGGGAAACTGGGCAATGCCAGAACTTGCCGGGACAGATTACTTCAACAAACCACCGCTGATCAATTGGATGATTGCATCGTCATTTATTTTGACGGGTGGCCAGTCCGATTTTTCAGCCCGTCTTCCATCCGTCATTTCAATTCTACTGTTCTGCCTCCTTGTTCTCTTTCTTAAATCATCTTTTCTTTCGGAACAAGGAAAACTTTTTTCAGCATTGATTTTTCTGACATCTTTTTCACTGATTTTCAAAGGTAGGCAAGCCGAGATCGATGCCAGTTACACTTGTTTCACGGGGGCATCCATCTATTTGTGGGTTAATTTCCGGCACGACGGCTTAAAATGGCTCACTTGGACTATTCCCTTCATCGTTATTGGGTTTGGACTTCTTCTAAAAGGACCTATGATCTTGCTTTTCTTTTACGTTGTCGTTATTTCAGTGCTTTCTTCCTACAAATCCAAGAAGGAGCTTCTATCTTTCCGTCATTTTATAGGAATAATACTGATGTTAGGCATCTTTTTTTCTTGGTTTGCCTTTGTTTATCAAAAGTCGGAATCAAGCGGGGATCCCACAATGGCCTCCATCTGGAGCCATGAGCTGTTGCTACGTTTTAAAGATAATATCAATCCTTTCAAATGGGCAGGAAGAGTTCTTTCGGCAATCGGAACTTTTGCACCCTGGCTTATTTTCATCCCTTTCATGTGGAAAAAGGAATGGATAGAGGCCATCGATGAAAAGGATAGATTCTTATTCAAGGCTTGCAGGTTTGGTGCCGTACTCGGTTTTGTTCTGGTATGTCTGATGCCTGGTACCAGGGGAAGATATTCTATGCCAGCCTTCGCATTTCTAAGCATAGTTCTTGGGTGGTTCCTGTCATGCCAGAAAGACAGATTAAGCATAGAAAAAATTTGGAAACTCATCATTTCATATCTGTTTTCCATACTTGTCATTTTTTTCAATCTCTCGGCTCTCTCCATAATTATCAGCACCCTTGTCAACATTCCATCAAAACTGGCGGAAATTATGAACAGTTTCAAGTCTCCATTAGCTCTGTCAACACTCCTTTTTGGGCTGATTATAGTGAATTTTACAATTTCCCTTTTTTTCAGGCGGCGGAATGAAACTGCCGGTTTTGAAAAATTAATTGTTCACAGTTCACTTATGATAGTTTGTGCTGTCCTATTTTATTCAGTCATAATTCTCCCGATAATTCCAATAAATCCAAATTACCGCCTAATTGGGGCTGATATCAATCAGAAAACAGAAAAAAATGCGGAAATTTGGGCTTTCAAAGTCACAAGCGAACATTTTCTTGTGTATATTCGACATCCCGTCAAACACATCTACAAACTTCATGATCTGCCTGACAATGCAAGATATTTCCTCCTTGAGAAAAGTCAGTATGATGAAAATGGTATCTACCCTTTTTTCACAGACAGGAAACCCAACTATCTCGGGCTGATAAAGGCTGACAAGCGCGAGTTTGTCTTTTTGAAATTGAACGAAAACTATGTGCGAAAGCAAAAATAAAAAAAAAGGCAAAGGAACGATATGACAACAGGTTTTTTAAACGGGATTCTATCAAATAAGTTTCTGCCATATCTTCTGACTGTTCTAGTATGGGCCGGAATATATCTTCCAGGATTGGGAGTTTTCGAGCTTAGCTTTGGCGAATCGAGGCGTGTTTATCCCGCGCTAACTATGATGGAGACTGGTGAGTGGGCTGTTCCAGTGCTGGAGGGCGAGAAATACTTCAAGAAACCGCCAATGATAAACTGGATGATAGCTGGGGCATTCATTGCCACGGGACAAAAAAGCGAGCTTACAGCAAGATTGCCTTCGGCTTTGAGCATTCTTGTTTTCATTTCCATTCTGATGCTTATGGATTCCGGCTTCCTCGATTTGCGTACAAGATTTATTTCTTCTCTTATATTTCTATCAAGTGCAGGTATCATTGGAAAAGGTTTGATTTGCGAGATCGAGGCACCATACATATGCTTCACAGGTGTGGCAATGATAAGTTGGCTCAATCTCTACTCCGCCAGAGCGGGTAATTTCAAACTCTGGTGCATCCCCGGAATTCTCCTTGGCATATGCCTCTTGATCAAGGGACCAATTGCCCTGCTTTTCTTTTATTCGATGGTATTTGGCGTGTTGTATTACGAAAAGAGAATCAAAGATACTGTCTTTTCCTGGGGACACCTCGTTGGGATCGCCATAATGCTGGCAATGTTTGTTTCCTGGGCTGTCCAGGCGTGGCCCACGGACGGAGGAGGAGCTGTTGTGGTGTCTGGGGATGGCGAAAATGTTACCGGAACCTGGATAAATGAGATGCTTCTTCAGTTTAAAACAGGTAGAATCGGGATTGGACTCTGGTTTGTAAGGGTCGGAGGTTCTATTGCTAATTTCCTGCCTTGGATTGTATTTATTCCACTCTTTTTCAAATCAGGAAAGCTCATCAGAGATGAAAAAAGTCTTAGAATATTCAAGGGATGTGGTGTAAGTATTCTTATCACTTTTTTCATCGTTAATTCGATGCCTGGAACGAAGGCGAGATACACTATGCCTCTAATTCCTCTCGCAACCGTATTGATCGGCCTTTTGCTGTCAAAAATCGAAACTGAAGGCGGAATAGTTAAAATCTGGGGTAAAATAACTCTTTCCTTATCTGCTCTTGTGGTTTTAGCCTGTGGGATACTCTTCAGTTCGGTTCTAATTATGAAATTTGCCGGTGCCAAGATAGAAAGCCTGTTCTCAAAATCAAAAGATTTTGTAACAGTTCTTAATGGCCTTGCCCAAGTTGATTTTACTCATGCGTTTCTTATTTTTGCGATTTTCGCATCTGCCGCATTTATTTTTTACCAGATTTTCAACCATCGCCGTGAAATTTTGAGTTCCTCCGTGAGTCTGGTTTTTATTTTCTCAGTCCTGCTTGTCATCCTCATGCTCAATTATCCTATGTTCCAACCAGTGGTGCGAAATTTCGAGAAATTCAGACCTGTTGCAAAAATAATAAACGAATTTATTCCGTCCGGAGAAACGCTAATGGTCTATAAAATCGACTGTGAACCCTTCTTTTTCTATATGAAAAATCCCTGGACCAAGGTTAAAACCTTTCCTAAAGATTTCACTGGATATTTAGTTTGCCCGGAAGAAAAATTCGAGGATATGTTCAACCGGAAAAGAATTAAGCGAGAGGATTCATTCCGGATCAATAAAACGCAGTATGGAATTTATGAATTGTAAATTTGCATCTGAAATCAAGCTTCCTGTAGGGACATGTTCGATTTGGAGTTATGGATTTCATCCCTGAATTTTTCTAAGGAACAGGAGATTTTTGCGAATTCCGCGGATTTAAGATGATCAATATTGTTTTCACCGACATCATCAAGCCCGTCGAGAACTTTTGCTATTGTTATATGTTCAACGGGAATTGCCGGGATGTATCCTGCCTCTTTGTTGTTGTCTTCGCCTATCGCCTCGCATATGATTCCAGCCTGTTCGAGCTGGGACAGGGAATCCCTGACGCTTCGTATGGGAATGTCGAGGATATGTGAAATCTGCATGTCGGAGCACGTCGGTTTTTCCTCGTGGAAGTTTCTGCATATCAGTGCAGCGATTCTCAATGTCACTAGTTTTTTAAGCGACGGGCTTATTTTCTGGTAGTCGGGCTCGAGTTCATAACTTTCCACGTTTTCGTGTGCGAAACAGAGTTCCGCACCGAAAAGCACGGTGAGCCAGCTTAGCTGGAGCCAAACGAGAAAAAGGGGCATAGCGGCAAAAGTCCCATATATCGCATTGTAGCTTGCTACTCCAATCTGGAACTTTATATAGATCCATTGGATGATCTGGTATGCGGAACCGGCGATTATCCCGGCGATTATCCCGGAACTGATCTTTACTTTCGTGTTCGGCATGAAAAGATAGACGAAGGTGAAAAGGAGCCAGGGAATGAAATATGCGAACAGCTTGACAGCAGTGAAGAAAAGTATCATCAGATAGACTCCGCTGGTGAACTTTCCGCATATGTCATTGAGAAAACTCGTGACAACAACCGTTGTGCTTCCGGAAACTATCAGTAGGAAAGGGCAGATGAGGATGAATGAAAGATAGTCGCTGAGTTTTCGTCCAATCGATCTTTGTTTTTTGATCCCCCATATGTCGTTGAACGACTCCTCAATGTTGCCAAGCACCATCACAATCGTATAGAAAAGGATGATTACTCCTATGCCCGCCATCGTTCCTGTCTTCGTGTTTTCAAGCAGGGAATTTGCAAAGTTCATGATGTATGTGAGCGCCTGCTGATGCTGGGAAAATTCGTCCATGAGCCGGTCTGCAAGCGCTTTTTCCATGCCAAATCCCTTGGCAATGCCAAAAAGCATGGCGGCAATCGGAACTATTGACAGCATCGTGTAGAATGTCAGAGCCGAAGCTCTGAGTTGGCAGTTGTCCCTGATAAAACCTTTTGAAGCAACGATAATTACTCTCAGGATGTTTATCTGGAGGGATTTCGACCTGGGAAGTTTCCTAGTCCTGATTCTCCACAGATCATTCTGTAGATAGCTTGAAACTCTTTTGAGCATATAATACTTAAATATACTTCTTTTTTTTTGGTTTTACCGATTGTTGACAATATCCCACCAATGGGGCTTTTTCAATTCGAGGGAGAATTAAAATTGAATTTAAATGTTGGGAAATTTGGGTATCCGAAAATGATTGCCGCTCCAATTCCAAAGATGCATAGGTCAACTATTGCATGGCTCAGGTAGCCAGGCCAGATAGAGCGATATCTGATGTACATAGCAGACCATATAGCGCCGCCAATGAATACGCCGGCTGAACACAAGAAAACAGCCACTGGTCCAAGATAGATGCTCATCGCCACGATATGATGCAAAGTGAAGAACAATGCAGAGCATATCGCCGCAGGATACGGTCCCATAAGCGCTCGGCACTGTTTCACGCAGAACCATCTCCACAGATATTCTTCGAGAACTGAATTGATGAGTATCCAGTATGCGGCTCCAGCAATATAGACGCCACGTGAAGCAAGCCCGACTTCAGTAAGTTTTTTGACCAGAAACTGGCTGTCTATGAGAAAATTTCCAAAAATCAGGTATCCTACCAAAATCAGAACGGAAATGAGTAGCCCTGACAGAAGTCCTATGCCAAATCCGCCGTTTTTCGGCGGTGAAAGGCTTATGGTACCCTTTTCGACAAATTTCAGCCAGAAAATTGGCAATGCGAAAACCCAGAGTTTGCTCGCGCCAAAGATCAAGCTTCCCAGAGTTGAATCCGGGAATATTATCATAGCGGCAATCACCCCGATACTTGGTACCGGGACAAGCAGACATAGAGCGATAATAGCTTTCTTTTGGTTCATAATAAATGCAAATGTTATAATTCTGAGTCAGAATGTAATACTTCAAGTCTTTATTTGAAATTGGAGTTATTGGAAGGACGCGCTCCGTCGCGTCCGCCTATATGGCCACGACGAAGCGTGGCCCTCCATCAACAAACTCTGACGCATCATGTCTGAATTATACCATCTAATTTATCCTATTTCCAGCGACTTTCCGCCATCCAGAGCTTGAAAAAATACAAATCAATAATACTGTTTCAGGTTCAATCTGGAATTGATCGAAACAATCAAAATACGAGGAAAATATGGCTGTCGAACTTACTTATGTGCTCATTACACCCTACACTATTCTGAAATCCAGGACGGGAGGTGTGATGGCAAGGCTTCTCTCCAGAACCGATCTCGAACTCGTCGGCGCTCAGATATTCTCGCCAACCGCCGAACTCACCAAGGAATATGCAGACTCGGTTTATGAGACAATCGGAAGGCGCGACAAAGAATCAGCCACAATGCTAAGGAATTATATCATTGCAAGTTTCTCGCCGGTGAACAATGTCAGACGGCGGGTTATGATGCTTCTTTTCAAAGGCGAAAATGCCTGCAAGAAAGTCTATTCGATCGTAGGAGGCATACACCCGGACGCCAAGACAAGGGATTCTAAGATCACAGGTGAAACAGTAAGGGACACTTATGCTGACTTGCTTCTAGATGAAAATGGAGATGTGAGATATTTCGAGCCTGCGGTACTTACGCCTCCGGACTACGAATATTCACTCGAGAGACTTGAAATGTTTGCGAAATTCGCAGGCTCCCAGCCAAACCTTGTGGAGCACCTGCAATACGATGACAACCAGGACATCGAGAGGACGCTCACAATAATAAAGCCTGACAACTGGCGTTATCCGAGCTCGAAGCCGGGGAATATCATAGACATATTCAGCCGCGCAGGGCTCAGAATAATCGGATGCAAGATATTTGAGATGCCAATAAAGGATGCCCTTGAGTTCTATGGTCCGGTCAAGGATGTGCTCAGAGAGAAACTCGCACCAAGAATGGGTGAAAAGGCTAAGGAAATACTCGAGAGAGAACTTAAAATCAAACTCCCAGCCAACAGCGCGAATGAACTCACTGGCATAGTCGGAGTCCAGTATGCCGATGACCAGTTCAACCAGATTGTCGGCTTCATGTCGGGAAAACGCCCGGACGAATGCCCCCCCGAGGATTACTCTAAGCCAGGAGTTGCAAAATGCATGATTCTCGTATATGAAGGCAAGAACGCGGTCAAGAAGATCCGCGATGTCCTCGGCCCAACTGATCCCACAAAAGCACCGTCCGGCACGGTCAGAAAGGAATTTGGACAGGACATAATGGTCAACACCGCACATGCATCTGACTCGGTAGAAAGCGCTCAGAGAGAAATGGGGATCGTCAAGATGAACTGCAACACGGTGAGTTCTATAATCTTCGATTATCTGAAGGGCCGTGGGAAATAAATTAAGGCAGCAATCCACAACCGAAGTGTCAATGTGTCATAGTATCAAAGCGTCAAAGTTTTTTTCTGGTACTCTGACTTTTGGAGATGGCTTCAAACGACAAGTGCATTAAAGCATTAAGAAAAAATAATATGACAGATACTGCAGACAAGTTGAGTCCATTTTACGATGTGATCGTGGGCGGAGGAGGCCTAGGAGGTCTTACTGCAGCCAACATCCTTGCCAGAAACGGCCTCAAAGTTCTGCTGGCCGAACATCATAGCCAGCTAGGCGGGCTCGCGACCTGGTTCAGAAGGAAAAATCACATCTTCGATGTTGCATTGCACGGCTTCCCATCCGGGATGAAGAAAACCCTGAGGAAATACTGGTCGAAAGAGATGGCCGACAGAATAATCCAGGTCAAAAGCGTCCGGTTCGACAACCCGCAGTTCTCCCTGGACACAAGTTTCACCAAAGAGGACTTCACCAGAATTCTCGTAACCAAATTCGGGGTGGAAAAAGAGACCGTGGACGCATTCTACAAAGAACTTGACAGCATGAACTACTATGACAACTCCACCATGACCAACAGGGAGCTCTTCGACAAGTATTTCCCAGGTAGGAACGATGTTGTGCGCCTTCTGATGGAACCGATAACATACGCCAACGGCTCAACCCTCGACGAACCTGCGATAACATATGGCATAGTATTTTCAAATTTTATGAACAAGGGGGTCTTCACATTTCTCGGGGGTACCGATCTAATGCTTGATATGATGCGGAAGGAATTATGCGCAAACAAGGCCGACATCGCGACCCGGGCGGAAATAACCAGGGCAGTTATAAGGGACGGCAAGATCACAGGCGCAATCATAAACGGCAGGGAAATCAGGTGCAACGCGCTAATTTCCAACGGAAATCTCATGAGCACAGTGTTCGACTGGGCCGGGAAAGAGCACTTTTCCCCCGATTTCATCGAAAAAACTGAAAAAGTCAGGCTGAACAACAGCAGCTGCCAAGTCTATATAGGGCTGAAAAAAGGCGAAAAATTCGATTTCATAGGAGACCTCCTTTTCACTTCAGAACATCCGGTATTCTCGCCCGAGGCAATCGTCTCAAATAATGTGACAAGCAGAACTTTTTCAGTATATTATCCGGAAATTCGCCCGGGAAGCGACGACTACACAGTTGTAGCCTCGATGAATGCCCGTTATGAGGACTGGGCAAACATGCAAAAAACAAAATATGATGAAGCGAAGAAGAATCTCATAATTGACACTCTCCGGGTTTTAGACAAGTATATCCCCGGAATTGAGGCTAAAATTGACTACACTGAGGCGGCCACTCCAAAAACCTTCGAGCGGTACACACTACATCGCAAAGGGGCATCCTTTGGGACAAAATTTGAAGGTTTGCAGATTAGCATGGAACTTTCGCAACAAATCAAGGGTCTATATCACACGGGTTCGGTTGGGATAATTATGTCCGGATGGCTCGGAGCAGCCAACTATGGAGTAATAACGGCAAACAGCACCGAAAAATATCTTTTAAACATAAATTGAATTATAATAATAAACAAGGATCGATGTAATGAAAAAGAATTTTCTGTGGCTATACGGCCTCATAGCAGTGGGAACGCTCCTCATCGTGGCTGGAATCGTAGTTAAAGAACTCAAAAAACCAAATGCTGAGAAACCGGTCTCTGGGAAAGAGAATACAAATGCAAAAGTGCCCAGAACAAAAGTCACCAAAACTGAAAATACTGCGAATGTAGCAAAGACAGACCAGTCAGCAAAAGGAACCCTCAGGAACAGCAAAAAACATGGAACCAAGCCTGTCAAGGAAATGGATGCCGCTCAAGTTGATCAGGAAGTAAATGACGCACTAAAAAGATACACAAGCACAAACGATCCAGATGGAAAGATTGAAATACTCGACAGCCTCGCTCTCATCTCAAACAAGAAAATTCTGGATCTTGTCTATAAGGCACTTGACGATCCCGACGACGATGTCAGAATCGCCGCCGCTCAGCTATTAGAGGATTTTGACAGCAGCGCCATAATCCCCGCCGTTGCAAAGGCACTCGACGACAAGAACGAGGAAGTCAGGCTGATCGCAGTGAACTCCCTAGACAATGTTGACTCCCCCGAGGCCACCAACCTCCTAGTCAAAGGCATCGGCGATGGTTCGGAAGATGTCAGGGACGCAGTATTTTTTGTCCTGGCTGACAGAGATTCCGGCACGAAGGAGGCGATACTGGGAGAAGCTATCAATTCTAAATTCCCGGATGTCAAGGAAAGAGTTCCAGACCTTGCGATCGATACCCCATCACACAAGACGATGGAAATGCTCATCGGGGCGCTTCAGGACAATGACGAAGAATTCAAGGCGGAGGTCGTCTCCATCATAAACTTCTTTGTATCGGAAGATTTCGAGAATTATGAGGAAGCCAAAGACTGGTGGGCTCAGAACAAAGACAGATTTGACGAGGAACTTTTCGAAAAATAAATTCATAACTCCTGATCCGCTGAAAATAATAATGTCTTAAAATCCCACCCCTGGGGGAATTTTCGTCCAGATTTCCCGGCCGTAATCCCTAGTTTATATATAATTTGGCAAAGGGGAAAAGTGAAATTCGAGATTTACACTAGAAAAGGGATTCGAAATGCGGGAATAATGCTATCTTTATTCATCTTGTTTGTTGTTATGGAAGGTTGCATGTGCATTTCGATGCCAAGAAAATCATATTCCGGCCCCCTGCCTCCGCTTGAAGCGGAAGATTCCATTCTTAAAGATAGACTTGAAAAGGATGTTAAATTTCTGTCTGATACGATAGGGCAGAGAAATCTCTTCAACATTGAAGGAATGGATAAATCTGTAGGTTTCATCAAAAAATCATTTGAGGATATGGGATACGAAGCAGTAATACAGGAATACAAGGCCGACCCCGGCGTGATGAGCGAGCTTCGCGGCTCACCCTCGAAAGACGAAAACATCTACAAGAATGTGATAGCCGAGAAAAAAGGAACGGTGAAGCCCGATGAAATCATAGTTGTTGGCGCACATTACGACTCGGTGGATTCTGAAAAATGTCCCGCAGCAAATGATAATGCTTCAGGTGTTGCGGCGGTACTGGCACTTGCGGAATATTTTTCAAATAAAAGTCCTGGCAGGACAATCAGATTCGTGGCATTTGCAAACGAGGAACCACCATATTTCTGGACAAGTTCTATGGGAAGCTATGTCTATGCGAAGTCATGCCGGGAGAAAAACGAGAATATTGTCGGAATGCTGACAACTGAGACAATCGGATATTACTCAGACGACGAGGGGAGCCAGAAGTATCCGTTCCCGTTCAGTTATTTTTATCCTTCCACAGGTAATTTCATAGCATTTGTTGGGAACACATCGTCAAGAAGTCTGGTAAAGCGCTGTGTCTCGATTTTCAGGGAGAATGTGAAGTTTCCATGCGAGGGTGCTGCGCTTCCTTCTGTTGTGCCGGGAGCAGGCTGGTCGGATCACTGGTCGTTCTGGAAGGCCGGTTATCCGGGGCTAATGATCACTGATACGGCTCCTTTCAGATATCCATATTATCACACGGGTAAAGACACCGCAGACAAAATTGACTTCGAGAGGATGACGATGGTCGTGAAAGGCATCTGCATAGTGGTCGAGAAACTTGCAGAAATATGAAAAAATCCATGGACACAAAATACTAAACGAATTTGAATAAAAATGGAAGATAATTGCACAGGTAAAATTGCCTGCGTGACAGGCAGCCCGGGATTTGTCGGCCAACACCTCGTGAGAGCCCTTCTTTCCCGAGGCTGGAAGGTCAGGCGGCTCTTGCGCCGGAACTCGCCACGGGAGAATGCGAAAAGCGAATTGTCAAATTCTTCTCTTGAATCCCTTATGATTGGCGATAAAGATTATCCGGATCTAAGGGATGCGTTGGATGGAGCCTCCGTGTTTTTCAATCTTGCCGGAGTTGTCCGCGCCAGGAGCGAAGGCGAGTTTTTTAAGGGCAATGTGGAATTTACAAAAAAAATAGTGAAATCAGTCGAAAGGGACAGAGGTGCACATTTCCAAAGGTTCATCCATATCAGTTCCCTGGCCGCCAGAGGGCCTTCCAAGGATGGCGAGCCCCTGGATGAAAATGCCCAGGCTTCTCCTGTGGGATGCTATGCCAGAAGCAAACTAGAAGGTGAAAAGGCAGTTCTCGAATTTGCGGGAAAAATGCCACTGGTGATCTTGTGCCCCTGCGCAGTCTATGGACCGGGGGATCTGGCGTTTTTGGAACTTTTCAGAATTATGCGCTTGGGCATTGCCTTCTATCCGTTAGGCGACTTCCAGATCAGCCTGGTACACGTCGAGGATCTTGTTGACGCGATCTTGAAGGCCACCGTGAGCGCAGTCCCGTCGGGCTCGATTTACAACATTTCAGGAGAGGGAAGGATACGGCACAGCGAACTGGCCTCAATTCTGGCAGATTTTTATGGACACCACTGTTTTCGAGTGCCATTGCCGACCTCTCTTTTCAGTCTTGCGGCATTTTTTTTGGAAATCGCCTCTGCAAGAAGGGAAAAAATTCCATTTTTCAACAGTCAAAAAGCTCAGGACATATGTGGAGGAAACTGGCTATGCAACAATTCCAAGGCAAAAAGGGAACTAGATTTCAAGCCAGCTTGGGAAATTGAGGCCGGACTACGTTCTACATTCGACTGGTACATCCAAAATGGATGGATTTAATGCCAAATTAAAATCTTAAAGCCGAAATGTCGGTGAAATCTATGCGGGAATCATCCTTCCAAGGTTTCATTGTAAATTTATTAGGGAAGGTTAATTTCGTACATAGTTTAGTGAATATTTACTAATAAGATAAAGACTAAAGAAGTAGGATTTCAGATTATCCCAGGAAAGTGATATGACAAGAATTGCGATGGTATATCCATCAAGGGTCAAGGAGACGATGGGGGAAGAACTTCTCTATAGCCCTCTTGCACTTGGCTATCTTGCAAGGCACACACCTGACAATTACGCCATTACACTTTATGATGAATATGTCGGGGAAAATTTCAATCCGGATTCAGTAGTTGCAGATATCGTAGCGGTTTCAGCTATCACACCCGGGATAACGCGTGCATATGAACTTGGAGACCGGTTAAAAAAACGCGGAATCAAAACAATTATTGGTGGAGCACATGTTACTGCCCTGCCAGATGAAGCGTTACTGCATTATGACAGCGTTTGCCAGGGTGAAGGGGAGAGACCATGGAGGGAATTCCTGAAAGATTTTGAAAAAGGCACCATGAAGAAGATCTATTTTGGACCTATGGATGTTCCGCTTGACGATTTAGGGACTCCTAAACGGGAAATGTGCCATCCAAATTATCAGTATCCTTCCTTGCTCACATCAAGAGGCTGTCCATACAGTTGCACATTTTGCTATCTGACAGTATTCAAGCAAAGAAAATATCGTACTATTCCCCATGTCTCAATTTTAGAGGATATGGATAACTTGAAAAATAAAGATCTCATCATCGTTACTGACGAGAATTTTATCGGCTATTCAGGAAGTGATTTTGAGGACAGGAAGATTCTCCTCGAAAAGATGATACGGAAAAATTACAAATTCTTATGGGGATGCCAGTCGACCACAACTCTTGCCTCCCAACCTGAACTAATGGATCTCATGTACCGTGCGGGATGCCGTGCGGTATTTATTGGGTTTGAATCTATTGGCGATGATGGACTTAAACTCATCAGGAAAGATCACAACATAGGCCTTGATTATACACAAACGATCAGCAACCTGCACAAACATAATCTTGCAGTTATTGCATCTACGATTATTGGACTGGATACACACACTAAAGATTATCCCAAAAAACTCATTGGTGAATTGAAAAAAGCAAAAGCTGATTTTCCTAGGGTTTTTTTTGCTACTGCCTGGCCAGGAACACCATTCTTCAAGAGCCTTGAAAAAGAAGGAAGGGCAAGTCACAACTGGGATGAGGTCAGGAAGGATATACCTTCCATTAAATTTAAGTATTTTACCAAAGAAGAGGCTATTGCTGCAAGAAAAGAGATTCTGGATGCCTTTTTCAATATATCCTATATGTTCAGACTTTTTAGAATATGGGTTTTTAAAGAGCGATCCCTCTTTCTTATGTACATAAAAATGAGTGTCAGACACAAAATAGCCGAAGTGCTGAAAAAACGGCGTAAATGTTCTGGGACCAAGAAGAAGTGACGATCAATAAGGCCGTCACGGATTCAGGATAACGATTATCATTAGCCAGGATTTTCAGTTTAATTTTCAGTGTTTTCCTATTGAATCTTCAATTCTCCCGGCTTATTGTTCTCCATGGTAAAAATTGAAAATCCCATAAATAATAAGGATATTGCCATCCACAAGTTCTTCTTGTCTTTCGTGCTGTTTTCTCTGATCTTGCTGCTGCTCATTGCCCCCGTCTTACATCTCGACCTCAGTAACTTGGTCTTGCTGATCATGTCGACAGGCTGCCTATTCATGTTGCTACGAGCCGCCAGCATGCTGCGTCTTGCCTATCAGATCCCAATGACAATCAAGAGATACTTTTGCCCTGGCGCGGACTCCGGGCTATCCGGGCTAAAGTGGCGTCATGTGATCGTAGTACCAATCTACAAAGAGACACTAGAAACAATCGAAAGCACCGTTCGTTCGCTTTCGCTTCATAGATCGTCAGCAAGCAACTACGTCATTCTCTGTGCTCACGAAAAGGCCGACATCAACCATGAAGAGAAATTCCGACACATTCATGACGCATTGGCGGATAGATTTCTCGGCCTCATAAAATCCGTTCATGCAATCGCTCCGCAGGAATGTCCTGGAAAGGCGGCGAACGTCAACCATGCCGTTCGCTCGTACGCCGCCTCCCAAGACGAATGGTACTTCTCTGGCACCATGGTTACCGTGATTGATTGCGATACACTGATCAATGAGTATTACTTTTATGAGCTGGAGCGAAAGGCGACGGCAGTCGCTAATCCGCATTCCGTCATTTTTGCGGCTCCTGCGTTCTTCGAAATCAACAGAGGCAAGGTTCCTTGTTTCGTCCGTGCGGTGGACGATCTGTGGTCCCTGGCGGGGGCAGCTAATATTTTCTCGAATAGCAAGCTTGGCTTTCCCATCTCAAACTACAGTCTGTCGCTCAAGATGCTTGATGAGATGGGATATTGGGATGTAGATCATGACTCGGTGGGCGAGGACTTTCATACATTTATTAAGGCGACGGTGAAACTTGATGAAGATGTCTGGCTGATTCCCATCGGCATTCCCATGAACAACGAGAACGTCATAGGGCACACCTACACAAATTCGCTTTTCGCCCGATACTCGCAAGCGATGAGGCACGCACTGGGTATTGCAAGCACAGCCTATTTGTTTAAGCACATTCTCTCTTCTACCTTCAGACTTCCTGATCCGCCCTAATTCTGTATTCTGTGTAACTACCTTAAATTCAATCTGTTAATTCCAGTTCTGGCGTGTCAGCTCTTTTTTGCAAGTGGAAAAAAGGGATGTACCTTTCCTTAAAAAAACAACGCCG
>CAIQLG010000499.1 GCA_903872565.1 uncultured Lentisphaerota bacterium | reverse complement strand
TTCGCAGGTCTTTCCAGATATGCAAGAGCCGGAATGCTCGATGTCATCCGCCAGGATTACATCAGGACTGCCCGAGCGAAAGGTCTTTCTGAGCACACCGTCATATTCAAACATGCGTTCAGGAATGCGGTGCTTACCCTCATAACTCTTTTTGCGGGTCTCATTCCGGGGCTGATCGCGGGAAGCATAATCCTTGAATATATTTTCAACATTCCGGGAATGGGGACGCTCTCCATGATGGCGTTGAGCAGCAGGGATATCCCCCTGCTCATGGCTCTTTTCGCGATTGGAAGCGCGCTCACCCTCGGCGGCATACTCGCCGCCGACCTCCTCTATGTGATGGTCGATCCAAGAATAAGACTGGAGAAATGAAATGTTCAGGACAGTTTGCGACTATGGTCTAGTACCGAGCGGATAAGTATCCAGCGAAGTATGTATTTTTAGCTTACATTTTTCTGCTGTCGTAAGCCCAGTTTAGCAGTGCCTGTCTCTGCTTTGGTCGGCAGCCTGTATCTTCCGGCTTGCAGTGCTTCTCAGTTTGGGCGATATGCCTCCTCATAGCCCTCCATCTTTTTATCTGGCGTTCATCATCCAGACACCTTCTGCCCATGTAATACCTGCAATACCATTGAAACCATCCTCTGGGATCTTCATAGTAGATCCAACCCTTTCTCCTCCATACAGACAATGGCTGGGAAGCATTAACACCAAAGTAATTCAGCTTGGGGTCATGCTGTTCATGACACAATTTTGCGTCAATGAACCACTTTGCGGGAAACTCGTCTCTGCAATCGGTCATGTATTTGCCGCCGAAAACGCCCATTTCAAGCATCTCCTGTGGCGTCAATTCAGGCGTAAATTCCGGAGAAAAATTTCTTCCCATAGGCTCTGTCAGATAATAACTATGATCTTGTTGCATAAGATCATTTACAACTCCTTTTCGTGTTTTCATTTTCTACATGCCGAATGTTAAAAATTTGCCGCCGCGCCCCTCGTGGTCTGCAAAATATTTCTAGTTAAGAAATTATTTCTTTTATAAGGCCAATTAGCCTGGCTTAAATATTACACTAGAAATTTAGCCCATATTGCAAAGTACGGAGTACATTGCCCCAGCAAACCAGACGAACCAACCAGTTATCCATATGAAATGCCTGATCACTGTACCCTTCAACGTTCTTGGTCGCCAGAAGATCTGTATTGTGGTAGCAATAATTACAGCACCAAGACAAATAGGAAGGATATGAAATGCAGCTTGGAGACAATAATCTCTGTTCCGTCCTTCCGTCGTAGCGGTAAAGGGGCCAAGGATGCTTGTTGCAATTAACGGATGGCTGAGAGGAGACTTCCTTAATATCCACTTTATAATACCTCTTTATGATTGCTTCTAATACTCTTGTTCTTAACGGTTAAACATTACCAGTAGTGGACCTTGCAGTCTGGAATTACCCGGGTCTGTCATTTCGGGAGAATATCCTTGAGAAGACGTCCATTATGATTGATTGCGTCAGGATAATCCTTCCGAATCTCCTCGAAAAGAGCCAAGGCCTCATCCTTTTTTCCAATTTTCCGGTAATAATGTGCCAGATATAACCGCGCATAAGCTCCAACTTGGACACCGCTCCCATAATAGCAGTCGCTGAAGTCTTTAATTGCTTGTTTAAGATATTTCTCTTTCTCTTCACCAGATGCCATCTGTCCGAGATATTGAAGAGCGCACCCAGTGCGACTGGCCTTGGGATACTTCTCTATCAATTTTTTTAGGATTTCTTGAGCTTCCGGGCTGTCCCATTCTTTGTTGACGATCTGGTAAAGCCGCTCAATCTCAACCAATTCTTCCTTGGTGTATGTGGCCTGATCCTGTTCAAACCGCTTATTGACTCGTTCGCGCAGATCAGCCTGATTCTGAACATTCCGGCCTTCGTCAGTCTTGACCGGCACGGCCTGTTCCAATTTAGCAACTCGTTCTTCCCGCAACCTCCGGTATTCGAGCAACCTCCGGTAAGCTTCTACTGCTAGAAGATCGCCAACGCGGGCGGATTGGCCTTCTGGCAGTTCTACTCTACTTGATAGATCTTTCATCAGTTCCTGCATGCGCGCACGATATGCTTCGTAAGTGGCGTTGCTAATCTTGGGTATCTTTAGCATATCCTGCGTGGTGAGGGAATGTTTCTCCATGAATTTCATGAGATCAGCGAGCTCGGGAGGAGGTGTTTTGCGACCATCCGACCACCCAGCGACAAATGGTTCTGCAGGTACGCGAACCAGCCCCAGTGGCGATGGCTCGACTTTGACGGCGGCATATCCGGGAGAGTTGTCGGGAGCAAAAAAGAACGCATATATTGGCTTATTCGGAACTCCAATTACAGTCGTCTTCCCGAGCGGCATGCGGTTAACGCCAATCAAGCGTTGCTGAAATGATGTTCCCATTGCGCTCAACCCGAGAATCGGATCAAACTCTGGTGCGGACAGGCTGAGAAACATGAAAGTGCTGCTGTTAGGAACAACCTGATCGAACTGTACGATGCCATCTCCAGATGGCCTCAGAACAACAAGAGCCTCGTAGTGGTCTTTGGGGCGGGGGACAGTCACAGCATCTGTGCTACCCATCAACTGAATGACAGTTCCGTGCAATTCAAATATGCCTTTGTATGGCCCAATCCACTTTTGGGCGAGCAATCTGTATTTTCCATCGGGAACGTTTTCGAAACGAAATTCCCCATTCTTGTTGGTTACGGCGATTGCCGTCTTGTCCGCAAGTCCGTCCGGATCGGATTTGCCAAAGTCGATTAGCTGATATGTCTCTTTCAGAAGAGGTAGCCCCGTCTCACCATCACATAAACAAACGGGAACATCCGCGGTACCTGACCGCAATTCCTGCACGATTCCAAAGATCGTGTGGCCTTCCTCTTTGACCGGTTGAGCACTTTGAACCAGCGGTACGATTAACCATGAGACAATCAATCCAACAGCAACACACACCTTCGAACGTTTCATCACATCGGATTCCTTTAATAGTGTGGACATCAGTAGTGTACTAAGATATCGCGGAGATTACAAGGTTCAGAAATTTTCATGTTGGGACCAGTTCCTCCCCAAGTTCCATTGCAAGTTCCACCCCGGGGTGGAAGTGGAGGGCAACGGCGCAAATCAGCTGTGCCGTTTTAGGCATCGGCTGGATTTGCCTTGTTCGATGTCTATTGCTTTCGTCCGCTTCTGGAAATATTTCACAAGTTTATGTGAATCAAATCCACATTTTTTAGCAATTGACTTCCTTGCGTTCCATACTCGTTCCAAGGTTTCATCTTTCATTTTGCATCCTCCTTGCAAAGCCCCATCGGTGTTACCAGTAACGGGACAAAAAGTCCAAGTCTAGAATTAATAATCCGGATATGTTCAAACTTGTTGGCGTTGGCAATATGTCTGCAATTCCATGTCAGTAGAAAATCACATTTGTAATAAGATGCCAATGCCAAATGCAGAGCATCTCCCAGTCTTTCACGAGGCATCAGATGGTTGTCCAAATAAACATCAATTATGTCTGCGATCTCATCTGCAATATACAATCGTTCGACATCATCAAGCAGTTGGACCGCCGTATTTTTTGTATCATAATCCCCGCCGTCAAGTTCGGCAATAACGGCTTCGCTAGTTTTAAGAGTAAACAGATGGCTGTAACTTTTCCACCATTCCCTTGTCCAATTTCGCCGTGCAACCATTTCAGGTTCATTGCGCTTCTCATAAAAGAAGCTCGGAATACTGGTTTCAATGTAAACTACTGGTTTCATGTCTTTAAAATACACCTTTCCTCTCACACTTGCCAATACGGCTGGCAAAATTCGTTGAAATCCCTTTTATCTGGAGTAAGCGAAGCTTTATTTTGAGATAGAAGTTCTTGATTTCCATAACTGGGGTATCTCCTTGACTAAAGTACCCCCCCCTACGGCTTGTGTTTTTCATGCTTGTTACGCAGGCCTTTTGAGATGGAACGGTACGTTGCCGGAGGAGTTCGCACAGAGTTCTCGATAAGACGCTGGAACAAGAGTCCCCCTGAACGTGAGGTTCTCCGATTAAATCTAAAAACAAATTCATCCAAATAGAATTGAAGATGCTCATGATCGACAGCTCCCTGATGGGTTCCTGT
>CAIQLG010000498.1 GCA_903872565.1 uncultured Lentisphaerota bacterium | reverse complement strand
GGGCAAGGCTTGCTTCCGGGCGCTCGATCTCGCTTCTCCGGGTGAGTTTCGGAC
Source organism: uncultured Lentisphaerota bacterium (assembly GCA_903872565.1). Taxonomy (GTDB): domain Bacteria; phylum Verrucomicrobiota; class Lentisphaeria; order Victivallales; family GWF2-50-93; genus CAIQLG01. Next base: position 24,389 of record CAIQLG010000498.1, on the reverse strand, counting down.
TTCTCCTCTCTCACAAGGTCACTTTCGGTAGGTTTCAGGCGTTTTGTCACCTTCCTCCTTCCACAGATTTATCTTGGCGCGACATAGTATCTCCCGAGTATAGACATTCACAAATGGTTGCTGATGCCTGGTGTACTGCTTTTGTATGCCAAAAACAGGAGAATTTACCCTTTGAACCGATAACGACTGATACAATTCGTCGACTCGAAACAAATTCTAATGCATTATCACAGGCACAAAGCAAAGAAGTTGAACGACTATCGAGCCAATACCAGTTCTTCCACTGGCATTTGGCATACCCGGAAGTATTTGCCCAAAAAGGATTCGACTGCGTTCTAGGTAATCCGCCGTGGGAAAGGGTAAAGTTGCAAGATAAGGAATGGTTCGCAGAAAGAAATCCCGATATAGCAAATGCATTAAATTCATCGATTAGAAAACAAATGATAGAGGAACTTAAAGAAACGAATCCCACTTTATACAATCAATTTATTGAAGACTCCCGAAAAGCAGAAGGGGAAAGTCATTTTATTCGAAATTCCGGGTTATTCCCATTGTGCGGAATAGGAGACATAAACACGTATGCTGTTTTCTCAGAACTTGACTTGAGACTCCAGTCGCTTTCAGGTCGTGCAGGGTTTATTGTACCTTCTGGGATTGCTACTGATGATACAACCAAGTTGTTTTTCCAAAAGGTAGTGAAAAAGAAATTACTTGTGAGTTTGTATGATTTTGAAAACAAAGATAGTTTGTTCCCTGGGGTCCATCCAGAACAGAAATTTTGCCTTTTTACTAGTGGAGATGGTGCTTGTCTTAATTCTAGGGAAGTCTCAGAGTTTATTTTCTTTGCTCATACTACTGACGATTTGCATGATAAAGAGCGATGCTTCTTTCTTTCCCCGGATGACATTATCCTTCTTAACCCCAATACTAGGAACTGCCCGATATTCCGTGCTCATCGTGCCTCTGAGTTGACCAAGGCCATCTACCGTCGTGTACCTGTTCTTATACGAGAAGCGCAAGAGGGCTTTCCAGAAGAGAACCCATGGAATATTTCTTTTAGCAGAATGTTCGACATGTCCAACGATTCACATCTCTTTCACACACGCGAACAATTGCTGAGAGATGGCTGGCAGATGACCGGAAATATTTTTTATAAAAATGCCGATTGTTTCTTGCCTCTATATGAGGGAAAACTCACGGATATATATAATCATCGTTTTGCAACATTCGAAGGTGTCAATGCTGAAGGACTTCGAAAAGGGAATGAACGTGCAGCTTCTCCATCCGAAATAATTGATCCATATTTTACTTCCATGCCCAGATATTGGATATCACGAGAAAACACACTAAGCCATGCAGGGCATGAATATTGTTCATGTATATCGTTTCATCTAATTGCAAATCCTAATAATGAAAGAACTTTTGCCTCAACAATTTTGCCGTTCGTACCTGCTGGCCATTCTCTTGCAATAATTAATTTTAGTGTACCATGCAATTTAATAAAGAAATTATGTATTTTTTCAAATTTAAATTCAATTGTTTATGATTTTACATCCAGACATAAAATTAGCAGTAGAAACTTTTCGTTTTTCGTTGTAAAGCAACTTCCAACATTACATCCAGAAATTTATGAAAACAGCTCTGTAATGTTTCCCGTGTCGAGCACTTGGATTTTTCATAGAGCACTTGAATTGAGCTATTCAGCTTGGGATTTGGAGCCTTTTGCACAAGAGAGTGGCTATGAAGGACCTCCTTTTATTTGTGATGAAGAACGTCGATTCCTGATCCGTTGCGAACTTGATGCGACATTCTTCCATCTTTATCTTGGACATGGAGAATGGAATAAATCCGACAATGAAACGGATGAACAACTCGCAGAGCTGAAGAAATATTTCCCGACACCTCACCATGCGGTCGAATACATCATGGACACATTCCCGATTGTCAAGCGCAGGGACGAGGAGGTATACGGCTCATTCCGGACAAAAGCAACTATCCTCGAAATATACGATGCCTTGACCGAATCCATTAGGACCGGCAAGCCATATCAGACCAGGATCAATCCTCCACCCGGCCCCCCGTGTGATATGGAAGGTCATTTCATTCCAATGGAGCAATGGGATTCAAATAACTGGCCTTCACATATACACCGGCCTCGTCCGACAGCAGAACCTCTTGTTGAAATTATTTTCCCGAACGAGCCGCGTATCCCGCTCGAAGCTCCCGGAGCTTACATGCAGGTTTTCTTATTACAGTTGCTCCGTCAGGCAAAGACATATGTTCCACTCGTGCAAGTGGCCGATGCATATCTTGCCGTGGCATACCCGGATTTCATCAAATCTAAACTTAACAACAAGTTGAAGAATTCCTATGGCAAATGGAGGGAACGCTTCAACGAGGGTGATTCCCGTAATTGCTTCTATCCCGCTCTCAAAGCTCTGGTTGATAAAGGACAGGTTCATCTGAAAAGAGACAATTCCGGCATAGTTGCCTATATTGATAATGAATGGATTAATGACGGGAATAAACCGGATCCGTGGATTGATTCAGATGCCCGATTCTGCCTGGGGTTGGCAAAAGATCTAGCGAAGACAGCCTCTTTGTTTGAAGCTGTTGAGAGGACACAGGATCATATTTCTTCACAGAATGTCACAGCATTCCATCCAGATGAGCGAAAGCAATTGCTTGAGGAAATAGAAAATATTAAATCGTTACAGGTGGCATAATGGATAATCAAATGGACTTTGAGATGGATATTCCAGGGGAGAAGACGAGTGTTGTCCATAAAGAACCACTGGTCTGGATAAAGGAGATCCGTGTTTATCGGGACTGGACAGAAAATGATCTCTTGCGTCAGATAAGCCTGCGCAAGGGATTGAACGTCGTTTGGTCGCACTCGCTTGAAGAAGAAAAAGATGACGGTGGTGTCAGCGGACATTCCGCAGGGAAAACCACGTTCTGCCGTTTCCTGCGCTTTCTCCTGGGTGAAGAAACCTTTGGAAACGACGACCTGCGTGAACGCATCAGGGAGAAATTGCCCAAGGGCTGGGTTGCAGGGGAAGTAGTTGTTGACGGTATTCCATGGCTTGTGCGCCGCCACTTCGGACTGGGTCCCCGTAGGGATGGAGCTATCCCGAACAAGAATATTGATTCGGTCATGGCTGTGGAGTTTCCTACGGGTTCCTATCTCGGGTTTCTATCAGCAATACAAAAAGCCTTTGAAACACAAGTTCCACGTATCCCTCTCCCCGAGAAGGCCGGAAATCTTTTATGGGATACTGTATTCCCCTGGTTGTCGCGTGATCAGGAATGCCGTTTTGATAAGCTGACAGCCTGGCGTCAGTCTTCAAGCGAATCTCATACTCTCGAGCATAATGTTGCTGTCAACAGTTTTATAATGCGTGCTGTATTGGGACTGGTTGATGACAAGGAAACTCCGATACGTCAGCAGCACGAGAAAATGCTTGAGGAGTACAAGGAGTCTGGAAATAACATTATGCGGCTCGAACATGCAGTTCAACGGATGACTGAACGGCTAAATGGTTCTCTTAAAATATCCGAATTGTCCGGATTGGAGACTCTTGCTTGGGACGATAGGTGCAACAAGCTTCGCAACTCAGCTAAGAAACTAAGAGAAAAGATGGAAACTCTTCCTGAGAAAACCTCTTATGATGAAGCTGACAAGAATTTCCAAATTTCAATCCGTAAAAGGACTGAGATCGCCGAAAAGCTGAAGCGTCAGGTATCGCTGTTGGAGAAAGACAGTCAATGTTACGCGGAGTCTACCAACAAACACCGTCAGGAAAACACTACACAGGTTTTGACCGCCGGGGAACATGCAGCCATAGGTCGCTGTGATGTGCCTTTGCATATCGCCAGGAACCATGGATGCGAACTGGCAAAAGGACAGACTCAAGACATAGAAAGCCAGCGTCTTCTCAAAGAGATTGGAGACGAGAGGGAACATTGGCGCCTTCAAGTGGAACGGCAGACAAAGATTGTTAATCAGTATAAAGAAGACCTTGAAGTTGCAGAAAAAGAGGAGCAGTCAAACAGTGGAGCGAGGCTCCGTGCTTGGCAGTTGTTGAATTCAGCGACAGAGGATATGCAAAGGAAGATTGCGCAAATGGAAAACTTGGCACGGCACATCGATGAATGTTCCGGAGATCTCCAATTGCTTGAGCAACTTCGAAAAGACCTTGTTTCCTTGAATAGAAAGATTGACGAATCAACCGACAAGCTTGCAAAGTTGAGGAAGGAGAACGCCAGATTCCAACGGAAGTTTACCAATATCTATCAAAATATATTGTCTCAGATTCTAGGAGCGGGGATAGAGGCAGAAATAGCTTTCCATGCCAACCGAATCGATATTAATCTCAAATATCACGGTGACTTAAACAGCCTGACGATAGACATAATTAAAATCATTGTTTTTGATTATGCCGCACTAATGGCCAGCCAAAACGGAATAGGAGGGCATCCTCGCTTTCTTATCCATGACAGTCCCAAGGAAGCCGACATGGATAATATCGTCTATGCGCGTCTTTTCAACATTTTCAAGGAACTTGAAGATAAACACTCAGAATCCCCGGCATTCCAGTATATCGTAACGACAACATCTCAGCCTCCCAAAGAGATACAGGATCAGCCTTGTCTTGTTTATAACCTGGATGCATGTAAAGGAGCCACACGTTTTCTGGGAATGGATTTGTAACCATCATATAATCTTTGTGCACAATATGGTTTTGTTGAAATGGATTTAGATGAATGTCAATATGAAATGAGAACAAGATGTCTGACAACATAGAAAAAATAGCACAAGTTCTTAGATATAGAAACAGGAATGATCTTGCCAAAGCGCTTTGTGGTTCAAAATATGTACTGAATGAGAGTTCAACATATGGAAGCCGATTGTTCTCCCTCCTTACATCTGTCGAGATATATGCCCCGATCCACAAACATGACCTTCTGCAAAAACTAAGTGAAGAAGATAAACAGGAAATAATTAAAGCTTTCCATGCGCTCTATCCCGTCCGTGAGAACGATATTGAAATAAGCCACATTGAGTTTCTTATAGACCCGGATTCCCCTATGCCACTTTCACCTCGACAGACCGAATATCTGAGCAAGATTGATTATGAATATATTACAGAACAAGTTAAGAAGTGTGACAACAAGATTGCCGACGGGGATTTTGAAGGCGCGATAACCAATGCGAGAAGCCTGATCGAATCAATCTGTAAATATATCCTTGATGATTCTGGCATGGAATATAATCCGAAGTCGGACTTGCCTGATCTTTACAAGGAGACATCAAAGCTACTGAACATGCATCCAAACCAGCATGTTCAGGCTGCTTTCAAGCAGATTCTCTCAGGTTGTTTTAGCATTGTACAGGGTTTCGCGGCAGTTCGCAATGAGTTAAGCGATGCCCATGGAAAATCAAAGAATAAACATTATAAGCCAGATAAACGCCATGCAGATTTTGTTGTCGGTACTGCAAAAATTGTCGCCGACTTTATGTATGCATCCTTTGTTGAAATGAAAAGAGTATCAGCTGAATAAAATATTTAAAATGGTGAAACTATGAGCATAGTTAAGCCGATAGGAAAACATAATTTTCTGCCGCTATTCACTTGGGCGGAGGACTGGAAGAATAATGCATGTTTAAACTACCAATATGAAAGCATGGATCTCTATGCACGTGGTTATAAAAAAGCTGCAGACACATTGGTCGAAGAAGTCTTAAGGACAGCAAACCATCAAGACATTCTTGTCTATCCTATACTGTTCCTCTATCGACATTATCTTGAACTTCAACTGAAGGTAATAATTGCTGACGGGAGGCGACTCTTGGAGGACGGCGAAGGGTTTCCGCAAATTCATGACCTTGCCACGCTTTGGTCAACTGTAAAGGACATTGCTAGGAACGTATGGCATTCGCCCACTGAGCCTATTGAGTTGAAATCCGTTGACCATATTATTTCAGAATATTCTAAGATAGATGCTGGTTCATTTTCGTTTCGATATCCGAATAATCGGGATGGGGGACCTACGCTGGATGGAATTCAGCACATCAATATTCGACATGCCGCGGAAATGATTTCTGAAGCGGCAACATTTCTCGATTGTGTCAGCTTGGGACTATCTGCATATCTCGACTATAGAAATGACAACAAGGATTGAAAGATTTTGTGTGCAACAAATGAATCAATAAAAGACTTGGCAGATTAAAATACGTGCGAGTATTTCCGCAAGAGCGATGGATCAATTGCATTTCCCCGCTCCTGCATTATCTTTATTTTATCTGCCCCAACAATGAATTGACAACTTTTTGAAATAAGACCATACGCAAATTTTTAACGTTGAGACATTCTATTCAATCAGTGGTTAAGTTCTTATGTACAAGGCTTTGGATATTCGAAATAATACAGAAATCGTAATTATAGACCCGAAGTGGCTGCGGGCTATAAATCAATTGCGAGAATTCGACCGCCAAGATTTCTTGGTATGCCAGGGATGCGGGCAACCAGTTCGATTACGGGCCGGGGACCGGAGGCGGGAACATTTCGCCCATAAGCATTTGGAAAACTGTGACTATGCCGAAGGTTCGGCAATCCTTCACAATTCCCGAGCTGTTCTCTACGAGTGGCTTGTAGGCAAGTTCGGAGATAAGGTAACTGTTGAAAAAAAGATTGACGGAACAGATTTATTCCGCCCGGTCGATTGTTGGGTAGAAAAAGACTCCGTTGTTTTTGCCTATTGGATTTTCGATTCAACGCTCAAGCCGAAAAAAAGAATGGATTTGCAACTTATACAAGAGAAACCGAGGATTCACTTCAACTGGATTTTTACTGCGAATCTCCTGCATGTGGAACCGGACCATCCTGACAGGATAGCTTTATCAACAAACGAAAGAGAGTTTATCCGCGATTCAAAATACGACACAGTCTATGCAAAAGGCCGCCTGACGACAAAAGGATCTTTGCATTATTTGGACGCTGAAAACCGAAAGTTGTCAACCTTTCGTAGCCTGTCGCTCTATCACGGACCGCAAATATACAAGGGATATTTTCTAAGCAGTGATTTGAAGGATGTCCTGGTTTCTCCGCATCAAGGAGAATTTGTTCACCGTGGAGAATACGAAAAGCTGCAAGAATATCAAAAACAGTTGAAGGTCAACGGCGAGTTACCCTGCAGGAAATGGGGAAGTTCTATTTTTCAAAGAGAAAAGGACTTGCACAAAACACCTGTTGCCAGTTTTTCGCCGTTTGTAATCGGCAAGTGTGAATTTTGCGGAGAAATGACCAGTGACTGGTGGTCCTATGATGGGAAAACCGGAATATGTAAATGCAAAGCGTGTCTAAAACAAGGTAAGTCATAGTGAAATTCGGATTCAGGATGCCGTCGCTGAAGAAGCGCGTCTCCGCCAGGCTCTCCCCGGCGAGACTCGTCAGGCACAGCCTTGGATTGAAGGCGCCGCGGGGCTGGGGCTGGCTGACCAACCCGAGGAAGGCCGCCTACAACAGGGTCTACAACCGGACGACAACAGGATGCCTCATCATACCGGCCATTCTGCTCCTGGTAATATTTGCGGTACTGATAACAGCGTATGAATACCGTGCGAAGTTTCTGCATGGCAAGGGGTTACAATTGCCTTCGGTTTCACACAAGGCCTCCGGCGAGAAGGCCTTCGAGATGGGCGCGAGGCTCGCGGGGAAGCAGGCGGAGAACTCTCAATGATAAAAATAGGATGAAGTGGAAGGGGGATATTGTACAAATATGAACAGGGCAAATGAAATAAGGCGTAGAGCATATCTGCTGACATTGCTGCCGGTGCATGTTCTGGCAAGTGTTCTGCTGGCGATACTGCCCCTGCTGCTTCTTTTCAACGGGGAAACCGTGGCGGGAAGACTCGTGGGGCTCGGCGCACTTTTCCTGCTGCTGTCGTGCCTTGCGCTGTGGCTGATGATGTCGTCCAACAGAAAACTGAGACTTCTTCCGCTCCCGCTTTTCACCGCCGGACTTATATGTATCGCCATATGCTATGCCATCTCTCCGAACGGCGATGTCCCGCCAGGAAACTTCTCCAGCCATTACGGAGACCGTGCAAAATTCAGCAGGATAAGCCTGGCTAACCTCGTGCCGGAAATTGATCAGCTCAAGCTCGGCTCATACCTGTTCTCCCTTATCGACCCGCGGCTCGGTGCTGAACAGGGATCGCATCTGCGTCATCTCGTTCTCGATGTCTATGGAGAAATGGACAGGGACGAAAATTTCCGCGACGCAGGCTCCGTGCTGGGCATGTGCTACGAGGACATCCTGCTGGGCAGGCGTGACAAGCTGCATTTTTACGAGTATGTTCCGCGCCATCTCGGCAGGAAGTCATATCCTGTGATGATCTTTCTGCACGGCAGCTTGGGCAACTTCAAGGGCTACATGTGGGTGCTGAAGGAGCTTGCCGACAGCAGCGGAATAGCAATAATAGCGCCCACCTATGGATGCGGCAACTGGTATCTCGACAGAGGATGTTCGGTTCTCAACGCCACATATGCATATTGCAGGGCAAATTCCGAGCTCGATGCCAACAGGATCATCTTGGCAGGTCTTTCCAACGGCGGGACTGGCGTGACCCGCGCAGTAAGGGACCACGGACAAAGATACATGGGCGTGATCCTGCTGTCCGCGGTTCTGGAACAGTCAATCATATCCAGTCCGAGCTTTGCAAGCAATGCCGTGAAAAGCAGGTTTCTCATTATTCACGGTGAGGACGACAACAGGATCCCTGTGGAGTGCGCCCGCAGATGCGAGGCCGTGCTGAAGCAGGATGGTCTGACGGTAAAATCCAGATACTATCAGGGCGAGGACCATTTCCTGTTCTTCTCCAGGCGCACGGAGATCGTCAAGGACATGGCAGAATGGATTGGGCAACTATAAAAGGCAGATAAAATGAATCTCTCGAAATTCACAGAGGCGGCGCTCTTCGCTGCGAGGAAACACGGAGCCCAGAAGAGGAAGGGCAAGAGCGGCATGCCCTACATCAACCATCCTCTTGACGTCGCTGACATTCTGTGCCGCATAGGCGGAATTGAGGATCTAACTGTTCTCATCGCTGCAGTGTTGCACGACACACTGGAGGACACTGACACAACACCGGAGGAAATCGGCGGGCTTTTCGGAGAAGAGGTTCTTTCCATAGTGAAGGAAGTCTCGGACGACAGGAGTCTGCCGAGGCGTGAACGCAAGCTGCTGCAGATTGAACATGCACCCCATCTCTCTCTAGGGGCGAAGCTCATAAAGATCGCCGACAAGATAAGCAACGTGAGAGATATCATCGGAGAAACTCCGGAGGACTGGAATGATTCCATGGTCGCGGAATACATCCGCTTCGCCAGGAAGGTGGTGGATGGAGCAAGAGGCGTGAACAGAAAACTGGAGGATTGTTTCGACAAGGTGTCGGGTATGCAACTGGAGAATCTGGAATGAAGATTCAGAAAAAGTGCAAGGTTAAAGGATGCGCTACAGCCGCCTATTGCAAGGGGATGTGCAACCGGCACTACAAGTATTTCTACAGCCACGGATATGTCAAGGAGATCACAGTAAACGACAACAACAAGATCGATGTCAGGGGGACAGTCGCCAGAATCCACCTGCGGAACCATCAGGGGCAGACCACGAAGTTCGCGCTGATAGACTCGGGAGACGTGAAGCTTGCAAGAAAATATATATGGAAGGCGGACAATGCTGCGGTGCTGGCCAAGGGCGTGATCAATGGTGAAAAGTACCATGTAACTCTTGCCAGACTCGTCCTCGGACTGAAAGACAGAGCCCTGGTGGTGATGCATGTCAATGACGATATGCTGGACTGCAGGAGGAATAATTTGAAGGCTGTGGACCGGGAGTGGATGCTCCAGAATTCAAAGACGCCGAATACGAACACGTCGGGGCACAGGGGCGTGTCGTGGCGCGGGGGCAAATGGCATGCCTACATCCATCACGGCGGAAAGAAATACACCGGGGGTGCCCACAGGAACCTGGAGGATGCGATCCTAGCGAGGAAGATGCTGGAGAAGGAATATTTCAGAGGGGATGCTGATATGGCGGGGGGAAGTCTCCCGGGTTTGAAAACATTAATCCATGTATTATCTTACCCGGAAAAGCAGAAGAAACATCGACCTATGGCACGAGTGAAAAACAGCGAAACCTGGAAGACGGCGCTCAGAGAGCTTCTCGACGGGAATCTGCTTACACAGAAGGAGTTGGGCGATATGTGCGGAGTAAGTGCGCAGTCCGTGTCAAACTGGATGAACGACGTACGGAACCCGGGGATCTTCGCTAAGCGCAAGATAGTGAAAATCATCCGGGAGACAGGATCCCAGATGAAGAGGAATCACAACCTGCTTGATTCACTGCTGCCCGCAAGGAATCCCGACAGCGACAAGAAGCAGCTCGAGAAGATGCTCAGGGGGATGACCGCCGAGCAGATCAGGAAGTTCATCGAGACGGACGGGAAGATTGCCGGGTGAGGCGGCCGCTGTTCCAGAAGGCAGAACAGGACGACGGATGAGCCCCTATCTCCCTATCGTCAGCGTTGCATCCGCCGCTCCGGAATATGAGAATACTGCAGTGACAGATTTCCCTTCCTTGATTTTTTCAGCGAGTTCTTTTGACACCAGAGCTTCGGCGGCAAGCGTGTTTCCTTCAGCTTTGCCAAGTTCGAACGTTGCGCCATCCACATTGGAGATTTTCATTTTTGCCGGATCGAGCGCGGCGCCATCGGGTGACAGCAGTCTGAGCTGAAACGCCAGCCTGGTCCGACTGGTACCGTCAATGCCTGCGGGGACAAGTTTCGCCGGAATGATCGCGAGCTCGGCACCGACCTTCCCCGACACGGTTATCGCCACCGGCTTCCAGCCCTCGGGTTTGACGACAGGAATCTTCACCTGCGCCTTCAGATCCCCCGCCTTCTCTCCGGCATCAATCTCCATGACGACTTTGAACACCGCCCCATCTTTTGCGACAGATGCCCTCATCGGATATGCGCATTCCACAACTGGTTCCCCCAATGTGAGATCCTTGTCTTCGGGCTCGATCTCGACGGCGCTTTTCCAGGTTTTTCCGACGGGCAGTCTTCCAGCGTAGATCTTGTCGTTGGGCTTCACTGATTTCACGACTGGCACGGCGTGACCTGCTATTGTCAGACTCAGAAATCTCTGATCCGGATCGTTGGTCTCAATATAAATGTTCTTGCTGTAGGCGTTGAAAATGGACTCTTCCAAGATGACGCCCTTCACTTCCGCAGTCTCTCCAGGCTCCAGCTTCTCCTTCGTGCATTTGGCTTCGGCGCATCCGCATGTCTTCCTGACGTTGATTATCTTGAGAGTTTCGTCACCTTCGTTTTTTATCGTGTATGATGCATCCTTCCGCTCCTTCGCGGGATATTTTCCGAAGTCCTTCCTGGCGTCGCCCACGACGGCGATCTTCGGGGCGCAGAGACCGCAGAGGGGGAGCGATAGCAGCAATATCAGAAGATGGCAAGTTGAAATTTTCAGAAACATAAGATATTTAAACCCCGTTGACATTTAAAATGATTCAGGATGCAAAAGTAGTATGCATTTCTCATACAGGCAAACGGGTTTCGGGATTTTTGCCATGATACTCCACTGTATTTGCATGGCGTGGACACGGCTGCAATCAGACATAAGCTTTCTTGCTGGTTCAAAATCATGTTATTTTTCAAAATCATACTTGATATAGTACAAGTATAATATAATTTCTACCAGTATTGTGGTTATATGCGGGTTGAGGATAAAGAGCGCCGGGGAGATGTGATTTGAGAGCAGGGTTTTCTTTTTGCACAGCCGTGGACATGCGGGAGTTTTTCCGCCTGTTTTGGATTTCTTCCCCATCTCATCCCTTCTTTTTTTGCCGGGTCTGCTACAGGCATTTTCACTCTGCAGGACGGCACAATAATCATGAGTCAGGCAAAAATAAAACCACAGAGAACTCAGAGATTTAAAAATGAATAGGTAAAAATATATATTACCGCAAAAAAGCACAGAGGGCACAAGATATATCATGTAATAATTTGTCCGCCAATCTGTAGTCCGCCAAACGAAGACTGATGGTGAAATATTAAATTAAATAAATATAAGGAGTTCAAGGAAAATGAAAAAGACAGGATTCTTAATTTTTGTCCTGGCAGGAATGATCGCCAGCGTATTCCCTGCCGCAGCGTATGACTGACAGGAAATAAAGTAGGCGCCGAGTTCGCATGTCCAGTTTATTTTCGCAAGGCACTTGTCCTGTAATTGTCTCTGACTGGAGTTCTGGGGAGGGACTTGGCTTGAAATACTGAAAAATTCAATATACAGATAACTGCGGCTCTTTGCCAGGCGGCAGTATTCATCATATTTCATACTTATCGAAAATTTCTTTTCTCGTGGGGCAATTGCAGATAAAATAACTCAGCCCGAATGGTTTCTTATAAGGGCAATATCCATAATTCATGCATTTGACTAAATAGACTTTCGCCTGGATGCACTCTGTCACGTTGCACATGTCTTTCCTGTCTCCATTAAGACAAGAAAAATTCTTCTTGCACTGCGTTGTAGCCGCTCATGCCTCATCACTTACATGAAGTTCCACCTTGACACCCCATAAATGCGCTGTCCAAGTACTGTGAAATAGAACATACGGAAGAATGAAAGTCAGGATTACCTGCGCCCATTTTTACCCGGATGAGCCTTCTGAGACTTTTGAATATGCTGGAAATCCTACAGATTGGCTTCCCTCCTTTCATTTTCTCCTGTTAATACTCAGCCCTATCTGCCAATGACACGTACTATCGCATATGGGGGCAGAGAAATTCGCAGCGATGCTTCCAGCTTCTTCCAACCTTGGCCGGAGATAGGCAAAGTCAGCCTGTCCCCCGAGGTCAGGGATATGTCGCAGGACTGGCAATTCCAATGATTTCCAGAGGATTGCGGCTGTTTGCAATGACGCTTCTGCCCTTCTGAAAAAAAGGCGGTGCCTGAATGAATCCCGCACCGCCTTCGGATTTCTGGAAGATTAATCGGCCTTTTCTATTGATTTGATCCTCTGGTGTTCCTTGTCGGCAACCCACTCGACCTTGACTTTGTCGCCAACTTTAAATTTTGCCACCTTCGCCATTATGTCCTTGTCTGGACTGCCCTTGACGTATTTCGGTAAAACGGTGGTTGACTTGTCTCCGTCCTTGATAGTAACTTTTCCGCCGTCTATCTTTTCTATAGTGCCGGTGAGCGTTCCGGTGTCACCAGCCTTGAACTGCTGTTCCTGTTTTTTGCTGTCTTTGTCTCCGCCCTTGGCATCATCGCCCAGAACCACGAACCCAGTAAATCCGACCATGAGAAACACCGCCAATAGAATCTTCTTCATTGAAACACTCCTTGTCATAAATGTTTATATGCCTTTCGACATTATTCTCTCCCAAATGTTGATAAGTCCTTGTTCCTTCACATGCCAGACCTTTCGTTTTCATTTTTTCACTTTTGGGTAGTCCCTCTGGCAATGGCCTTTTATTTCTTGTCGACCTCCACTGCCATTTTCAACTGCTTTATGGCCTCCTCGCAGGCCTTCATCGCATCGACCCGGTGACCCTTGAAATCATGGTCCGCCTCCTTCATTTCCTTCATGGCCTCATGTAACGCCTTTATGGCCGAATGAATGTGCGGATGCCGTTCATTCTGCTCCCCTGTCTGAGCTGCCGCAGGGGTTCCGCCTCCGGCGGGTGCCGCCGTTCCGGCCAACATGTTCATCGCCGTGATCCCGCCTCCGACAAGCGCCGTTCCCAAAATTACCGCCATCATCGTCCGCTTCGTTTTGTCCATTGCGAGCTCCTTTCATGTCCTGGGTTATATTGCATCTTCACGATAAACGGGAAACCATCATGTTTTATTGCATATGACCTCGCAGCCCTGTACGCTGAATATTGCGCGAGCATTTTAGCCACGGCAAGGTTGAATATCCAATGGAACCTCCCCAAGGGGCAGTTCCAAATCTCAAAACATGGCCCACTAGTTGCCGTTCGTTTGAATCCCACTGCCATCAATCGTCTTCAGGATTTCAACGGAACTGTTACTGGCGGCATCCGCGGCATTCGCGGCACCAAACGATGAAGCTGCACCAGCAATCAGTGTCCTTATGCGGTCACTGAATATTCCGAGTACGGTTATTGACGCCACCGCAACCAGAGTGATTATCAGGATATACTCCACAACCGTCTGGTTTTTCCTTCTTGACTTCCCGAGTTTCATTCTCTATTCCTCCTTGACTTGTTTTTTTTGCTATGGATAATCCAACCCCACCAGGGAAAGGATGACTCTCATGTCTGGGGATCAAGCGTACGAATGACATGGGGATCCCATTCAACAGGTATCATCCCGGTACCATCGCATTTCGTACATTTTGTGGTCTTAGTTACTGTTTTTGGGGGAGGGTTTAAAACTTTCGTATTCTTTCCGGATACGGGCGGTGTCTTCGTATTTTCTTTCTCGGTGATATTTCCCGTCCCCTTGCAGGCTTGGCATTCCTGCTTGTCAACGACGATCTTTGTTGGAGAAAGAGCTTTGTCGTAATAGAAAGCCTTCTTCGCTTTTCTTGCGGTTTCAAACTCTTCCGCCGTTGCCGGATCCTTCGGCAGAAAATATACCTTAAATGTGCTATCGCCGCTCTTCTTGAAAAGTACATACTGGGTCTTGGGATCCATGCCATCCGGAGCATGGTTTCCCATCTGGAACGATTTTTCATTGCTCAGAAACTTGCCGCATATGAACTTTATATGCGCCATGTTGGTGACCGCATCTACACGAAGAGCCTTCACTGTGCCCCAGTAACCGTCCACGGCTCCTCCTAGCGTGCCGCCGCTGCAGCGGTAGCAGCAGCCGTCCAGGTTCCGATAATATTTCGATTCCTTGCCGTCCTTCGGATCAGAAACGGTTCCATTCTCGGTAACTGCCGAAAACATGAATCCGCACAGTATGGCCATTGCCGTCAAGATTTTTTTCGCAGACATGATTCATATCCCGATTAAAGGTTATTCCAATTTGCCTGACATGAGATTAAACGCAATACATTCAATGTTTATTGTATTGACTTGCTCAAAAATCCTGGAAATCAAACCGAAAGGATCTCTCGAGTCTTTGAATTCAAGCATACCAGAGACTCAACAAGCGATCCCTGAATATCTTTCAAATATTTGCAATATTTGTGCAAGATATCACGTTCCATATGTGTAGTACCATATAGATAGAGAGATAAAAATAGAAAAACAAAAAGGAGAAGGACAATGAAAAAGCTGACAGCAATCATCGGAATCTGCCTGATCGCATGCATCACACAGGCGCAGACGGCAGGCACCCCGGTTTCAACACCCACAGCCCCGGCAGCAGACCAGTCCAAGTCTGTAAAAGCAAAAAAACATTTGACCCCGGAGGAAAGGCTGGCCAATATCGACAAACGCATAGCCAAGAGACAGGCGCAGGAACAGAAAGCGACCGCCAAGGGCAAGACGGACATAGCCGCCGCCATCCAGAAAATCATAGTGGATCTCAACAACATGAAGACAGCCATAAACAATAAGGACAAGGCCGCCTTCAAGACCGCCAATGAACAGCGCAAGCAGGACAGGGAGGCGTTGAAAGCGTTAAGGAAGGCCGACAAGGCGAAGAACACGAAAACTTCCGGCTCGACAACAACCCCGGCTCCAACCACAAAACCATAAGAATCTTAAAATATTGAAAGGAGTGCCGATATGAAAAACAAAATCATAATGATGCTGGTGGCTGTGGCGTTTCTGGGACTTGAAACTTCTATTGCAGCTCAGGATGGCGGAGGAAGGCACGTCAGAAAGCACAAAGCCAACAAGGAAGCCGTAAAGGACAATGCTGAAAAAAACCGGGAAAACAATGTGGACAAGCGGCAGGCCAACCAGGAAAAGAGGATCCAGCAGGGCATCGACAAGGGCTATCTGACTCCGGAAGAGACAAAAAGCCTTCAGGATCAGCAGAATAAGATCGCAGCCATGGAGAGCACCTACAAGGCCGACGGCAAACTCACAAAAGATGAGATGTCGAGCCTCCGCGACTCGCTCAATGTGGCAAGCGCAAACATCTGGGCGGAAAAACACAATGCCGACGGCAAGCAGATGCCCGTCTGCAGGCTTGGCAAGGATGTCTATGCGAAAGACTCTTTCACCGGCGCGATGGCTAACCAGAACATGACAGGGGCCGATGCAAAGGCTCTCACGGGCGATTTCAGAAAGATGCTCGGAATAAAAAACAGTCTGGCGAACGACAGTCTCACGGCCGACCAGCGCGCACAAAAGCAGACAGAATATAACGACCTTCTGAACAAGTACTTCGAAGTCAGATAGATACTTACAATCTCTCATGAAGGGCAAGACTGCAAATGACTGGTAAATATTTGCAGACAAACAGTCAACAGGTGTCATAATGCTCGACTTCGGCAAATGTTTCACGTTCGCAATCGACAGGATCAAGGCAAACCCGTTCTTCTACCTTGCGGCAGGTCTCCTGACCCTTCTCCTCCCGTCTATAATCATCTTTGGCCTAAGCTTAATCATGAGCTTCGCGACGAGCGGAATTTCAAGGGTTTTAAAGATTGACTCCAGCATGGCTAACATCTTCGCCCAAATTGCTGGCAACATCATGAACATTCTTGTGTTCTGCCTAATCATGGGACCCGTGCTGGCAGCCTTCTTCAGGGAGATGGAGTCCGAGGACAGGGATGAAAACGCACAGCCGGCATCCCTTATGAACTGCCTTGATACCTACACTCAGGCGACAGTGGCTTATTTGATATCGTCTGTCATTCTCGGCATCGGCTTCCTGCTCTGCATCATCCCCGGCATACTGCTATCACCGATCATGCCGATGAGCATCTTCTTCGTCTCGCGTGGAGACAGTGCCACGAATGCCATCAAAAAGTCGTACAACATCATAAAGTGCAATCCTATGACGATCTTTTACACCATAGTTTTCTGCCTGGTTGCAACCATGGCATGTTGCATCTGCATCATCGTCACCCTGCCGATGGCCTACGCCGCCTTCTACAAGATGATGAAGCAGGTACTCGGCGAGTAAGTCCTCCCGCCATTGAGATTTTCATCTATGGCGCCACCAGGAGAGGAGCTTCGCAATTACAAGGATGGCGGCCGATATCGTCAGAATCAATATTCCGAGCCCGGCAAATATTACAAAATTGAA
Source organism: uncultured Lentisphaerota bacterium (assembly GCA_903872565.1). GTDB lineage: Bacteria > Verrucomicrobiota > Lentisphaeria > Victivallales > GWF2-50-93 > CAIQLG01. The sequence continues at coordinate 7,122 of CAIQLG010000498.1, read as the reverse complement.
GAATGTTCCAAGAATTATACTGTCTATAGATTTATTTCTGCATGGGAATGTCCATCGCGAGGCGGAAACCGAGATAGCTTGCATGGTCGTCCGGCGAGTTCCGGTAGCGGCATGCCGAACGACAGTGGCTGGCGTCGCTGAACCAGCACCCGCCACGGTCCACACGAACCGAGACTGGATATGCCCAGGACACCCAGGACATCCACGACGGGTAATCCCCATACCAGTCCCCGCACCACTCATATACATTTCCGCTCATGTCGTAAAGTCCAAGCTCGTTCGACTTCTTCTGCCCTACAGGGTGCGTAGGGTGAGTCTTGTCCCCGTTATTTCCATTATGCCATCCCACCTCGTCGAGATTGTCACTTCCGCTATAGATAAATCCCTTGCTTCTGTTTCCGCCGCGAGCGGCATATTCCCATTCGGCTTCCGTCGGCAATCTGAACCCGGAGCCAATCTTCTTGCAGAACGACTGGCAATCGTCCCACTTCACTTGTTCGACCGGCAGATTGACGCCTTTGAATTTGCTCGGATTGTTGCCCATCACCTTCTCCCACTGTTCCTGCGTGACCTCGTATTTGCCAATGTAATACCCCTTGATAAGCGTCACCTTATGCATAGTCTCATCGTCCCGCCTGTCCTTTTCCGAAGGGGGCGATCCCATCATGAACTCACCGGGCGCGACATAGACCATCTCGATACCAGTGTCCTTGTGACGGATTTCCAGAGGATAACCGCCAGTGTCATCGGCAGGATCTTTCAAGGTTTCGAAACATGGAGGAATCTGAACTTCCGGCTTATTCTCGGTGGTGGAGCTTGTGCAGGAGGTTAATGCTGTCAGAAAGATCCCTGAAATGAAAATTCTGACCGTTGACAATAAAAATCTCATAATGTTTCGCCTTTCGAATTTCTGCCGTTGGGAATTTTGTTTTTGACATTCAGAGAAGATAATCAGGCTGCAAGAATAATCAAGGCGGACTGTCGGAATACGCATAGGGCTGAAGGTGGCCATTCAAAGCGAGGCCTGAAGAAATATTTTCATGATTCTTTTGTTTCATATGAAAGAATCATGCTTCGGGCCGGGTAGTACTGTGCAGATAGAGAGATAAAAACAGAAAAACAAAAAAAAAGGAGAAGGACAATGAAAAAGTCAATGATGGTTGCGCTGCTGTGCGGATTTGCGGCGCTGGTCGGGTCGGCAGTCATGGCGGACAATGCATTATCGGGGACAAAGTTCGAGTACAAGAACACCAGCATGGATCTTGTCAGGGGAACGGTGACGTATTCCGTGCTGAACAATGGGAAGGATCCTAAGAATCCGTACACGGCGATGATCCTGATAAAATGGGGAAACCTCGACAATGTCAAACCCGTGCCCAAGGGCTATCATGAGAACTGGGACGGCTACGTGCAGGCGGACCAGGGAAAAGTCACGGTCGCCGCGAAGATATCGTTCGACGACAAGTGGGAGAAGAAACCGGGGTCTCAGTACAAGCCCAATTCTGGAGAGGACGAGCTCATAGACACCGGTGATCCCGAGAAGATAGAATGGCTGTCCGGCGTTGTCGGATACTATGATGCTCTTCTTGTCAGAGTGGACATGCCCGCCGCCACGGGAACCGGCACAATCAAGGCCGGCAACTTCACCTTTACGTTCTCCATCGCACCAAAGCCTTCCAGGCCATGAAAACCAGCCTGATATAAGCCAGGATCATATGGCGGGGGTACCGTCCGTTCACCGCGGCCGTCCCCCGCCTGAAATTTTTATGGCACATGGCGCTTTGAGAGGAGGGAAATAGATTCTTGAGCACTGTCCGGCAGTTTCACAGATACCTAAAAAAGGAGCCGTCCTTTACAGCCAGCCCCTTTCGTCCATCTCCACATGCTTCACGCCGCTTCCGGCTCGAAGTCATTTGTCATAGCGTAATGCCATGCCTCCTTCTCCCGTATGCAGCGGATGTCCTTTTGGAATTTGCTGCTGTCCACCGCTGATCTCAAAACAATGAACCATAGGATCGCCTTTCTGAGTCCTAGGCGCATAACATATGTCACCCTCCAACAAATGGTTCCATATGGTTGTTCCCCAGAGGGATTGGCGTGTTGGATTTTGGCCCAAACCATTTTTCATAGAGTTTCTGATATCCGCCACTCAACCAGAAATCGTGCAGACTGTAATTGATAATGTCGCGCCAGCTGGAATCATTTTTCTGAACGCCAATCCCGTAATATGCGGCAGAATAGGAAGTCGCAGTGACACCAAGCATCTCGCCAGCTCCAACTTTATAGCCACCAAGCATGGCTACAGTTATGATGATTGAATTATCGTCAGTAAAACCATCAATCTGCCCGTCTGCAAGAGCCCTTATCCCTGCGACATGGTCATCAAACTGTTTCAATATTGGCTTTTGCCAGCCCATCTTTGCGAAATAAGCCTGAATTTCACCTTCGGACGATGATGAACGTTTAAAGCCAATTGTTTTTCCCGCAAAATCCTTAATGTCCTTCGTCCCCTTCCTCTGATCGTAGAGTATGCCTTTGCCGTCCCAGAAATACGGAACAGAGAAATCGATCATGGCATGACGCTTCCTGGTATTGTTGATGTGGCAGATCGACATGTTGATTTGACCTGATTGAATCCAGCTGATCCGTGTTTCGTCGGTTACTGGGACAATCTTCAATTCCAATGGCCTACCAAGATACTTTTCCATATTCTTCACCACTTCACGTGCAAGCTCAATTTCAAAGCCAACCACCTGATCTTTTTCATGATAACTGAATGGTGGAACATCAAATCCCATGCCGACAAAAACCGTGCCGGATTTCTTCACAGTCTCTTCAGTTGTCTCTCCGGAATATGAATTGCAAATGCAGAAAAGTGAACATAATAACAAAAAGGCAAGTCTAATTTTCACAATGATTCTCCATAGTTTACAGGATTGTAATATTACGTTTGCTCAGCCGAAACAGGCATAATAATTATTTCTCAAATCATCTCTGCGGCTTACCTCCTTTCGTGCCCTCGCAAATTAAACAATATGTTCCAAGTTTTGTTTCCCGAGTTTTTACCGGTGGCATGGTCCTTGGGAAATTCAAAATTAAATTGCTGTCTTCCGTCCCCACCGGACTTCCAGGCAGTGAATCAAATAGGAACCGACAGCCGCAATCGTCCAGTATAGGAGTATGACTGTCGACAAGATCACAGCATAAAATCTGGGATCAGACATCTGCACCTGCCGGGATGTAAAGGTTAACTCCGGTACTGCCACGACCATCAAGACGGACGAATCTTTCAATACAGTGACGGCGGTTCCCAGTATTGCTGGAATCATTGTTCGGACTGCTATTGGTATCTTTATGTGGAGTAACGTCTGAAATGGAGACAATCCTATCACTTTTGCCGCATCCATCCGATTCTGATCCACAGCCTTGAACCCTGAGAGAAGAATATCACTTAAATAGACACCTGCATACACCGAAAAGGCAAAAACCGCCAGTATGACACCTGGAAGCCTAAGTTTAAATAGGACGTAGGGGAAATAGAAGACAAGGAGAACAATTATCATTATGGGCAGGCCCCGAAATATTTCGGTGCATAAGATGGAAACATGTTTCACAAGCGCGCTGACAGACCTGAAAAGGTGTAACGAGAAAATATCAGGTATTGTTTCCGGCCTGCTTCTGATGACAGCCAATGGTATTGCGATAACCCCGCCAAGGAAAAGACTTAATAGAGTGATAATCAGTGTCAGGACAAGCCCTCCTGTCGATTGCAGAAAAAGCGGATATGCGGGATCTATCATCTCCTTCATGACAGGGAAACCAAATATTAACACCTTGATGATCTCTTCATAATTCATTTGATCGCATCCTTAAGCTGGATGGAAAGGCTGATTTTATAGACAAGAGCACTTATGCACAGAGACAGTGTCAGGTAGACAACGGCGGCAAAGACCAATGGTTCAGCCCAGGAAAACGTTTGTCCCGCAATACGCGCAGTTTGACCAATCACCTCCGTATATTCGACATTCAAGGGTAACACAACTGCGACCGAAGAATTTTTCATGTTATGAATCAACCGTGAACCAAGAGCAGGAAAGCCTATGCGAATCGCCTGAGGAAACAATATGCGCCAGTAAATCTGCCATGGCTTCAACCCTAAGACGCATGCCGCAGAATATTGCCCTTCGGGTATGGCTCTTATTCCCGAGCGGAATATCTCCGCTATATACCCCGCAGTATTCAATGAAATGCTAGAAATGAGTAAAGGAAATTCCATGCCAGGTGGAAATGTCCGACCAAATATCACTTTGTATGCGTCCGGCAGAGCAAATACCATGAAAAGAAGAAAAGGGAGCAGAGGAAGGTTCCTGAATACAACAACATATAGCCCCCCGCAGCATTGCAGAAATCTATTCTTTGACGTTCGCATCATTCCGACAGCAATGCCGATGATCAGGGAGAAAATAGTCGTCATCAGGCTGATAACAAGTGTCATTAGCAGGCCTTGCAGCAGCCAGGATAAATAGGGCTCGCTAAACACGTATCCATGAAAATTCATAGCAGTTGGCTCGCTCCTTCCAATGTGTCCAGAATATCCGGCTTGTCTGATATTATGCATTCGCCTGCAGTAATAACTCCAAACTGCTGTGCAGTATGTTTCGCAAAAGTGAGGTTATGCGTTACTAGAAGCATTGTGGTACCCACTGTCGCCAGATCTTGAATTGTATGTAGAACATCTTCGATACGAAGGGGATCCAGGGATGATGTCGGTTCATCTAGAAGAAGAAGCAACGGATCCATTGCAAGCGCTCTTGCAACTGCGACGCGCTGGCGTTCGCCACCGGAAAGCGAGGCCGGATATTGTCCTGACTTATCCGCAATCCTCATTTTTCCCATCTCATGCATCCCTCGCTCGGTTGCATCTTTCGAGGATAATCGACGGACCATTCGTAATCCCAATGTTATATTTTCTAACGCTGTCATATGTGGAAAAAGATTGTGATCCTGAAAGATAACTCCGATTTTGCCGTACAAGTGATCAGGATAGGGGGTATTTGCTTTTATAGTCAACCCATCAATGACCAAACTGCCCTTATCGAAGCGAGTCAGGCCGCTAATTATTTTGATTAGTGTTGTCTTTCCACTACCCGAGGCGCCACAAAGTGCAAAGATAGTTTTATTTTCTATGGAAAACGAAATATCCTTTAAGACGCATAATGTCCCAAAATACTTTGATATTTGATCTACGGTCAAAACCATAAAGACCTGATAATAAAGAAGAGCTTCACCCTTTGCCCATCGCCCTATTGAAAATATAAAATACGTAAATATTCACTAAACTATGCCCTGATTCCGTGATGGCCTTTTTGACCGTCACTTCTTCTTTCGTTTTTACTTTTTTAAAATACTCCGAAACGGCGTTTTTACCATCTTGGCGAATAATTCCGAGGATATTCGGACCTCCTGGGTAGCGTTCAAGCTTGGACAAAGCTCCAGACGACCTGTCCCGACTCTTAGGGACAAGTGGCGTGTCAGCCGCAACATCTGGACAACATTGCCCTGATGTTCAAGGCGGATAAAACTTTGGACTTCTGCCTCAAAAGAGGCAGAAGTTGTCGGATGGTAGTTGTCAGGAAATCCTGACAATCGAACCTGTAACCGTGTACCCGGGTTCACTTCTCCACGACATGATCAATCCATGCAGTTCCCTGTTTTCCAAACGCTTGTTTTACACTTACGCGGGTATGCGGGGAATATTTTGTTTATGGCTTTGGCCAGGGGTATTGTGGGGAATAGAAAAACGAAGACTGGAATATCGGGAACTGGCTTAAAACGCCTCCAGAGCTCCATCTGTCCGCGCCTGGGGTACTGCCACTCTTCCAGGTAGTTCTCATTCCATCTTTTTAATTTCACTCGGATTATAGACAGGCTGCCCCTTTGTGATCACCATTCCGAAATTTATCAGCCTAATTTTTCTTGTCTCCTGTTCATGCCATCGCACCAGAAATTCATCGGTCGGAATAAATGTGTAATTCCCCAGTGTCGAAGGATCCATGAAGTATATGTTCGCAGAATCATAGCCTATGGCGACTACATCGTGTCCGTCTTTATAGTCGTTAGCATACTGTGTCAGAGGATTGGTGAAAGGTGGATCCGCCCATGCCTGTATTTCAAGGAACACCGGCTTCCCCCGGTCCAGGAATCCCTTCAGTTCGTCGAGCGTCATGTTGTTTTTCACCTCTACATCATAACCTTTCTCCTGGGCGAACTTCTGGATGTTGGTGTATATGGTGCCCACCGATTTTCGCGACTTGACCTTTTTCTCTATGACATCCTGGCGCACATCGTCGCCGAAATAGGCCATTATGCATTGCAGGGCTGCGACGCCGCAGGTATAGTCCTTGGCCTGTCTGCATAGGGGAACCTTGAGGAATGTGTCGGCAATGCATAAAAAGCAGGTCAGGAACAGAACCAGCGCAAGCTCAAGTTTGATGCTTCTGAAGATTTTCATGTTCTCCTCCAATGCTGGCACAGCACTGTAGAAGTCTCGAGTTGAAGAAGATTCATAAATCACCTCCGATTTTTAGAAACAAGGTAGTCTGCCTGTAGAAAATATCAAGAGATTATCTTCTTGCCCATATCGTAAATCATTAATCCGCTTAATCTGTCGGCTGAATTTCGTCAGATTTTAAGCTGTGATATTTAAATCCTTTTAAGTCCAGACCCCCTTTCATCCTATCCCGCCATTCAAGTTCACGCCGCCACCGGCTCGAACCCGTCCATCGCAGCGTAGTGCCACGCCTCCTTCTCCCTGATACAGCGGATGTCGCGTCGGAGAATATCGCGCCGATTATTCCGGTATCCAGCCGAGAAGCGTAAGAATTAAAACAATCAGGAAGCTTCCGCATCCCTTGTCGGCGACGGCAAGGGGCGGAAGCAGTATGCAGAGTATTGCGCAAAACAAGGGAAAAACATCGGAAATAGGTAACCGTTCACGGTTACTAAACTTGAAATTAGAAATTAGGAATTGGTGATATTATACTTGTGGCGACACGGGAAGTCAAATTAAGTTGAATATTTTTTGTCTATTATCCGGTATCCAGATCAATGAGAGATGGGGGT
>CAIQLG010000497.1 GCA_903872565.1 uncultured Lentisphaerota bacterium | reverse complement strand
GCTTGTCCACTTGAATGACGCGGAGTTCATCTACCCTGGCACGGAGTTGCGAATGGTCTACAAGATGCTCGCACCGGCATCGTCCGGTGACTGAAAACCATACAACCTCTTTTTCCACGAATCAAGAAGTCTGACTTTGTTTTATCCTTGTCCATTTCTTTTTTATCAAAATCACCCTGGACGGATTCTATATAGGGGCGCATCTTGTCTATAATCTTGATGGAGGATCTTAACCTGCCCGTCAAAACCACGGCATCTTCGCTAGATAAAGTTCTTATTACTGCTTTCGCGGTCGGTCCCTTGACAATATTCACGATGAAAGGCGTTAGAAACAAGATGAAAAGAATTGCCAATAATACAAGGACTGTCATGTTGAATGTTTTATCTACATTCTTGCTCACCTCAAATAAGTACCATAAGGCAATTCCAATCCCTACCATGACAAGGAACAGAAGGATGCCCAAAATAATCCCGTTTATGGTCTGCCAGGAAGTCTTGAATATGTCAATAGACTGTATGTCGCTGTAGAAAAAGCGCCTATATTCTTCGGTGTAGCCATTGCTTTTGGCATATAGGAAATGATCCTCTCCAGCCAACATTCGGTTTCTGGTTCCCATGAACCCTACTTTTTTACATATTTCCTTGTGGTCTTGCATAAATGTCCAGAATTATTTTCTCCATATGACTAGAGCAACAATCAAACCGGTTATAAGAATAATTTCCAATCCGCAAATTGTGATTGCCAGCGTGAATCTCCATTTTCTTCTCCTGTAAGGAGTCTTCATCTTGTTCCAGAAATATATGCACGCACCAATCAAGAATGGAGATGCTATGACACCGAGATAACAAGTGAGCATGAACAAGATTGACAACATCATGAAAATTTCGTCGTAAAGAACTGCTTTTGCCATGAAAGTGGTGTTTTTATCCTTTGCCGTCTTGAAGCATTTCGGACAGAAATGGCCTTCGACAAGCTCGAGATTGCAGAGATCGCATATATATATGCCGCATGTGTCGCATATGTGGCTGGCGACCTTGTCGGGATGGTTGAAACAGCACGCATCGCTGTCTATTATGATTTTTTCTGGAATCGCGCCTTTTTTCTGTGTCCTGAAATATGCTGGAAAGATGTGTATGTTCTGCTCCAGTTCACACGCGGGGCATTTGCAGATGTGGGCACCTGCCACGATGTCAGGGACAAATCCAGACAAATCCGACTTGCATTTCGGGTTTGGACATAAGAGCGGTTTCATTTCTTATATATGACTCTTGTGTTGCAGATATGGTCGTGGAGGGCACGTTTTTCAGAATCCCACGCAACCATCAGATACCCGATGTACAGAATCATTTGACTGAGAATTTCCGCGAAACCACGGCCTATGGCTTTGCCAAGGCTTATTTTAAGCGTTCCATCCGCGTTTATGACTCTTATGCCACAGGCCATTTTGCCGGGGGTAGCACCCTTTGTAGCCAGGAAGGATGCACTGTAGGTCAGACCAATGAGAAACCCAATCACCATGTTTATCCCCTGCAATATGAAGAAGGCTGCCAATCCCTTGCCAGAAGTGGAATCTTTTATAAAACCCTCCGATATCATTGCCGTAAGCAGTCCAATCGGAAATGTGACTGTAAATAATATTAGACCGTCAATCATCTTTGCGACAACCCTTATCCAGAAACCTGCATAATGGTAATATGCCGATTCGAGGTCGCCCTCCTGCATCCTCCTTAGAAATTCCGGCTTGCATCCGGCGCACACATCGAGACCTTCGAGGCTGATCACATCACCATCGTTAAAGTCCTGCTGGCATAAATGACATTTTTTCATGGATAACCCTTTTCCGCATTTTTATTATATGAATATCTGTGCAATTGTAAATTAATATGTATGTAACTTTATGCAAAATAATCGCATTACATACGATCTTTACGCCATGATTTTAGCAGCGGTGATGACCACATCGTCGAGGGCGTTGGATGCCTTGACTATCTTTTTAAACATGTTGGCATCCTTTTCAAGGCCCTTGAGGCAGTTATTGAGATTCGATACTGATTTATCAAGTTTCGCAGGCAGTTTTGCGGCGGATTTGATCCACTCCTCATACAGGGAGCCGCGCATTTTATCCACAATGCCTTTAAGCTCCTCCTTTTTGACCTTGATTTCTTCCGCCTCCTTCGTGAAGCCATTCTCTTCGGCCTTCATCTGCAGCAGGGACATTTTTCCGTATGCCGCACTTAAAGTGTCAAGAATTGCTATCTTGTCCTCGAGTTTCATTCCTTTTTCCTCAGTTTTTCATAGAGTTTGGTTATTTTCTGGGATTCGCTGTACAATTCCTGGAGATCCTCGTAGAAGAACGCCTTGTTGTCAATGGCTTTGCGGAGTGAATTGTGAATTCCGGGAAGCTTTTTATAGATGGCCAAAATCCCGTCGAGCATTTCGTTCAATGCGGTATAGCTGTCATTCATTTCAAGCATTCTCGCAACTATTTCCTTTTTCTTTTCCGGAGTCTGTGCTACTTCCCATTCAACCTTGAAAATTTCCGCTTTCTCGGTATAGGTGTCCCTCATGTCAGTCCGAATCAGCCCGGCAAGGTTTCCACACATCTCGCAGTATTGCTTGACCGCCAACTGGTTTTCCTCAAGAGCCTCGTTGAGCGACGATGCCCTTTTATGGTTGAAGTAGCTTTTTGCACACTCTACAGCCGCCACCGTGAACAGTGCTCCCGCCTCTTTCTCCTTTGGAAGTCCCGCTTTTTCAATCGCATTCCTGAGATTCATATTCAGTGTGTTGACCGAACTTTCAAGGTCTTCTTCGGATAGAAATTCCACAGCGGCGAGCTTGCACAAAAGATCCGCATATTCACAGAAAGACTGATTTATGCCTTCTATTACATTTTTTGCATTCCTTATCTGGACATAGGAGGGCTTTCCACTCCATTCCCACTTTCCGTTGTCGTCCTGGGTTATCACAAGGCCGCTGAACTTGGAGTCCTTCTCAGTTGCAAATTTCTGGGCGAACGCCTCGCGTGACGACTTGTAGTTGTGGTCAAGTGCATTCTCGATGCCTCCGCTGGTATTTTTCACCGTGTCTCGGAAATCGTTGAACGGTTTGACTTTGACGCTCGCGCATCCGGAAACGAAGATTATGCTCAGTAAAACCAATATGTTTCTTTTCATTATGACCTTTTCTGTAAAAATTCAGATTCCCTGATCCGCTGAAAATAATAATGTCTCAAAATTCCACCCCTGGGGGGAATTTTCATTCAGATTTCCCGGTTGCAAACCTTTTTAGCCACAACCCCTTTTCCCACATCTCCAGAGCTATTGAAGCTACGAGTCAGGAAATCTGAAATTATGAATGCTTATAAATAGCTTTCATACAGATATTTTCAACTGCCACCAGAGTAAAATCCCAGAGGGATTTTTATTTGCGGCTGTTTGCAGCACCGGTAACGAGTGCTGGCATATGTTAATAGGTAAGAAAATGAGGCAATGAAAAACAAAAATACAACTTGAAAACCTAAGCGAATAGGATATACTAGGGTCCGAGGTTTTTCAACGAGGCAAGACGTGTGCCTACAATTTTATTACCGTAGGATAAGGAAGATAAAATGAAAAAGAATGTTCTGATAATTGGAGCAGGGGGCGTGGCGCATGTTACTGCTCATAAGGCCGCAATGAACAACGATGTCCTCGGAGACATCTGCATAGCATCACGTACGCAGTCAAAATGCGATGAAATAATAGCGAGTGTGAAGGGAAAGAAACATCTTAAGGTGAAGTCTGGAAAACTTTATTCGCGCCAGCTAGATGCGCTCGATATTCCAGCAACCATAAAACTCATCAAGGATACCGGTTCCCAGATTGTTATAAATCTCGGCAACGCGTTCGTCAACATGTCCGTGCTCGAAGCCTGCCTGCAGACCGGCGCAGCATATATGGACACCGCCATTCACGAAGATCCCGACAAAGTCTGCGAGAATCCGCCCTGGTATGCGAATTACGAATGGAAACGCAAGGCTCGCTGCAAGAAGGCTGGACTGACCGCCATTCTGGGAGCAGGATTCGACCCCGGCGTAGTCAACGCATATTGCGCACTTGCACAGAAACGCTACTTCGACAAGATAGACACCATAGACATCCTGGATGTGAATGCCGGAAGCCATGGAAGATATTTTTCTACAAATTTCGACCCGGAAATAAACTTCCGCGAATTTATAAAGGTGTGGACATGGATTGACCGCAAGTGGAAGGAATATCCGACACATTCCGTCAAGCGAGTCTATGATTTTCCGGTCGTCGGGGAACAGCCGATATATCTCAATGGGCATGACGAACTGCACTCTCTCTACAAAAACATTGATGCCAACAGCATCCGTTTCTGGATGGGCTTTGGAAACCACTATATCAATGTGTTTACGGTACTCCGTACGCTCGGATTTCTCTCGCATCTGCCAGTCAAGCTCACGACCGGACAGGAGGTTGTGCCACTCAAGGTAGTCAAGGCTCTTTTCCCGGATCCCAAGACTCTGGCTCCCGGATACACTGGGAAAACATGCATCGGCAACTTCGTCAAAGGCTGGAAGAACGGCAAAAAAAGGGAAATTCTGATATACCAGGTTTCAGACCATAAGAAATGTTATTTGGAAGTCGGATCACAGGGAATCAGCTATACGGCCGGAGTTCCTCCGGTGGCTGCAGCAATGCTTATAGCAAATGGAACATGGGACGCAAAGAGAATGGTAAATGTGGAAGAACTCGATCCGGAACCTTTCATAGCCATCCTCGACAAGATTGGCCTACCAACAGACATCAAGGAAATCAGGCCGAACAGCAAGGACTCTTTCGACGGTACCGTCCGCAGTCTCAAGAAGGAACTTGAAGAATCCACCGCGACAGTCACCGTTTCCGCCGCAAATCCTATGATCGCGCTGGACAGGAAAGCTCAGATAAACGCCCTGAAAAAGCTTGCCATGAAATAAGAAATGGAACGTAAGTAAAACTATTTCTTAAGATTTGATACCTTGGGCTCGGCAACCTTGACCTTGGGATTAAATGGCATGACTTCCGTGTCGGCTTGCATATCATTTATAACGATCGAGGATCTTTTAATCTTTCCCATTATGTTCCCAAACTTTTTCAGGTTCATTGCCTCACTGAAGGCCCTTACCTTAGTGAATGTACTGCACGGATCAATAGTGGGGTCAATACAATCGCCATCCAGAGAGAGAAGAGGTACATGTATTTTCCCAAGCTCCTCCTTGAGATGCTTGACAAAACAACTGTCAGCCATAGAGCATCTTCCAAAACCGTGGTTGTAGAGTATACAGCCGTTGAACTTGGCATATACCGAATAATCTTTTATGTGTTTAACGCGGAGCTGGGGATCGAGAAACCCCACGGTCAGAAGTTTTTTGGCAAGAGCTCTGAAAGGATCTTTCACATCTAAAGCTTCCCATCCGATAAAATTGACCTCTTCGAACACAATAGGGACTTCGCAGGTGAGTTCGATGAAGTCTAGCAACCTTGTGCTGTAGAAAGGTGGAAGATGGAGCCACAGCAGTCTGTGCGTGTCATTAATGCTTATTTTCCCATCAATTTCATCTCTTTTCTGAACAAGTTCGTCATGGAACTGGTTTATCAGGCCTACAAATTCCTTTTTGCCCCACAACTGCGAAAAGATGAATGAAAAATATACGGCATCACCCCCTCTTATCAAAGGTGGACTTGTCATCCGGAGTTCACTGCATTTCTTAGCAGTTTCACGCGCCTGATTTGAATTCTCACACACCTCCTGGAGGCGGCCGAGATCAAGTTTCATTCCAAGATTTTTTTCAAGATGCCAGACAGCTTCCTCCAGGCCAGATGCTATGTGCTCCACCGTCCTGTTGTCAACGTTGATCGGCGTATGGAGGGAGTAGAACTTTTTTTCCAGACCATAGGTTCTGGCAAGATCATAGAAAATTCTTTCTCCCTGCTGACACGGCTGATTCGTGGAAACCGCAAAAGCAGGCTTCGGAAGTTCTATTCCCTGGAGAATCCTCAGGAAAGAGCAGGTTTCCGTTGAAAATCCCTTGTATGCGGCATTGTCGAAAAAAGTCTTGACTTTTTTCTGGTTTCTGGCAAAAAGTGCAGCATAGGTTTCGAGAGTGAGAGTTCTGACTCCGAGCGCATTCAGAATTTCAGCCGGAAAGAAAAGATTTCTCCACACAAGCGGTTCTTTTCCGCCTGAAAAGAAGTCCTTCCTGGTCATGGAAGCCCTGAGACTTATTGATTTGAGTTTCTTGCTGTGCTGCGAAACGGCATTCGATATAGTTAGCTTTGTTACTCCGGCATTTTCCTTTGCTATACAGGCAGCTCCGAGCGCGCCCATCACATTGTGGAATTCTGGAATTATAATATTGTTTCCGGTAATTTCCTTCAAATAATATGCTACTGCACGATTAGAGGCAACACCTCCCTGGAAAAGAATGTCTCCCTTGTAGTTGAGAAAAATTTCGCCCACGCTGGACATTATTGTCCGCGCCTGCGCCCGACAGGCTCCCGCAATGATGTCACCAAGAGGATATCTGTTCTTGAACTTGTTGATGGATGTAGCACTGAGGACAGCGCAGACGGATGAAAATTCGAGATCAGAGTCGTAATTCACCTTGTCGGCCATGTTTTCCACGGGAATATTGAGTTTTGAGGCAACTCCGTCCAGAAAAGCTCCTGTACCCGCCGCACAAATTCCGCTCATCTTAGAAGTCCACAATCCCATTTTGTGGCTGTATATCATGGCCTTGCTGTCTTGACCTCCAACATCCAGGATTGCTTCACATTCAGGATAATAGTGAGCCGCCCCGGCTATATGTGCTGATACCTCGCTGACGTGAAAATCATAGTCTATTATCTTCGTGGTTTCCTCAATAATCTGGCTCCCCGTAACTGCGGTTGATATTATATTTTTTTTGTTTATTCCGGAAGATGAGAGAAAATCTTCGATCATTTTCTTGATCGAGCCCAGATTGCATGAACCGCACTCCTGACACCTTCCCATGCAGGAAAGTTTTTCGTTGCCACTTGTGGACTTTGTCCTCTGGTAGAGAGAATGGCGCACCTTGCCTTTTTCGCTTATCAGAACGGCCTTAAAGGTCGTTGAACCGATGTCAATCCCAAGAAAATGCATAACAACACTTTTTCCTTTTTACACTTATGTATTGGACAATCAACTGTAATTGTGTAATAATATATGATCGTCCCCTTTTTTTTCAAATTGAAACAAAAAAATGTTGGAATAATATGGCTAATTTGTCTGATAAAATGTCCAACACTGTTGGTCTTCCCCCGGGGACAATTATGCACATTGGAGACAAATCCTCCGAAAAACCCAAGATCACTGTGATAGACTATGACGAAAAGGACTATACGGAACATTCTTTGGATCAGATTGAGGACTGCAGGCCTTATCTCTACAAAAAAACGGTCACCTGGATCAATATTGACGGTATCCACGACACCAGTCTGATTGAAAGGGCTGGTGTAGTTTTTGGTCTCCATCCCCTAGTTATGGAGGATATTGTAAACACTACGCAAAGACCCAAATTTGAAGACTATGAAGATTTTCTTTTTGTTGTCTTGAAAATGCTGCTTTTACGTCCGGAAGAAAAGAAGGAGGAAATATGGGCCGAACAGGTCAGCATTGTCATAACAAAAAACTATGTGGTAACCTTCCAGGAGAAAGAAGGAGATGTGTTCAATGTAATAAGAGAACGCCTAAAAACTGCGAAGGGACGCATCCGAAAGGCGGGAGCTGACTATCTGGCATACGCTCTTATGGATGCCATTACCGACCATTATTTTATAATCCTAGAAAAACTGGGAGAGGAAATAGAGGATCTCGAAGACTCCCTGGTTAAGTTCTCTTCCAATAACACGGCAAGACAAATACATTCCCTCAAGAGAGAAATAATATACCTTAGGAAGGCGGTATGGCCACTCAGGGAATTGATTAGTGGAATGATTAGATCCGAGTCGGAAATAATAACCAAGACCACTCAGATTTATCTCAGGGATCTATATGACCACACTGTGCAGGTAATAGACACTATCGAGACAGAGAGAGACATTGTCTCCGGAATGCTCGACATCTATCTGACAAGCCTCAGCAACAGGATGAATGAAATTGTCAAGGTTCTAACTATAATTTCCACAATATTCATACCCCTGACATTCATTGCCGGAGTCTACGGTATGAACTTCAGCACTGGCGCATCGCCTTTCAATATGCCTGAACTTAATATGAAATACGGCTATCTGATGTGCATCGGCATCATGATCGTGGTGGCTCTCTCGATGCTCCTGTTTTTCAAAAGGAAAAAATGGATATGATTATATGGTATTACCACCGAATTCTGCCTGATGATGGTTCTGCAGCCGTAAGCACCGGCGTATTTGAGAAACAGATGGGATATCTGAAAAAATCAGGATATGAATTTATTGACACCGAAGGTCTCAAAGAATTTTTTCAAAATCCCCGTCAGAAAAAAAGAAAAATCGTAATGTTGACATTCGACGACGGCTGGGCCGACAATCTGATTTGGGCCACTCCAATTCTTGCGAAATTCGCGGCAAAAGCCGTCATCGCTGTAAACACCGGCCTTGTTAATGAAAATCTTAAAGTAGTAAGAAACGAGAAAAACTATGAAATAATAAGTTCCAAGAGTGCACTGGAACTCGCCACCAAAAAAACCGATTTTTCATCATTCCTCACATGGAACGAGCTTGCTGAAATGAAAAAAAGCGGGATATGGGACATCCAGGCGCATGGGAATTCCCATCTCGGATGCTATCACTCGTTCGACGACATAAAGGGCTTCTATCCGGAAAATAAACACTGGCTAATGGAGTATGCCCTGGGAGAATCCCCGTTCGAAGGTGCACCAAGAGCCAAGTTTATAAGCACGCTATGTTCTCCAAGAAGCACCCTTTCCGATGAATTCAGGGATAAACTGCGAAATTCGCGGAATAATGCCAAAAGACTGGAGATTTGCAGAAACTTTGAAAACCCAATTAAAATTCTGGAGACCGAAAAGGAGTTTGAAAAAAGATTGAGAGATGACTTTTCCGAGTGCAAAAGGAAACTCAGGAAGAATCTAAATGTCGAAACGGATTCCCTTTTCTGGACCTGGGGACAATTCAGCGACACCAGCATTAAAATTGCCCTCGAATGCGGATTCAAAATGCTCTTCTCAACCGAAAAATCACCGGCCACTGAAAAAACAGATCCGCATATGATCCCACGCATCCCCGCACCAGACAAATTGGCCGAATTCAAACTGCAGAACATATGTTTCACCAACAGTCTGCTCCTGCCGATAAGAAAGGTGCTATGAGAATTGACTGAACTGCTTGTTATATTTGGAGATGGAGTCAAGGTTCTGCTTGGCTATTTTCCTGAATGCTGATGAAACATCTGAAGATTTCGAGAGGCTGGTCCAAAAAGTCGATGCAAGAGCGCTGGCGCGAGACCAGCATTTGATGGATTCGGGTGGCGGAGGAGGAGGTGTAATTGGACGGTCCGGCAGACTGCCCTCGATATTCGGACGATAGAGCATGGGGAGCATATCGTAGGATGGAGCCAGTGAAATAGGACGATTCCTTTCAAGATAAAGGCTTATATTCCCGTAGTGCATATCTGTATTGCCAATCAGTGTGCCGAACCACCATAGAGCTGACAGCCTGTCTGCATCCCCGGAGCTGAGCCATCCTGTTCGTTGCAGTTTTTCTGCAGCAACGGTCCAAGGAGTATCCGGATAGCCAAGGAAAGCGGCATCTAGTGCGGCAAGTGAAACGAGTCCTTTCCTACCATAAGCACCCACGCGGTCGAACCTTGCAGATTCCAGGAAATGGCGTCCGCCAGCCGTAATCAGCTGAGTTTTTGAGGCGGTTATTCCAGCATCTGAAAGAATACTTGAGGCCAGTTGCTCGGCTACAAGCAAATCAGCCCAGCGAATGTCTTCAGGGCGCCCTCTATCCCCATTGAACTTGACGATGACGTGGCGGATTGATCGGCCATCTTTTATACAGGCAGTGAATTTTGGCTGTTCACCTGCGGCAGATGAGCCGGGCCATTCCCCGGCAATTATTGCATCCGCCATCGAAGGATAAGCCTTGGTCCGGGAGGCAGAAGCCAACATATCCTGATTCCCAAGCATGCTTTCCTGTACTGCGGACAGCATTTCCTCCCCTATAACGAAGGAACCCTGGAGGTTCCGGCCATATCGGAGAAGGGCGGACAATACATCGTCTGCCATCCAGGCGCGCGGATCAGCGGACAAGCCTAGGAGCTTTCCATATTTTAGAGCGAACGCCCTGCCAAGGAATCCCCGGGGGCGTAGATCGTCCAGGAACCAGGGAAAGTCGGGGTAAAGTCCGTATGGAAACTCCTCTCCTCTCAACGTACCCCATGGGACCTTCTGTTCGAAAAACCACTGTTTCGCCTCTAAAGCATGGAGATTTCCTATGAGATGTGTTTTCCCATCAAAATCTATCTCATAAATAGGCCAGTCTGAGCCAAGAGCCGGAATATTGCGCGAAAGTGCATAACGAGTCGATCTCGCACCTCCCATGCGGTGAATCCTAGGACCTTTGAAACTGGTGAGAAGTCGCGACACTGTTGGCTGACTTACAGCCAATGCCGCAGCCAGCTCCTTTGTTGTTAGAGCTCCTCTTCGTCTGAATTCGAATTCAACTATCGCCTCTTGCCTGTCCATAATAATCCACGATATATAATGAATAGATAAAATATGCTAATAAATATATATAACTATCTATAATGTAATATAATAAATTAATAATGCAAATAAATTATGAATAGATATTGAATAGATAAAAAGATTTGGTGTTAATCCTGCAAATCCTGTCCAATTTCCATATTAAAGTTCCAACCGAATGTCGCTAAGATAAGAGGAAAAACCGTTGGAGTTCACGGCTTTAGCGTGTGTCTTTTTCCATAGTTTGATGCTTAACTTAGCGACATTAAGTTCTAACCACATAAAATACCTTAGAGCAGCTTGCACCGCAACTAATTTTCCGACACAAATTTCATTGGTTCGCAAATTTCAAATTAGTCCCCTTGAGATTTCTTATGCAATGTGAGATTATTTTCCGCATTTCTTTCGAAATAAAGGTCAATCCCCTCTTCCATTGCCTGGCGAACCCTAGCTCCAATCCTGGAAAATCCAAAAAGTCTCGCAAGCCCCTTAAGAAGATCCTCCCGGTTAAGGCTTATATGTTCCTTCAACATTTCATGTGTGGCGTTTGCCACCTCCTGTTGTGGAATCTGATCAGCATCCCTTATAAAATCATCATTGGGATCAGGTACTCTAAAACCTTGATATGTACAATCATTTTGGTCATTCCGCCAGAAGAACTGACGATCTTTTGTCCTTAGAATACGAAATCCACTATTTATGGCGATTGCCGTAACTCTTTCCATAACTTTTCCTTTTACTCGCTGTAAAGCCCAAGTGCCTGCTATGCGCGTGACTAGTAGGTCGACATTTATTGGAGACTCCGTTTTCATTATGTTCTCTATTTCTTCGCTAATATCCCGTAATGAGGTGGCCTCATAGAAGTGTTCGGATCTGTGTGAGAAGTCTGGCAGAGTTGCACGTTTATAAAGAGTTTGACTAGGCAGGTCGGGAATTCCGTCACCGTTTAGATCTAATATTTTTTCACGCAATAATTGAGAGTCTGCAAAAGTTGTCGCAATTGTAGAAAGTGCAACAGATGGAACAGGGTCGTGTGTTTTATTCACCATGTCTCCAGTCTCTGCTATTAGTTCAGGATTGAATGCCAAAATTGCTGCTTTTATTTCCTTGTCCAGCCTTTCTATTTCCTTGTTTCTGTTTAGCCACCAGTCTGTTGACCAAACCCTGATAAGGCGCCATCCTAAGCTGAGAAGGACTGCCTGACGAAGATGATCGCGATCTCTTGCTGTTTTGGCCGAATGATAAGAGGCTCCATCGCATTCAATCCCGAGAACATAATATCCCTTATATGCAGGGTGTCTGACTCCAAGATCAATACGATATCCGGAACATCCTATCTGAGTATCGATCTCCCATCCACGTTCCGTCAGCATTCGGCGCACTTCCTCTTCAAAAGGAGATTCAGAACCCTTAATGCCTGGCATCGCAGATTTCCGATCAAGTACACCTCCCCTCGAAGCAAAAAGTAGAAAATCCTTGAGGTCTCTTACTCCATTGGCGTTAGTTCTCCTGAGATCAATCTGGTCGGGACGCAAGGTGGAAAAAACGATTAGCTGCCTTCTTGCCCTTGTGATTGCGACATTTAGTCGTCGTTCTCCTCCCTTATTATTCAGGGGGCCAAATCTCATGTCAACTTTTCCATCGCGGTTGGGGCCATAACATATTGAAAATAAAATTACATCTCTTTCATCGCCTTGAACCGTCTCCAGATTTTTGACAAAAACCGGTTCAGCGACATTTCCGGTGAAGTAGGTGTCTATGTCAGGATTTTTTTGTCTTGCATCCTCAAGCATGTCCTCAATCAGTCTCTGCTGGGTGACGCTGAATGTTACAACGCCGATGGAGTAGTTCTTTTGAGAAGGATTTTTGAGCCGTGTAACTATTTCGTTGACTAGGGCTTCCGCCTCGGCCTTGTTGGTACGGTTTTTGCTTGCATCATAGATGCCAGAAGGCACTTCGTGCATGATTACACCGAGACCGTCAACTTTGTTCCCAGCCGAAGGAAATGTAAGAAGGTCATTGTAATAATAATGTTCATTGCTGAAGGAGATGAGACTTTCATGTCTGCTTCTGTAGTGCCATCTAAGTGAATGGACTGGCAGATGGCACGCCTGACATTCGTCAAGGATACTTTCGAGATCGTAGAACTTTGATTCAGCAGGGGCATCGTCTTCTGATACGGCTTTCTCGAAGAAAACAGTCGGAGGAAGCTGTTTTGAATCTCCTACAACTATCAGCTGGTCGCCTCGTGCGATAGCACCAATAGCATCCCATGGGGGCATCTGGGACGCCTCGTCAAATACAACTATGTCGAATCTTGGAAAATCGGGGCCGAGATATTGTGCGACGGAGAGGGGGCTCATAAGAACACACGGTTTCAATCTGGCAAGTGCATCGGGACATTCTCTGAACATCTGGCGGATTGAGATTCTTGCGCCTTTGACAAACCTTTTTATTATGCCTGTCTCGGAGCTTTTAAGGCGGTCGTTCTCAATCGTCTGTCTTGGAAGGCGCTTTGTAAGATGGGCAAATACTGTCAATCTCGTGAGATCCCTGATTGCATCATCAAGCTCTCTGAAAGACACTATCTTCCGATCATGTTCCACTCCAAAAAATCTGGCAAAAACCTGATCCTCGTTGAAAATCTCCTTCAGACACCAGCGGGCAAATGATTTTTCACAGAGCCTTGTGAACAACTCTGGCGAAGAATCTCCACGTTCTATCATATTTATCGAAGTTCCAAGTCCAAGAGACACGGCCTCACGGCGTGATATCTGATAAGAGCACCATGCACGCAGTTCCTTAAACCCTTCCTTCCAGCGGTTCACGGAACTTCTGATTGTCGTAAGATGATCGTCTTCGGATATGGAAATTATAAGGCTCTCGGGGCTTGGCTGTACGAGCGATACAACTTCATCGAAAATAGATTTAAAGGTCTTCATCTTCTCACAGAAAAGCGCAAAGGATCGACCTAAAGGTGCCTGGGCATCCAAAAGCTCTCGTTTTTCGCATGCAAAAGAAGACCAGAAGTTCTGTGTCCGAATTGTTTCATCGGGATTTGCCGTCACGGTACTGGCAAGTAACTCCTTGAAGCGTGATAACCATTCGACCTGGCGCTGAAGGCTGTTCCAGTCAGGACGGGAATTATTCCAATGGCTACCGAAGAGGGAACCCAGAACGGAAGATTTTTCTATTTTGCCTTTATGGGAAAGAAGCTCTATTGCCATCTGAATATGTTTAATCATAAGTTCAGTGGCAATCTTTTGTTTAATTTTCATATGTTTATTCAATATTAGCCTTGCCCTGAAAGAATGATACCATGACATAAAAAAATTGTTATTCCTACTTTCTGAAAGATCGTGAAGCATTTGTTCCAGGGGAAGGTTCAGAATGCTGGAAGAATATATTTTGAAAAGCTTTTCTTCAATCTCGTCTCGCTTTCTGCCATGCTCTATCAGTTCTATCAACGCCGGCCTTGTTCCACGCCAGTCTTTTGCCAAAACCAGCACCGGCTCTATCGCCGGACAATCAAGGAGGCATGCACACAAGTCGGAGCCGAACCCCAATATGTATCTGCTCCATTTTGAGGAGCCGAGATGAAGTTGGTCAAGTGCCACGGATGCCGCCTGTTCAAGCTCATCAGAAGCTGCGGTAAGGAGATCGAAGGTTTTAATCAGCGTTGATTCCAGCCCCAGTCTCCAGGTGCTTATCCTAAGTTCTCTTAGCGGATGTTCCGGTCCTACATCTGTCGTTTCAGCGGCGGCCTGTAATTTTCGCGATTGCGATATGACAATGTCAGCCTTTTCTGGAGTCATCTGAGAAATTTGCCCGAAATCACCTTCAGCTTCAGGAATCTCACGCATATCTATCATCCGCGACAGAGCCCAATAGGCACTGTGGCCGAAAGACCGAGTTGAATGTAGAGCGGTGACATATTCGTTCAAGTCTTTCCTGTCGTTTTCCATCTGTCCGGTTTTCCGTCCCCACTCGTCTGGCTCAATGCAACGCTCAAGTTGCAGAACCTCATCGAGCTGTCGGCGGAAATCATTTTTATTCGCTTTTTTGGAGTGAAGTTCCAAGCAGAACGGACCTATTCCAACATTCTCAAGTCTCTTTTTTACAACATTGAGTGCTGCCATTTTTTCAGAAACGAAAAGCACCCGTTTACCCTTTGTCATGCAATGGGCTATCAGATTAGCAATTGTCTGTGACTTACCTGTGCCAGGGGGGCCCTGGAGCACAAAGCTGACACCATTTTCTGCTGTAAGTACTGCGGTAAGTTGTGAAGAATCTGCGTCAAGTGGACAGTAAACGTCCGAAGGTTTTGAAATCTGATCTAGTTCTTCGGAGGACGGTGTGCTCCCAGAAACTGGGAATGGGACTTCAGGTGTCTCAAGAAGGTGCTTGACTATCTTATTGTTCTGGAGCAGATCCACATGGTACTCAAGATCCTGCCACATTAAAAACTTGTTGAATGTCAGTATTGATATGCATGCATCTTCCACTACGTCCCATCTTTCAAAATTTTTTACGGCATCTCTGACTCTGTGGAGTATGAGTCTTATATCGAGCCCGAAATCATCTTCCGGAAGTGGTTCGAGCCCTGGAATGTCAAGCCCGAAATCCGACTTCATTTTTTCCAGCATTGTCACATTTATACGGGACTCCTCATCGAGCATGCTTATTCGGAATCCCTCGCGGACAGAACGCCTTTCAATTCTCAAAGGTATCAGTATTATCGGAGCTAAATTTCCAATGTCACTTTCATCAGCTTCAAACCACCGGAGAAATCCGAGTGCAAGAAAAACTGTATTTGCGCCCGATTCCTCGAGATTGACCCTGTCTGTACGACTAATTTCCAGCAGTCGTTTCTGGAGCTCTTCCTGGGTGTGCGATGTGTGGATACGCCCTTCTTTCATCTGGGACATTAGAAATATATTCAGAGCATCGACTCCTGTCTCCTCTATATGTTGGTTGGCACTGCGGGGATCACTTTCCGACATCACATTAGGCGATGGGAGCAGGGTGAACTCCCTGCCATTTGCGAGGGCATCTTCAAGTGACGGAATATCCTTGCAGAGTAGATGCACACTTTTTAGACTTTCTCTGAAATTAAGCAGCAGATTGCGTCTTGTCAGATCCAGTAATTTGCGTTTCCACCGTTCAAGTCTGGTTTGAGTCTGGCCTGTGGGGCTGCTAAAGTCATCGTCAATAGGAGGGACAAAAGGCATTTCAGGGGTAGGCAGAGAGGGTATCGGAGATACGGTATCCTGCCCTAAATTGAATTTATCCGTGTTGTCAGTCTCCAGTCCTGACGAAATTGGACGGATGCCCATCCGGCGTGCCATCCTTATGTCAAGGCCGAAATGGAACTCGGAGATTTGCAAAAAGTGCCTGTCCGCGACTTGGCATGACATCCTAAGTCCTGCTGGGGGAGTACCTGTGAGAGACGTTGTTTCAATTACTAGCATTTCGCCCAGGTCAACACGTTTCTTGGCTGTTAGCCCTGAAGAAATGATTGCTGTTTCAAAGGAAGTGTCCTGTAGCCAAACTCCTGCGAATGCATGATTTTTCTTTACAAACAGCAGGGAGGCGTAGCCTGCATACTCAAGAACTGCAGCCATTAGGACTGCAAGATCAAGACAGGTGCCAAGCTTACTGGAAATTATCTGGAGTGGTGTGCGTATTTTTTGTCCGGTCTGCTCGAAGCTTGGTTGGGGATTTACATATGCAATACCTGTTTCGGCAATAGCATCGTATAGTGCAGCTATTTCAGTTAATATTCGCTTTCTATCCTTGTTCTGATATCCCGCAATTTTTGCATCGCCGGAACCATCCCTCAATATCTGGGTGGCTCGCATTACAATTGATTCGACCGCTGGTTGATTTGGCATTACAAATGCTGCAAGTATTTCAGGAAGAGAGGATATTCCATACCATTCGTTATAAGCTAAGACTTCCAAGGGGAATGGTTTCTTCAGCAGGCAGGAATTATCAGATGCTTGGATTTCCACCCATAGTTCCCCTTTTTCTCTTTCCTCCTTGCTGGAAAGACAATCTCTCAGGAGCAGAGTCTTAATCTGATCACGTTGCAACTCCACGGTGATTTCTGGCAAGAGCGATTCTATGCGTATGGAAATTGGTGCGATGATGACAGGAGTGGTTGTTATCCCTATTGTCAGGTTGGGAAACGGGAGGTCGGATTGGTTGTGGATTTCAAGTCTGCGAATTATAGGCACATCGTTCTGCTGCATTGCATAATTTACAGAAGTTGCATAGTCAAGATTTATATTAACAAATTCTTCCACTTTCATGCAATTTCCTCGTTAGATTTGTATATTTATGGGCAAGTTTTTCCCAAAGTTAACTTGGATTGGTTATAATATCCTGTCTCCCGTATCTTAGATTGGACTGTCTAACAGTCTGTTACTGATTGCAAATAGTAACAAGCAACCGCTTGAATAACAAAAAGGCTTCATTTAAATTTCCCTTAAATATTATCAAGTCTTTCGTTTATCTTTTTTAATCCCTCTGCGATTGCATCGACTTTAGATTCATTTCCTTTTTCTTCAGCCTCAATAAAATTTGAGGCGATATAGGCGGTAAATGTCCCAAAGAGCCCCACGCCTGAAAGCATTTGTCTTGTTCTGAAATAAAAATTTGACTATTAACCTAATTGAACGAATCGCTCTTAGTATCCGGAAAATCCTTATTACCCTGACAGCACGCCCCCAGCGCAAGATTCCAAAATTCGGAATACTTGACACAAGATCTATCCAGCCCCACCTCAGATATTTGAGTTTATCTTCGGCAGTGATAACATTATAAATAAAATCGCCTATAAAAATAAAACAGATCAAATTGTCTATAAGCCACAATAATTTGGATGTTTCTGGAGGAAGGATGAAAATGGTATCTATAAATAATGATGCCAGAACATAGACACACAGGAAAAGAATAAATATTTGCCAAAGAGTTATTTTCTTTTCGTCAGAATTTTTCATTCACACATACAGCCTTTTTTATCCTCAATACAATTATTCACATCCCGTCAAAATCAAATAGTAATACATATATTATGGTTATTTACTTGTAATGGATACCTGTTGGTTCCTATTGGTGAAAACAAGTCTGTCTCCAGTCTTGTCATAGGCTATCGTGTCGTACCTGTGGAATCTATAGTCGCCCACCAGACAGTTGAGGAGACGGAAGCCGTAAAACGGAATGTCAAACTGCAGGGAGTTTCTATTTAAGGATTCCCGCTGCCTTCCTAACTTTTCACCGTCAAGCCCTTTGACCAGATATTTAAAATAATGGTAAGCGTTAAGCTGGGGTTTTATATTTTCAACTTGAAAATATTTTATTTCTGCCCCGAAGGCGGCAGAGTTTCATAAAGCCTTGAGTTTCAACCCAAGGAGAAATGTAACAAATTGTTACCGCCCTGATGGGGCTGAGGAAAATATCCTCGGTTTTGATTCCTTCGCCACCTTCAGGGCGAAATATTTATGGAATGTAGTTTTTCTGAAAAACTATATATGCTAATGAAACTTATGAATTATGAAAACTAAAGAAATGTGCAAATTCTGCAATCGGTATATTGACAATAACTATAATAATATTATAGTAAATGTCAATGAAATCAAAAGATGTCAAAAATATTGAGAAATGGGCCACTGAGCTAGATGGCGTGATAACCATGCCGGATCTTAAGGTCGTTTTCGGAGGACAGAGCGAAGCTGCGCTTTTCAAAAAACTCGAGTCAGCCGTAAAGGAAAAGGTGCTGATCAGAGTTAAGCGCGGAATCTATGCCCTCCCAGGAACTGCACTCGAGATCATAAGCGTGCGCATTAATCCTGATTCATACATTTCTACAGGGACAGTGCTGGCATCGAAAGCCATAATAGGTTCCGTTCCAATGCGCAGAATCCAGGCGGTTAAAATCGGAAGACCGAGAACTTACGAATGTGAAACAGGCATAATTGAGCACCTCAGCATAAGAACGGGTCTTTATTTTGGGTTCGAGACCATTGACGGGATAAAGGTTGCTACAGTTGAAAAGGCTTTCCTTGATGTTTGCTATTTCTATTTCAAGGGCAGAAGATTTTCATTCGATCCGGAGAGCGATGTAAATACTGGAGGACTAAATTCAAATGTCATTTCCGGCTATCTCGATAAATATGACCGGAATTTTGTTTCTTTCTTCAGGAGAATATGGAAAATATGATAAAGGAAGAAGCTCTGCTTGCAAGGGTGATGGATCTGTTTGCAAGAAAGTTTGACAGGAATGCCGTCCTGCGCGGAGGAATGGGGTTGAGAATTCTCGGCTGTGAACGCTTGACAAACGATCTGGACTATGTTTTCACGCCATTCAAGTCGAAGAATGATATTGTTGAAGATGTCATTTCTGCTCTCAAAGAAATAGAAGGTGCAAAAATAGAATACTCTCTAAATTCAAAATGCCTGCGCGTCGTCCTCAAGGTGAATGATGCCTCCATCCAAATCGAAGCGAAGGTTGCCATGAAGGTGCCAGTACAAATAATTTCCAACAAGGAACTTGCGATTAAATTCAACCTCCAGCCGCGCTTGATTCCTGTTGTCGAATATTCTGTAGCCCTTGCAAACAAAATGGCTGCCTGGAATGAACGACGGTTAATGAGGGATATTTACGATATCTGGTTTTACCTTGCAATGGGAGTCAAGCCGGACATCAAGACTTTGAAAGAACGCCTCAAGAAACCATCTTATTCAAAGCTTGTCCGTAAAGAGAATTATTTCAGAGGTACTGAACTCGATGAGTTCTATGATTTCATCAGAATGAAGATCAGGGACATTGCTGATAAGGATATTGAAAATTCGTTGGGTGATTACCTTAAAAAAGAGAATATTGCAGGTCTTTCAATGAAATTTCGCGCGGAATTTGCCAGGTTGAAATAATGTGAAAACACCATTATATTTATTTTTTAAAGGTTTTACGCAGATAATATCCTATAGGATTAAAAATATGAGGATTTCAAAAATATTGATTTCGCTGGTTGGCGCTTTTTCCATGCTTTCAATTCTTCTTTTCTCATGTGGCAGAGTGGCCCCGCTCCCCGGAGATGTGATGGTGACAGAAGCGATAGACGCGGCGGCAGGTCCCGGTGCAAACTGGAAAGATGCTAAAGCGAAGGCCTACAAGGCAGTGAAATATTATCCCCAGGACCCGAACGCCAGGGTTATGCTGGGACTCGCACTCGAACAGTGCGGACAGGCAAACAACGCCCTCGACGAAATGAAGAATGCGGTGGAGCTTGACAAGGAGAATTTCATGGCCCAATTCAATCTTGGCAGGATGCTCATCGGAGGTGAACATTATGACGAGGCATTGGGACCTCTTAAGACAGCGCTCAGTCTTTCTCCGGGAAACGAAAATGTTCTTGTGCTTCTCGGAAGAGTAAGCAATGTCCTCGGACTATATGACGATGCCATTAAATACTATGCTGCTCTTGCGCGTGGAGAGAGATATGCGAACAGCCCGGAACCATACAACGAAATAGGAATGGCACTTGTAAAAAAAGGCGAATACGATAAAGCATATGCTATTCTTGTTGAGGGACTTAAAAAAAATAATGGAAATCCTTCTGTAATCATAAACTTGGCGATCCTGTGCGACAAACATCTTAATAAGAAGGATACGGCCATAAAGCTCTATCAGAAATACATCGAGGCTACACTCAAAAATTCCGAGTTGGAAGGCAAAAGGGCGGAAGTGAACAAAAGAATGAAGACCATTTCAGGCCTGCAGTGAGCGGAATAATCACCAGGGAATGCATTGACGAAATACTCGCAAGATGCGATCTCTCCGACATTGTAGGCTTGTACACACCTGTAAAGAAGGCGGGCGGCCGACTCAAGGCACTTTGCCCCTTCCACCAGGAGAAAACACCGTCTTTCATGATAAATCCCGACCGCCAGGTCTATCATTGCTTCGGATGCGGCAAGGGAGGAAACGCGTTCAGATTCGTGATGGAGAAGGAGAACATGGATTTCCGGGAGGCCGCTCTTTTTCTCGCAGAACGCTCCGGAGTTACAATAACATACGAAAAAGGACGCAGGCCGTCCGATGCGCCTGAAACATCCAGGGTCGGCAAGGACCGTCTTTTCAAGCTGCACGACCTGCTTTCCACATGGTATAACAGAAACCTCCTCAAAAATCCATCCTCGGCAGTGGGAGGATATGTTGCTGAAAGAAAAATACCGGAGGAAATAATAGAGCAGTTCAAAATAGGAGCGGCACCCGATTCATACGACGAGACGCTCAAATTCTGCAAGGGCGAAGGATTCAACGAGGAGGAGATATTGGCCGCCGGCCTGCTCATTAAAAATGAAAATAGCGGTACCGTCTATGACAGGTTTCGGAACCGCCTGATATTTCCTGTGAGCGACGAGCAGAACAGGGTTGTGGGTTTCAGTGCAAGGACTGTTGAAACCAATTTTGAGGGAGGCAAATATATCAACAGCCCGGAAACTCCCATCTTCAAAAAGAACCGCCTTCTCTACGGTCTGAACTTGGCACGCAAGGAAGTAGAGGACAAGAAATTCGCCATCATTTGCGAGGGACAATTCGATGTGATCGCATTTTACAGGGCATTCTATCCAATGGCTGTAGCTCCTATGGGAACGGCATTTTCCGAGGAACAGGCGAGAATATTGGGAAGATATTGTGAAAAAATATTCCTCGCCCTGGATTCTGATGAGGCCGGAATCAAGGCGGCCCTGAGAAACATAGAAATACTTCTTCCACTTAATTTTCAGATTTTGGTTCTGAGATTTCCGGAAAAAGAAGATCCCGATTCGATGCTCGAAAAGCATGGAAGCGATGGAATTCACGATGTATTTTCCGACGCCGTAGATTTTTTTGACTTTATTTTTGACCATTTCAGTTCCAAAAACGACATATCAAACCCTTTCGGCAGGGACGCGGTCGTCAAACAGGTGCTTTCATATCTGGCAAAAATCGAAAGCCAAGTCATCAGATTGCATTTCAGTTCCGAGCTTGCCAGAAAACTGAAAATTCCCGAAAGTGCCGTCTTCGGAGAATTGAACAGCATCAAGGACGGTGATCGCAGAAGAGAATTATACAGAAGGGACGACAGGGAAAAAGCGGAAAACATGGAGGAACAAATTTCCAGCCCTGCGTTGAAGGGCGAGGAAATATTGCTGGAACTTTCGCTGCTTCACGGAACTGTAGCCAAATATCTGAGCGACAATCTGCGCAGTGAAATGATAAGCAAAACCGGAGTGGGACGTGCACTCGAAAAAGTGATTTCACTCACTCTCAACGGAGAATGGGAATTCAGCACAGAAGCAGTCAAGGAGATGTTGACGGAACAAGCGGATCCCCCATTGAGCAGAATCCTGACCGAGCCCCAGGACATACCCGAAGATAAAAGGGAAAAGGCGGTGCGAGAATGTGTCCTCAGAATAAAAGAAACATACTTAAAGACAACTATTGATGATCTGATTGCAAAAATGAGGAACTCCGAAGGAGAGCCCGTGCAAGATGAGTTGAAAAACACCTTTGTAGAAAAGACACGTGAATTCAGAAAGCTGATGGAAGAGATAAAGCAAATAAAAAGTATGCCCTGAATGTAGATATTTACAAAGAGATGGTTCCGGTTAATTAGGAGTTTATTTGATGAACAAAATTATCGCATCGCATATTGATCACACTCTGCTGAAGGCGGGTGCAACTAAGATCCAAATTGAAAAACTGTGCGGGGAGGCGGAAAAATTTGGTTTTGCGACAGTCTGTGCCAACCAGTATTGGGTTCCGTTCTGCTCAAAATTGCTCGAAAAAACTCCTGTGAAGGTCTGCACTGTCGTCGGATTCCCGCTTGGCGCTTCTCCGATCGAGGTGAAATCCTATGAAACAGAGTGGTGTTTAAACAATGGAGCCGATGAAATTGACATGGTTATGAACATAGGCGAGGCGCTTTCCGGCAATTGGACATATATAACTAGGGAAATCCGGACTCTCGCAGAAATAATACACCGCGAAAAATGCATCCTAAAGGTGATTTTTGAAAACTGCCTCTTGTCCAGGGAAAATATTGTGGATGCCTGCAAATGCTCGATGAAGGCAGGTGCTGATTTTGTAAAAACATCAACAGGTCTTTCAACCGGTGGAGCAACAGTTGAGGATGTGAAACTGATGCTTGCCACAGTTGGGGAAATCTGTAAAGTCAAGGCTGCAGGTGGAATAAGAACCACCGGACAGGCGCTGGAAATGATAAACCTTGGAGCTGCAAGAATCGGTACAAGCGCAGGAGTGGAAATAGTTTCCGGAAAGACAACCGCATCACCATCATGAATTTGTCCTGTGATAAAAAATTTCCCCTTCTCAAAAAAACTGGCAGTTCTGTGTGCAGGCTTCCGAATTCGGATGAATGGGGTCTTTTTACGGAGCCGGAGGAAATTCGAGACATCAGACGGCTGGAGGATATTCCAGGAGTTTTTGAATGGCTTGATTCTGCGCTTGACAAAGGATGCTGGGTAACAGGTTTCATCTCCTACGAGGCTTCACCAGCATTCGACAAAGTGATGAAAGTTAAGAAACTCACCGATTTCCCCCTTGCATATTTCTGCTCATACCGGAAAAAGCCTGAGATATTCTGTCCGGAAGTAGAATTATCCGCCCCTCCTAAAATCAAAACTATGCCTGAGATCAGTGCTTCCAAATATATAAAAAATGTCCGGACTGTTCTTGACCATATCCGGGAAGGAGACACATATCAGGTGAACTACACTTTCCGTGTTTCCGCCGGAAAAATAGAATCTCCGGAAGAATATTTTCTATACCTTTTTCAAAATCATCCAGTGCCATATTCGGCTTTTATAAATGCGGGAGAATTTAAAATAATTTCTCTTTCTCCAGAACTTTTCATTGAAAAAAACGGAAGAACCCTGATTTCAAAGCCAATGAAGGGGACAGCAAAGCGGGAGCCGGATTTTGACGGCGATGTTAAAAAGGCTCTGGAACTTTCTCTCGACCCGAAAAACCAGGCCGAAAATGTGATGATTGTAGATATGGTCAGAAATGACTTGGCAAAAATTTCCATTCCGACTGGCGTAAAGACGGAATATCTCTTCAAAGTGGGAACTTTTCCGACAGTTCATCAGATGGTCAGCGAAGTTCGCGGAGAAATGAGAAAGGAAACTGGCCTCACAACATGTCAGCCTTTGTTGGAAATATTGACTGTGGCCACCACCCCATGTCTCGCCGTAGCTCCTTTCCATAGGCGGATGCCGAGGGCGTTCATGGCCGACACGTCCGTGGCTACAATGGATGCAAAACCTGAGACTGACGCATTACCGGGGCTCTTTGAAATTTTCAAGGCGCTTTTCCCCCCAGCTTCAATCACTGGTGCTCCAAAAGTGAACACAGTTGAAATAATAAACTACATCGAGAAAAGCCCGAGAAAAATATATACCGGTGCAATTGGAGCTTTCTCTCCCAAAGGCGATTTCTGCCTCAATGTGGCTATAAGGACTCTCATCTGTGAAGGTGAAAAAACTGAATTTGGAGTAGGCAGTGGAATTGTGGCTGACTCCGACCCAAGCGATGAATGGGCGGAATGTCTTCTGAAATCGGACTATGTCAACTTTCGTCCACCAGTATTTGATGTTATCGAAACAATGCTTTGGGAAAGAGAAACAGGATTCCATTATTTGGAGGAACATTTGAAAAGAGCTGGAAATTCGCAGAAATATTTTTGTCGGCACTGGAACCTTGGAAAGGTTGAAAACTCCCTAGAAAAACTTATGTTTCCCGAATCTGCAAATTTTGCAAGGGTGCGGCTGCGAATTTCGCAGAACGGAAATGCCACTGCGGAGTTCGCAGTTCTCGAAAAAAAAGGATGGGGGGGAAAGCAGATCAAAATATGTGTTTCCAGTCAAAAAACCTCCTCAAAAGACCCATTTTTTCATCACAAGACCACAAACAGGGCTTTTTATGACAACAGATACAAGGAAGCCATTGAAAAAGGTTTTGACGAAGTGGTCTTCATGAATGAGAAAGATGAGTTGACCGAGGGTGCCATAAGCAATATTTTCCTGAAAATAAATGGTAAATGGTGGACAACTCCCTTGAGTTCAGGGCTCCTTCCCGGAATTTGGAGAGCAAAAACTATAAGAGAGCTTGATGCCGAAGAAAAAATTATTCACATCGAAGATTTGCATTCCGCAGACAAAATTCTTATTGGAAATTCCGTCAGAGGTGGTGCCGAAGGAAAAAGTGAAGTTTCAGTATTTTGAATAACAGAGGCAATTTCAAAATTGCCTCTTTGAGCTGATTTCAATGTTGGAGTTCACGGCTTCAGCGTGTCTTATTGAGGCTATAAAAAGCACACTAAAGTTGTGAACTCCAACGGGGTTTGACTGCAAATCAGAATTTTGGAATCAGCTCAACAATAATCTGCTTTCTCAATGTGTGGGAAATGCGTTTATATTTGTACCCTGTCTCTTGAATATCCATGCAACGAATTGTACCTTCCAAACAAAAACGAAGTAGTATAAAAGGAGATTGAAGATGGATAATATGGTGCAACGGACTCTATTCTGTTTTCCCGCACCCCTCGGAGTTACGGTTTTCCTGTGTTTAACATGTTGTTTTCTAGGTCCCTCCGTTTGTCATGCGCAAAAACCAGGGGATGAGCCAGCACTGCCCAGTCTGAGCAAAGTTGTGAATGGGGCCATAGGGCCTTTTGAAAAGTATTGTGACGGCTATGGAAACCCCGGGGCAAGCGGGCTGGGCTACATATGCGCCATGACCCTGGACATAGGTGTGGTCAAGCAGGACATGGACACTGTTCTGAACGGCATTGTTTCCTATGATCGAGCAGAAACACAGGGAGCTTATATCGGGCAGATCAACATGCTGGTGGCATCTTCATTCTGCGGGTTGAACGGCGCATTGTGGGGGTATGACCTTGCACGGGCCGAAGAAATTGCTTCAGGCAAAGCTGCGGTTCTTTTTGAAGTTGACCGGCATGACCGAAAGAAGATCCCTGTCTATTCTGCCGAGCCGCTTATTGATGCCGCCGCGAGGCTGTTCGGGACAAACCAGAAACGTCGTTTTCCAATTCTTCCAGGATCGCACGTGATCTGTGCGGAAAAGGAATACACTTCGCAAGGACCTAAATATATATGGTCCGCAATTGCCATTTCCATAGCGGAGGACCGCACGGTTGATTCATGCCTTTTTATCGAGGATGCTGGCGAAGTAGCCGTCAAGGATGCCAATGACCTAGCGAAGTTTGGCGATGAGCTACAGCACAAGATTGCAAAATGTACCGTGAGATGCGGGGAGGATAACAATGCCCTCTACAAGGAAATATGGATCAGCTACCGCATAAAGTGGATCCCGGAAGGGGAAGTGGGATGCGCACTGGTGGCCGCTCCTTATCTGGTACTGGCAATAAATGCAATACCGGATGGTAAACCGGAAGGACTTTTGAAAATGACGATATCGGACTGGGAAAAAAAGATGTCCCTGTCCAAGTAATTCTTAAGAAAGTTTCAAAAAACATAGCAAATGATGAACAAAGAAGAAATTCAAAGCCTCGACCCTTCGGATATTGCGAAATTCGCAGAACTGGACTCCGCCGGAATACTTGCCGGTCCTGGCGAGAATGCCGGGAAATTCAAGGAAAGAGCTCTTAAGCTTATATCATCGCTCGATGAGATAAACACAGAGCTCTCGGAAAAGGGGAAAACAGATCTGGTAGATTCAATTCCTCTTAAAAAGGAGGACAGGATAAACACTGAAATTCTCGAAGAGGCCACCGAAATAAACAAAAGATTTTATGATTTCTCGATAAACTGGGTGCCCGGCTTTTTCCTTTCCAAGAGCCTGGGGATATTCTGGGGCGGATGTGCCATATCGTTTGAGGAAAGCCAGTTCACCATCTTCCTGATAAGAGCTAGTTTCGCGAAACAGAAGAAATGGTTTTTGTACAGGAGGGACGAATTGCTCTCGCACGAACTCTGCCATATAGCAAGAATGCCGATAGGAGACAAGCTCTATGAGGAATTTTTCGCCTATAGGAGCTCTCCAAGCGGGTTCCGCAGATATTTTGGGAGCTGCTTCAGGACACAGGCCGACAGTCTGATCTTCGTGATTCCAATATTTCTTCTTCTCATCATGCAGATTCTGATAACATTTTCAGTCATTAAAATTCCAATCTATCCGTTCTGGATTCTGGCGGTCTTATTTCCTCTTTATCTTCTGACCAAGAACCAAATTCTGAGAAAAATTGCATTCAGGGCAATCGGCAAGCTCGAAAGTTTCGGGATTTTAAAGGCCAAGGCGATTCTATTCCGATGCACAGCTAGGGAAATCTCTGAGATATCCGGAATGAATAATGTGGAGGAGTTCTCCAAATGGGTTTCAGAAATGGAAACCCGTGAAATCCGCTGGAAAATCATACGCTGGAAATATTTTGGGAAAGCCAATAAAAGTTAACCGGCTACTCCGAAACTTAAAACTTATTTTCTCCATTAAACACGCGAAAGATATAATTTCTACACTGCTCAATTAAGGAAAGGATTGGCTTTTTTTTCTTCTCCCACAGTAGTAGAGGGGCCGTGTCCTGGGAATATGGTCAGATTTTTGGGGAGGGTGAAAATCTTCTTGTTTATTGATTCGACAAGGGAATTTTGGTCTCCTCCCGGGAGATCCGTTCTGCCGACCGAATGTCTGAAAATTGTATCTCCGGAGAATAGTGCCGGGATTCTTTTGAAATAAAAGCATACACCGCCTCTTGTATGTCCCGGGGTGTGTATCATTGTGAATTCGCATCCGGAAATATCGCCCGAAGGAACAGGAGGATTTTTAAGGGCGGGAATCCAGGGCGGAAGCGCATTTTCCGAACTCATATATAGGAAATGATCATCTTTATGGAGATAGAGCAGTGAGACAGGGAGTTTATCCATAAATTCATTGATTGTGCTTATATGATCTACATGTCCGTGCGTCAGAAGTATTCTGTAGTTTTTCAGGTCGCAATTGAGTTCCTTGACGGCCTTCATAATCTTGTCGAAGTCCCCTCCAGGGTCAATTATATAGACACAATTGTCTGCTTCAGAAGGCACAACGTAGCAATTGGTCTCGATGAAACCGACCACTACAGTTATTACATTATTTTTTTTCATTCCATCTCCAGTATTATCCGAAAGTCGAGCCCTTCCATCCCCAGTTTTCACCGGAGATGTCCATGAAATTTATATATACACAGCTTCCATCAATGGCAAGCTCTTTTTCAAGATATCCGCAGATTGCAGCACTGAGCTTTCTGTTGACCGTCTTGTTGAGTCCTCCTATTCCCCTGACCTCTATGAATGCTGAATTCTTGATTTCTCCGGCGAAAGAGATGACCGAATCATCCTCGACAATCGACGCCACATACGATTCAGGCTTTCCGGTGCACTCGGAACATATGGCAGAGAGTTTTCTGACAATGCTCTGTTTCTTTTCCGGCGTGCATCCCACATTTGTCTGCATTTTTATCAACGGCATATTTTCCTCCAGATTTTTTGAATTAAAATATTGTGAAATAAATACCTGTCAGTATTATGATGATCGCTGCTGCCTCAAGCACAGTTCTGCGCAACATTATTTTGCTGTTAAACGTTTTTTTCCCCGCTATCTTCCTGAAGTTTCCCGCCTTGAGATACGTGGCGAGCTTTTTTCTCTTCTGATTATGTTTCAGATAATCCACGCTTTTTGTGTATACATACTGTTTCATCTATCACATCCTGAATGTTGCATACATGAAAATTGAGATGATGAACGATGCGGCAATAAGCGTCAAGATGATAGGGATGCTGATGATAAATCCGAATTTCAGAATCTGTGAGAACGTGAGCGAGCGGATTTCAGGCATGAACGATGCTTGCGCGGAATTCTCGGCGGCCTCGCTTTCCCTCTGAAGAGAAGAAATTTTTGATGATATCCTGATGAATTCGAGCCTTATATTCTCCGCCTTCTTCATAGATCTGCCTATTTCGAGGGAAAGGTTATCCTCGTGCCAGGAAAATTCGTCAAGAGATTGGATAGTATCGAGGATGGAGGCGTATTTCTCGACCGCCGATCTAAGTTCGGATATGCGGGTCTCTGAAATTCTGATGTCTTCGGGAATTGACGCAAGTTTCTCTGTTATTTTTCCGGCAAGATCCTTTTTCAGCAGACGAAATTCCTCAACTCTTTTCTGAAGCGCCTTTCTGTGCTCCCTTTGATAGAATTCGCCATCCCCTCGCCGGGAGTTTGGGGTAGGCTCGGCACCGGCTTCCACAGAAAGATCCGAAGCATCCCTTTCGCCGCCATCCGGCAGTTTGTCCTTTATTTTTATGAGGGACGAACTAATAAAACCACTTCTTGAGTTTTTCATTTTTTCCTTGGAGATTATAGTTTTCCGTAACTGTCCATCTCATGTCCCGAGTAGCCATTTTTTACGAAAAACCAAACAACACAGTATATGTAAATAGGTTTTTTTCAATATGTCATATAAATATTTGCACGTGGTTGACCTACGTCAAATCTTTGTCTTAAATCTTTATAGGCCTTGATTTTGTTTTGACAAGCATTATATTCGGCCTTTTGTATTTATGTACAGACATCGAAAAATAACAGGATAAAACATGAGGTAGTTTGATGAAAAGGACATATCATCCTTCAAAACTCAAAAGAAAAAGAAAATTGGGATTCAGAGCCAGAATGGCCACAAGAGGAGGCCGCGCAGTCCTCAAAAGGCGCCGCCAGAAGGGCAGAAAAAAGATTACCCAGGTGTAATGTTGCGCCTTCGGCGCGGAATATGCCCGAAAATCGAAAATTAGGCGTTCTTATGCAGATTGGACATGCCTCGTCCAAGGGCAGTCTCAGTCTCAGAAGGTGGAGCGAATTCGAAAAAGTCAAGAAAACCGGTGTGAAAACTGGTGGACAGAATATGATTCTTGTTAAGATTGAGTCGCCTGACGGCAAACTGAGAATCGGAATAATTTGCGGAAGAAAGTTTGATAAAAGAGCTGTTGTAAGAAACAGGGCCAGAAGAGTCATCAGAGAAAGTTTCAGGCTGATCAGGAATGGAGTCAGGGAGGCGCATCTGATAATCATACCGAGAAAAATAATGATGGACAGGACAGCCGCGGAAGTCCAAAAGGAACTTGTAAAACTGCTGTCGAAAGCAGGACTATGGAAAGAAAAACTGGAATTTTAACTGGAATGGCGATTTTTCTGATCGCAATTTATAGAAATATAATATCCCCCTGGATAAGACCTTGCTGCAGATTCCATCCGTCATGCTCCGAGTATGCCATCACAGCATTCAAGAAACACGGTTTTTTTGCCGGACTACTCTTGTCAAGCTGGAGAATACTCAGATGCAATCCATTCTACCGTTCCGGCGTGGATCTCGTCCCAGAATCAATTTTCCCTTCAACCAAGGGATCTAAAAAAGGCATAAGATGAAATTTGACAAGGAAAGTATCATTGCAATAACAATATGTATGCTGCTGCTTTTTGCATGGCCATGGATATCCTCGAAGATACAACCAAAAACGCCCCAGGGCATGAATACGCCCGGGACATCGGAAAGCGCCCAGAATACTTCTTCATCGGAAAATAAGACCGAAAAACAGCCGATACTGGAAAATGGTAAGAACGGCAAAGATACCAAACCCGACAATATTGTTCCCGAGATTTTGTCCCCAAAGCTTGAAAGCCCGGTAAAACCCGGGCAAGAGCAAGAAATTGTACTCCCCGACATTCCGTCACAAGTGCTTTCTAACGATTTTTCAGAAATAACGCTGAATCCAACAGTCGGAGGAATCGAAAAAGTTGTTTTGAAGAAGTTTCTCGCTGCAAACAAGAAAGATCCCGTTGAATTCACGTTCGATCGCGGAACTGCCGCGCTTGCCGTATCGGAGAAGGGCAAGAAATGGAAGCTCACCGATATTAAAGCGCTCAAGGATTTGGGGGTAGTTACAATTGAACGGACTTTTAGTTCCGGGGCCGCTAAATTCCTGCTGATCCAGGAGTGGCAATACTCTGACAACTATACAATATCATACAGGATGGAAATCTCCAACAAGGGAGAAAGCAGACTTGAAATTCCAGAACTCCTCGTCAGCACTGGAGGGCTTCCCCCAATCTATGAACTTACAGGGGATATCATTACAAGCGAATATCAAATAATAGATGTATGCCTGGCCGAAAACAAGGCTGTTAAATCGCAGTATCCGGAAAAAACACCCTTTAATAAACTGCAGGAAAATTCTGCGCTGTGGATCGCTGTTACAAACAAGTATTTCACTGTGGCGCTGATTCCGGACGAACCCTTCCTTGGCGGAAACATGATGGATTCAAAAGAGTTCAAGACTCTTAATGCTAGCAAGAAAGAATACAACTGGTTCTATCTTGAAAGTTCAGGAATAATAAAGGACATCTTGGTCGCTCCTGGAGAGAAATACGAAAGAAAACTTAAGTTTTATGCTGGCCCCAAGGAGTATAATCTGCTCAAAAAACTCGCTCCAAAGGCTACAATTCTTACGCATTTCGGATGGGCATGGCTCGAAGGCATATCACAGCTCCTTCTAGTCTGCCTGATCTGGCTGAAAGATGTGAGTGGCACCTACGGGATGAGTATCATTTTGCTCACAGTGATAGTTAAATTGATTTTCTGGCCGATAACGGAAAAGGCCAACAACTCCATGAAGAAAATGCAGAAGATACAGCCCATTGTCCAGGAGATAAGATCGAAGTATAAGAACGATCCCCAGAAAATGAACCAGAAGATAATGCTACTCTATAAGGAGCAAAAGGTCAATCCGATAGGCGGTTGCCTCCCGATCCTCATGCAAATGCCAGTCTTCTTCGCACTGTACAACACCCTCGGAAGCGCCGTCGAGCTCAGACATTCCTCTTTCCTTTGGGCGGGCGATCTTTCAAGACCGGACACTATTTTTGCAATTCCGCTCGCCAGCCTTGGATCGCTTCCTTTCAACCCGCTCATTCTTCTTATGACTGGGACAATGGTCATACAGCAGAAGCTTACGCCTTCCGTGGCAGATCCAATGCAGCAGAAAATGATGATGATGATGCCTTTTATTATGCTGTTTATGCTGTATAGTCTCCCATCGGGACTTACACTTTACTGGACTGTGAACCAGTGCATCAGCATTGTTCAGCTATTGCACAACAAGCACAGGGATAAGAAAAAAGAAGAAGAGGAATCTAAGGTAAAAACATAGATTCATATTTATAACAAAGGAGAACAAACTATGGCGGACAGCATCGAAGAGAAAATCCAGAAGGCAGCAACCACCCTTGCCACCATGCTCGATTATCTTGGACTCGAAGCAACAATCAAGAGCAAAGAAAAAAACAACAGAATCTACCTGACGGCTGTCAGCGAAGATGCGGGAAGAATCATCGGAAGGAGAGGTAAAACACTCGAGGATCTCCAACTGCTAATCAACAAGATGACCCAGAAGGGCGACGATACCAGCCCCAAAATCGTCATTGATGTTGATGGATACTCGAAAAAACCTGACAGAAGAGATGAAAAAGAAGGTGGTGGAGACGGTTCCAGATCCGAAGGAAGATCTGGTGAAAGTACAGAGAGAAGGCCTGAAGATAGGTCTGAAAGAAGAAGGCCTGAAGGTAGATCTGACAGAAGGTCTGAAGGAAGATCGGACAGGCGGGAACGTCCTCAGAGAGAAAGAAGATTCCAGAGAGACGATGAAGGTGGTGGCGCATCCGAAGCAGAAAGGGAGGAACAGGTCAAACAACAGTCGCTAGATGCCGCGAAGGAAGTCAAAAAGTGGGGGGAACCTGTTACACTACCTCCCATGAATTCTAAGGACAGAAGAGTTGTCCATGTAACGCTTCAGGAGGATACTGAGATTCTGACGGAAAGCAAAGAGGGCGACAATTCAGCACTCAAGAGTGTTGTTATTTCCCTCAAAGGCAACTGATTCCAATAATAAATCAAATTGAGCTAATTATATCTTGAAAACAATAAAATCCCGTGTATTATATGGTGATCTTCACTATCAACAGTAAAATCAGGAGAACATCATGGGCAAGCGTGGGGCGAAAGTCGAATTTCCGGATT
>CAIQLG010000496.1 GCA_903872565.1 uncultured Lentisphaerota bacterium | reverse complement strand
TCTATCTGGAAATAATCTTCAATTTAACCTATTCAAGGAGAATAATTTTTAGTTTCAAAAAGTGACAGACCAACTTTCCGAATTTCTGCAAAAGACCTTCCATTTTTAGCCCATTCTGTGACCCACAGTATACCTTTTTCATTTTCCCCACGGGCAATTCAGCCTACACATTCAATTTGTAACAACAGGAACTTTTTAACCTTAACAGGAGGATTCACTATGCCCAAAACACAAATCAAAGTCAAACTGGTCGGAGAGGACGGAAATTGTTTCAACGTGTTAGGCAAAACCATTGAAGCTCTAAAAAAAGCTGGTTATGAGGATTTAGCCCGACAGTACGAGCAGGAAGCAACAGCAGGAAATTTTGACCAGCTTTTGCGGGTAACTATGGAGTATGTGGATGTAGAATAAGAGACTTTAGTTTTTCCACCCTAAAGAGCCTGGCTTGAATTTAAATAATTCGGGCTGGGCTTTTTTCATTTTTCAACATTAAAACATGAGAGGTTTATATGGTAATGAAGAATACAAATTACCCCCAAGGGGTAGACATGCTGGTTGTTCAAGCATCAAGGGAATACGTCGAATCTGGCAACATAGAACCAGTTTTGAAAATATTAAACAGCTTGATCGAACCGGACAATATCAAGAAATTTGCTGACAAAATGGTCTTCTGTATCGAAGGCTATGACAACGATCCCAGGGAGCTTGCGGAAATAGATAAAGTAAGAGCTTGGATGAAAAAGCTTGATACCGAATGGCCGTATTGGTTTTACTTCTGTAGTCCGTACTGTCTGAGTTTAAAGTTTCTGGCATTTGTCCTGTCGGATGTCCAAAAGGATTCCAGAGGACAGATTTTCATTGAAGGAGACCAGCTTGCCAAATTCATGCTGAAACATTTCGCATACATGAACATCATGGTGGAAAATGGATGGATTTCTGAAGAGGAGAATATCCGTGTCAGCAAGAAGATAGAGATGTATTTCAAGAACAACACTCACCCAATAATATTTAACCAATAACGCAAGGAGGTTTAGACGGAAAGAAAATTTATTGCAGGAGAATTGGTAAAAATCGCAAAGAATTTAATCAACGAAACTAAGGAGAAAACTACAATGGCTACCGCAACTGAAAAAGCAACAGCAACTGAAAAAGTCAAGAAATCGAAGGAACTGACAGAAAAACAGATTGAAAACAGGCGACACCAGACAGTAACAGTGCTTCGCTATGGGACTTTGAAAGACCCTGATTTCTGGAAGCAGGATTATGTGCCGGTGGATTTGTTTTTTGAGACACTTCCTGCAATGGAGGAGATCAAGAAGACCCTGCGGGAAAAGAAAGTAGAAGTCAAGATTGCCGAACTTAAAGCCTTGGGTCTGGAAATTCCTGGGAACTTTAAAATGAAATTCAATGACTGAGCTTGTTGGATGACGTTAATTCCCAGTCATGGGCTCCGAGTGGGTTCATGGCTGGGAGTTTCATCATCATTCTATTTGAAAAAATCACGTATGAAATTATTTAAATTCAGCATGGACTTCAATTGGCATGCCATAACCTTCCTGGGTTAATTCCTCTTCGGTCTTCTTTCTCAACTTAGTGATATCGACAGACTTGCCATCAATATCTGTTGTTGAAATAAGCTTCCCTTCAGAGTATTTGCTGATGATGGGGATTTCGTATTCATATTCTAAAACGGTTCCATTCCACCATTTGCCAGGGCGTCTGGTT
Organism: uncultured Lentisphaerota bacterium; assembly: GCA_903872565.1. GTDB lineage: Bacteria > Verrucomicrobiota > Lentisphaeria > Victivallales > GWF2-50-93 > CAIQLG01. Next base: position 17,389 of record CAIQLG010000496.1, on the reverse strand, counting down.
CCTTCAGCGACAAGCCGTCCATCCTTGAGCCAGTCCTTTACAGTTCTTTCTACTTTATTAGATCGAGATTCTGACCATTTCTCACCGGACGCATAATACGTAATCATATGTTCTGAACGTGTGCTCGGGTTCAGATCCCTTTCAAGTTCAATAAATAAATTACCATTCGGATACCACATTTTCACATTGTCATTTTTGTCGTCAACATAATTACCACGGAAGGAAACCTGACCATTTTCATACCAAGTGATATAAAGGCCATTACTCAATCCATTTTTGTATGTTTTTTTTGATAGGACTTTCCCGTTAGGAAAATACTTAACAACCACTCCGGTAAAGGGCTCATTTGTTGCCTTGTCCAATGTAACAAAATCTAATGTGCCACCCCCCTGTAATGTATCTAGCATGACATCGTCTTCCGTTACTTCCCTTAGACTTGAACAGCCACAAATTACACTACAGCATAAAATGAATATCATTGCTTTATATATCATTTCCTACTCCAACTATTATGTTTTAGCTATTTTAATAAGGACAAGATTTTACTCCATCTATCTCAGGAGGAACCCTCATATGAACTCTAAATACTTTAAATCATCCTGCAAAAAATGCAACTGGAATTTGACAGTCCGGCAATCTGTAGATGAATTCTGCATACGCCCCAGCGGTCTATTCCGGTTTCTTGCAAACAAAATCCCGAAAGCATGTCCGAAATGTGGGTCGGAACTGCAAACCCAAGATGCTTCCTTCTGGAACTATGCCAGCCCTATCCAATGCGTCAAACGGATTATTAATGGCAAGCGTCAACTCCTTGAACTTTTGAAAAACCGGCCAAAATAAGGTTTTTCCCTGCCAATATATATTATTCCAACCTTATATCCAACAACGGAAAAACAGCCGTTAAAATTCAAATTTGGGTATACTACACCGGTTCTCATGGTGGCATTTTTTCCAGCTTGGAACGAATAGGTATAGCGATTTATGTTCCATGTATTAATGGTACGTTCAGGAACATATATGTCCTCCACCCACTTCAAACAGAATCCACTACTATGTAATCGGCTAACGTCCGAAAATAATTGCTCTCATATAGATATGTAATATTTTCACCTCATTTCCGGCTCTTTTCATAGAGAGACCATGACATACGTTCTTTCAGTCCAGCATTTCCCCACATAGTTTTCATAGGCCAAGGCGGTCTTTGAAGTTCAAATTATAAAAATTCAACAGGAGATTCACAATGGCTATCTACGGATACGCTAGAGTTAGCACGGCGTTGCAGGACTTGGACAATCAGAAATTTGAAATTTTAAAGTATGCAGATTTAAAAAAGTTTCAGATTTCGGAATGGTGCAGTGAGACAATTTCTGGGACAAAATCTTATAAACACAGAGAGCTTGGAACTCTAATTGAAAAGATGAAAGAAGGCGATGTTCTGCTAATTTCAGAAATTTCCAGACTAGGAAGATCCCTAATGGAAGTTATGGAATGCTTGAACCATTTGATGAAGAAAAACTGTAAGGTAATTTCTTTGAAAGAGGGCTTTGAACTTGGCGATAATATACCGGCAAAGATTATGGCTTTTTGTTTTGGCCTGAGTGCGGAAATAGAACGTTCGATGATTGCCGCCCGTACTAAAGAGGCATTAGCCAGATTAAAGGCGGAAGGCAAAGTTTTAGGTCGCCCAGTGGGTTCGTATGGTAAATCAAAGCTTGATGAGAAAAAAGATTTGATTCTGGAACTACTGGACAAGAAAGTTTCAAAAGCTTCAATCTGCAAGATAGTTGAATGTTCCGATGGTACGCTAGGGTCATGGTTGATGACAAGAAAAATCAAGGTTCAGAAAAAATAGGAAATATTAAACTTGGAGAAGAATATGATAATTGAACAAGCTGGCGGGAAGTTCAGAACTGGTTGCATGCTGATATTGTTTATATTTGTCGGTATGGTTTTGCTTTTCAGATGGGGATGTTCTGGGAAAAACATATCCCAAGAGAGCCAGAAGATAAACATTCATCTAATCTTGGAAAACACTGAATTTATATCCCAATTGGCATCCCTTGAATTGGGGGAAAGGACGACGACAGAGGAAATCACACAGAGCGAAAGCAGAAAGTTACCTTTGCTTCCTATCTCGACGGCGAAATTTACCGTTCGATTCGAAGCAAAATATGTTTACACCGTCTCTGCTGAAACAAGCAAATGGGCTATCGAAGAAAAGAATGGGATAGTTTATGTAGTAGCACCGGAGTTAGTTGCAAAAGAGCCAAGCGTTGACAGTTCAAAAATTGTGGCGACAAGATCAGGAGGACTACTTATTTTTCATAAAAATCAGAAATTGGAAGCCTTACGATCCTGCGTGTCACTTGTTGCCAGAGAAAGGGCGAATGATAAAAAGTCAATTGATCTGATGCGAGAGACTTGCCGCCGGAGCTTGGAAAAGTTCATTGCCGGATGGTGCCGACGATATGGAATCGAATCGAATGCGGTGCTGGTGCGATTTTCTGAGGAGAAGGATTGAGCTGATTCCGTGGGAGGGGTGGTCTTACGACTGCCCTTCTCATATTTTTTCTTGTAGAAATTATTGTCAGGCTGGGATCAAAAGCCGCCTTCCAATGCGGGATTCGCACCCGCCAATTGCGGTTTTAATATATTGTAACATGCTTATAATCAATGAGTTAAGAACATGCCATTAATATTCTGTGAAATATATTGCGGAAATATTAGCATCAGGACTTGCTTTTTCGCATGTCTTATGATACAATTCTAACACAGTCAAACAAAGGAACTGAAAATTAAATGATAACAAGAGATGACATCGGAAGAGAAGACAAATCATCCAATGGAATCTCATTTTTAAGTCACATCTACTTAGTAATCAAACGCTTTCTCCGGAATCTCGAGGGAGCCAATAATATTTATATTTTAAAAATTAAAAATTATTGGACACCCCTAAAGACGAAGGAAGAAATGCCATGCAAGCCACTCACTGCCTAAAGGCCGGATTCCTTAATCTGTCCAAATATTTCCTTCCAGTAGAACCGCTAGGTTCATTATTCCCATCTTTTTCCTCTGGAGCTGTCCAGGGCAATTTCAACTCCATCATCACGCCGTTCAGAATTGATCAGCCGGAATCCATCCGGTGCGCATGTCCCAATTTTCATCAGACCGTCCCGTCCATGTCAGCATGGCTGGGAATATCCCTTTTCACCAAAACAAACAACAACGGAGGTACACATGTAACAGAAAATCAGTCGTTCAGGGAATTATTACAGAATTTTAAAATTAAGGTTAAATCACAATGAAAAATAGATTAAATAATTACATTGAAAACAGCACAATTATTCATCAAACACCTATAAACAAAGGAGGCAAAGATGAAATCGGTTACAAATACAGAAAAAGAAGATATGCGCTCTATTACGATTGATGTAGAGGCAATAGACGTTACACCAAATAAAAATGAAACAGAAAAACAAAATATTGAAGACAATAATGCTGTGGCCAGTGCGAATGCGGCGGATAAAACTGCTGTGTCCTCTGCCGACCAGCCAGTTCCCACATTAAGTATCCCACCAGAAGTCTCATGCAAAATCAAGCTGGAGCCCACCCGGGAAATCCCAGCCAACTTCGAACCAGAATTACAAGTTATCAATTCGCTTATCCAGAAGATCGGCGGAAAAAAGAAAGAGTTGAAGACTTTGCCGGTGAAATACAACAACCGGCTAAAAACTCTGTTTGAAAGATTCCTCTTTGTAAACAAACACAATAAGAAGGATGTCTGCATCTTCGCGCTGAAGTACGGACAACTCCTGAATTCCATCGAGAGCAAGTTTGAAAAGAAGCACAAGTTCACTGAATGGAGAGCAATGGTCTTTGCCAATGTCAGTGAAAGATCTGTGCAGAAATGGCAACAGGCGGCCAGAATTGGGAAGATGGCTTTTCATTTCTCCGAATTTGGACTTGATGCAGTTTTGGAACTTGACTACTTGGTCAAGACTGGAAATGAAGAATTTAATAATGTTACTGAAGATGAACTTATCAATGTTCTTCAGGATTTCATCAATCTCGGAGGTTGGAGTAGCGACAATTACCTAATACGGAACGGTATTGATTCCGCCGTTACAAACTTCCGGTTGCTAAATGCCCTGAACAAAAAAAATATTACTGGAATGGCAAATTTAATTGCTGAAATCAAACCTCAGCTTCTCCAGATGGTAAAAATGGAGGGTGGAGCATTGGAAGAAACTGATGCTCAACAAATAGCTGATAAAATTAAGGATTTGCCCTCCGATGAGGAGAGAAGGCAATTCCTGAACAATTACACTATGGACAAATGCGCCGTGGGTTCCATTGCGCAAAATATACATTCAGAAGAAAATAGACTGAAGAATTCAAGAGGAGCCAATGAGGCAATAATTCGTCTCAATAGCAGACTTGAATCTAAAAATATAAATGAACTTGATCTTAACGAGGATCAGGCGATCAAGGCGTTCAAAAATCTTATTAAATATTTCAGATTTAAAAATATTGATATAAACGCCATAACGAAGGAGGCATAATATGAAAATCAAACTATTTAATGCTGCTGTTGGCCCAGGCTTGATAGAAGCATATTACAGGATTATTGGCTGTGATGCGCCAGTTCCGAATGTGCTGTGTTCGTATTTTTATGCAGACGGAATTATAACCAGACTGCTGGAAATGAAGAAAAAAAGGATGATTGATCAACTCTATCTTGACAGTGGAGCTTATAGTTTCAAAAACGGTGATCTCATCAAGAATTATGTTGAATCCGAAAAATTTCTTGACGGATTTATCGGTTATTGTGACCTGTTCGAAGATATGTTCGACGCATATTTTTCCTTGGACAACAGTTTCAATGATCCGGAACACAACCTTAACTATTTCCTGCGGATGAAAAATGCTCTGGTAAATAAAAGGAAGAAACCAGTGCCCGTTCTTCATGCAAGAGGAAAAGATGTGCTTGAAGAATTTAAACTGTATGTGGACTTGGATTGCCCTCAAGTGGCTATCGGGTCAAATGTAAGAATAAGTGATAGTGATATCTGGAAAGAATTCCAGAAAATCAGACGAAAGAAAAATATAAAGATTCATCTTTTCGGCACAATACACGAGAAAAAAATTGAACATCTAATGATGGTCAAACCGGACAGTTGCGATTCCGGAAAGATCTTCCAGGTCGCAAAGTATGGTTTTCTCCTGTATCTGAAAAAAAATCCCGAAACCAAGATATTTTCCATGGATAGAATTTATCTTGAAACAAAAGATACCGCTCCCGACAGGTCGGTAACATTTTCAAAATATATCGCAGAAAATGATGATTTTAAACAGTATCTTGATGCTCTCAAGATTAATCACGGGATGCTGTTGGAAAATTCAACCATGATTCATCTAGTCAACCTTCATCAGGTATGTCTCTACGAGGCCTATCTAAATGAAGTTCTACTGACAGAAAAAGGAAAAGCAAATAGCTAATCCTGATCCACAAAGGGGGTGAGCTTCTATTAGGAGCTTGCCCCCTTTTTCCTTTCTAGTAATAACCGCCTTGCAATTCGGGAATAGACTTCTACTTTTAATTCCATCTAGCTACCGCTCATGCGCCTTCCCAGAAGGATTTCTTCCATCATGTATAAATATATACCTCCACAGGAAATGAACCAGTAATAACCGCTAGGAATACTAAATATTAGGAAGCAGGAATTTCCGTTCACTATTAGAACACAACTCAAACTTTTACTTTCATACTTGTATCAAAATGATAAAACATAACGGAACAGGAAAACAGCTTAATGATTCATAACAGTGGCAAGAAAAACCTAGTACAGTTGAGTATTGACTTGTATAATAATTAATACTATATTATATTACAAGTCAATACTCAGTAGTATCAGGTACAAGTATGTATGTTCAAGAAGAAAAAGTTGTGTTCTAACAGTGAACGGAAGTAATAATTAGACCTTTAACAGGAAATCATTCAGGCTACATCTTACCTGATCTGCGATAGTACTTGGAGAAGTTTTTCCATCTTGAAGCTTTTTATTGATTTCAGACTGGGATTTACCGGATTTGATCATCTCCACTATTTCGCTTTGATCATAGTCAATTATTGCACCTTTGAGATCCTCAGAAACAAATGAGACCACTTCCAGAGATGACATGATAATGATAGCTTCGTAGTTACTGTTGGAATCCGTCCTGATCTTACCTCTCATCAGGGCTTGGTAGAGATCATAAGCAAGGCATCGGATGTAAGCCTGGTTAATTTCCAGATCCGCGAAGCCACCGCCTTTTTGATAGTTGGGCATTATAAAGGGCTTTTTCCAAATCCTGTTGGATGATATTTCCGAATCAGATACAAGTGCCGCTTTCAATGTGTAGAACTCGACATTGCTGAAAAGGGACATTGCAATTATTGTTACATCGCAGTCTTTGCCATCATTGGATCCGACATGTTTTCCTCTGGGCAGTTCGATTGTTTCTCCTATTCCGTTGAAGCTGGATCTGAGAGAATCAATATTATCCTTTAAATCTCCCTGTGGCTCTTTGTTGCTCATGAAAAGGATTTTCGGATTTTGCTTGCCGGAAAGGACATCTTTAATTTTTCGTTTCAAATCATTGATGATATTGGTATTTAGAAGGCTCTGCTTGGTCGGTGGATGTTTCAGGATATGCAAAATGGTATTTGGATACTCAAGTCTTATGCTGTTGTCAACATAGATATTGAATCCCTTCCAGTGCATATCAGAAAGTTTAGCGGAGCCATCCAGAATTATATGCTGTACCGGAACATCAATCTCGATATTTCCCTTGGCGAAGCAGTATCTTTCCCCTTTGCTATCTCTGAGCATCATCGAATATATTTTGGAACCGTCGCCCAGATAATTTAAAAATTCCAATGCAAGATCAAGCTGGCTGTCGTCAATGTCCTTTTCCTGGTACATCTTGTTCAGATGGTCGAACATGAAACTTTTAACTTTTGAAATCGTGTTCATTGCCAGAGTGGAAATGTTTCTGCAATCACCATTTTTCAGCATTGAGTTCAATTCTTTTATGAATCGGTTAATCTGATGTTGGAAAATAGCATTGTCTTTAAAAAGCTCATTCAGGGCGGATATCCTGCCGTTGTTAAGCTGGAAGAATTCAAACTCCGATGGTGCTTCGTCTATTATTATAAGTTTAAAGGGATTCAGCTTGCCACCCATTCTTGTAAAGCGGTAATGGGCATGTGTCGTAACTATAACATCATATTCAGGGCTGTCGTATTTGTTTTCGGAAAGTCTTTTGTTACTGGCAGAGCATTTATTGGGACAGGTGACGCATGGATTATATTTCTTGTTCTTTAATTCTGAATATTTAATTCCAAGGTGACACAAATTGTCGTTGAAACCATGCCATGGAATAGCTTTTATCCCAAGCATTTTAAGGATTCTTACAATCTCAATTACATCTTCAACTTTTTTCGTCACAATCATAATCCGGTTACTTGGATTCGCTATCGCTGAAGTTAGTACCATTGCGCCAGTAGTTTTTCCAACTCCGCAGGGCAAGGCAAGAATTGCATTGTGTTTCTGCTCTATAAGCCATTCCAGAACTTTAATAGTGCATTCCGTGTTTGCTGTGGTCTTGTGCAATTTCGCATTGAACTCCCTCAGTTTTATTTCAATCTCCGGAGAGAGTTGAAATGTTCCTGAATCCAGCGGCATAATTTGGTTTTTTGGTTTCGGCATCATTTTTGACATTCCTTTTGTTATATTTCTTATATCCTGTCTCAAGTAATCGTCGTTGCGGTAATGGTCTTTCAGGCAGGTCTTGTTGATTGCCCTTACAATTTCCTGCTCATTTTTTTTGGCACTGACCATTTCGCATATCAGGTAGTAAGCATATGAGGAACGGTCTATCCCTAAATGCTTTTCTCTTCTGGGGCTGGGTGCTGGGGTTGATTTGCTTTCCTTTAATGCAACCTTGGAGAAATCAACTCCTTTTTCAGAGAGGATATTTTCCAGTTCATCAGGGGTATATGTGCAGTCCGGGTTATATTTAATTATTCTTACCGTTCGTGGTTTGAATCTTATCTTGTTGTTATAGCTCATAGGCAGGCGGAAAACATGTTCTACTGTGTGGCAGAAGTCCCCCATGCCAAGCCTTGTCAGTCCTCTTGAAATTTTTTCTATTCTTTCGATATTTCCTTTAAGGGGGATTCTGCTAGAAAGTTTGTAAATAATCTGATAGCCACCGCCAGTATGAAGAATCATTGTGCAATCAGGAAGATTTTGTTCTATATGTCTTAAAGCTTCGCTTTCAGTTTCAAAAGTGACTTTTTTATGCCCATCGGAGCCAAAATCTATATCTATAATCAGGCAGGTGATTTCTAAGCAGTTTTCCTTTTTATAAGTTGAAGATCCATCATGGGTGCAATGGCCTATATAGAAGTCAAAAGCGTAAATCCCTTTTTCAAAACAGTTTTTCACAATGGTTTTGTCGGAAAGCATGGGTTGAAATTTATCGAGAAAATCTTTAATCGTCAGTGAATCATTGCTTAAGTGAGCTTTTTCCCAATTGTCCCTGCCGGAATACTCAAGGGACATGAAGCGGATTCTGTCATCCTCTTTAAGCCCGTATCCTTCATTCAGGATTTTTCCGAGATATTTCGGATGATTGAGGGTTTTGAGTTCACCCTCCGACAAGTTGTTTTTTGTGAGAGATAGCATTTCCATGTTCTGATCCTTTGTGTGAGAGTTATTGGGGCTTATGTGATTTATATATTTATTCACAAATGGAAAAGAGTGATTCTTTTGTGGGAAATGGAGCGGAACCCTGATCGGCAGTTCAGAGGCTTTGTGGAATTCGTTTATTATTTATTCTGTTTTGGAAAGACGAGTTTCTTTGATGGAGAAGAGCAAGGCGGAAATGGTGGTCGGCATGTCCTGTTTGAGGATAGAAAGGCGTAGGCTAGTACGCCTTGCAAGGCGGATTTGATTTTATTTTAATATTGGAAGAACGGTGGATTTACCGAAAATTTCGGTGGATAACCTATCAGGGAAGGTGTTGGAGGCGTAGAGGTATATTGGGGAGGGGAAGAATATTACAGGGAATATGAGAGGGAATGGGGCTAAATATTTGTGATATCAAGGAGATTTTAAAATTAGGCTTGAAATTGATTTGAAAAGGTGTATTTTCATTTGTAAGGTTTAAAAAGCCTTATGCTTCCCGTGGGGGAAGATGTTCTTTGTAAGTAAATATAATTCGTAATTTCTGAACGTTGTCCTAATCGAAACGCCAAATTTCAAATCGGAGCGACGCATTCGGAGTTTACGCCCACTTTGGGCGTGCTCCTGTGTATGCTCTGAAGGTATTGGCGTACCTCGATTAGATACATCTGGGGTGCGCCTTTTTTATTGCCTAAAAATCGCCAGCCTCAAAAATAGATCATAAATATTTTGTGTACTAAACGCAGAGGGACACATTTAAACCCGGTAAGGGGTTTAAGATAAAATAAAACAAAAAAAGGGAGACGCAAAATGATCAGAGTGAATTGGCATCAAAAAGGTTCAGGGGATGGAAGGGTTAGATATCACGAAATAATGGATCCACAGCCGAAAGGTTGTCAGTTTGATGGAATGAAAGGAAAGTTTGAAATTTTTCCCGATGAAAAAAGTGCCAAAGCGGCAATAAAGGCGAGAGGATGCGAAGATAAACCATGTGAACATTGCTTAGGCTGATAGAGGAATTACTTAATTTTAATTGGGTTTAATTCCCCGACCCTTGGGTCGGCTTTCGCCTTGGCATTTGTTTCAAAATATCCGCACCGACCGGAGGTCGTGGGAATTCGCCCGTAATACCTCGTTGCTTGCGGCGAGAATAGGGTGAACAACAGGAGATTTTTATTTGTCCCTGCCAGAAAAGAGGGGTGTTCCTAATCAAGAGTTTATTTTTAAAATTCTAATAATGTGTGTAGGAGGTTCCGATGGATAGATGTTCGTATTTTGAAGGAATGGAATTAACTGAAGATGAAACTTCCATCGGCTTTTTAAAAGCAAGAATATCTAACTTGCATGGAATTGATCACGAAATCGAAGCAATCATCTATAAAATTGATGATTTTAACATCGTGATAAAAAGAAATAATCATAACGGAATATACGAATATTGTCATCTTTTCTATGGGAGATACAGAGTCTGTAAAGAGTCACACCCAAAATGGATAGCATTTGATTTATTGACAACTTGCACAGATGAACAACGATTATTTCCAGGTGAGGCCGTAAAATTTGCTAAACAAAATGTGATAAATAAATACAACTCTGGAATTTTATTAGAGGGAGACAAAGATGAAAAAGTTTAAACTGTTTGTGCTTTGCTGTTCTTTCTTCCTTTCTGCATCTGTCGTTAATGCAAAAGTAATTTATGTCAAATCTGGAGCTTCCGGGGATGGAACATCCTGGAGCAATGCTTATGGAAATCTGCAAACGGCAATTGGTGTGGCGGTTTCAGGGGATCAGGTATGGGTGAAACAGGGAACATATAGCCCTAATACATCGCCAAACGGGGGAACAGTGGGGAATCATTTTTCCCTTAAGAATGGCGTTGCCGTATATGGAGGTTTTGCCGGAACTGAAACAACACTCCTGCAAAGAGACATAAGTGCCAATAAGACAATATTAACTGGTGCCAAGCACATTTTTTTTCATCCAACTGGAACAAATCTGAACACTTCGGCAGTCATAGACGGGGTAACAATATCTGGCGGATACCATGACTGTAATGATTTGCAGGATTCTCTAATTACAGGTGGTGCAGGAATGTATAATTCCAGTTCATCTCCAACCATAAATAATTGCACGTTTAAAAACAATCAGGCAGTTGGCAAATATCAGAATGGTGGTGGAGCTATTTATAATTATAAAAGCAATCCTTATATATCAAACTGTACTTTTGTGAACAATATTACATCAAGGAATGGGGGTGCAATCTCTAACCTGGGATCATCGCCAACAATTATAAATTGCACTTTTTCAGATAATGCAGGTCCTGGATATCTTGATTGGAATGACTATGGAAAACCCAAGGGCGGGGGCGGGGCAATATATATTAATTCAGGGTTAAATCTTCCTTGGCCAAATCCAGTAATTACCAATTGCACTTTTACAAAAGGAATCAGTAACGTAGGCCTAGGTGGTGGAGGCATATGTATTATAGGGGGAAGCCCGGTAATCAGAAACTGTCTGTTTTGGGATAACGATAATTATGACATTTACGGTTCCTCGTCTGGGACTTTTGTTAAATATTGCGTTATAAATTATATACTAGATTCTTATGGTAGCTACAGCAATATAATAACAGGAGATCCAGGATTAGGCCTGTGTGGTGACAACGGAGGTCCGACTGAGACTTGTGCCGTATCTACCTCCGGTTCCGCAGTCGCAATTCCATCGGGTGATAGTTGGAACTGGTGCCCTTCCACTGATCAAAGAGGATACTATAGGCCGACATCTGGACTAAGAGCAATAGGGGCATATGATCCCAACGGTTTTAAGCCCGTTAAACTGGATAAAGGACTCATTTGTCGTTACCCCTTCAATGGTGACATGAATGACGAAAGCGGATATGGCTTTAACGGTTCCGCAAATGAAGGGGTGCTGACAACTGATAAGTTCGGGAATTCGAATCGTGCTTATAGGCTTGATGGATTAAACGATTATATCAGTGCCTCAAAAACATCATATCTCCTTTTGGACAAATTTACCTGTTCTTCTTGGATTTATCTTGATGCGGTTCCATCTGATGCAAATATCGGATCTACTATTGTTAAGAAATATGGCGGTATGTATGATGGGTTCTTCTTTAGCGTCAATAATGACATGAAGCTCCAGTTGAGAATGCATAACGGAACGACTTCCTACAATTTTGTAAGCAGTAATGCTCTGACAATTGGTCAATGGTGTTTTGTTGCAGCAACATATGATGGAGGAAAGATCAAGCTATATTTGAACAATAATCTTGAATGTGAACAAAGCTTTAGCGGCTTGTTGTGGAATACAAATCAAGATTTCAGTATTGGCAACCTATTTCAGGGAGTAATAGATAATGTCAGAATTTATAATACTGATCTACAAGCTAGTGAAATCTCTTCAATATATAATTCTGAAAATGATGGAGTTGTCGCAGGATATTTGTTCTCCGGCAATGCTGATGACCTAAGCGGTAATGGAAATAATGGAATTGTAAACGGCGCAGTAATGACGGCTGACAGATTCGGGAACCCTGATTCGGCATATTATTTTGATGGAAATAATGACTATATCACATGCCCCAAACAAATACTTCCCAATACAATTTCAAGCTACACTTTAAGCCTTTGGATAAAACCGAAAACACTTAATGGCGAAGAAGTATTGATTTCTGACAGATATGGCCCAAAGTGGGGATATAAGTATAGATTTACTTTTGACAATTCAAGTTTGAAATATTGGATATGTAATGATACCAGCTACAGCGTGGTAAATTCTAATTCATCTTCTCAAATAGATATATGGCATAATGTTGTCGGAGTTTTTGACAATGATACTAAAAACATGTCTTTATATGTCGACGGAATATTTCAAAGCAGTGTTCATAATGAGCTATGGAATAGTATTGCAAATCCAACAATCATAGGAAGACATGAAGGACCTGTAACCGGCAGTTATTTCAATGGTTCTATTGACGATGTCCGTTTTTATGAACGTGTTTTAACTCCGTCCGAAATTTCCTCGTTATTTGATATGTATAAAATTTCCATATCTGTGAATCCCTCCAATTCGGGAACGACTAATCCTTCAGGGAATATAAATGCCAAAAAGGGAGGCGAAATATCAGTCTCGGCAATCCCTTCAAGTAACTATCATTTTACTGGCTGGACAGGCGATGTAATAAGCTCCGACAATCCGCTACTTGTCACCAATGTGACCAAGAACATGGATATTACAGCGAACTTCGCAATTAACACATATTCGATAAACGCCTTAGCTGGTGCCAATGGTTCAATATCGCCTACGGGGACGGTCACGGTCGCCCATGGTTCATCACAAATATTCACGATTGCCCCCGATGCCGGTTATCTTCTCGCCAGTGTTCTGGTTGACGGATTATCTATTGGCGTGGTAACAAGTTACACTTTCAGCAACGTAATAACAGATCACAGCATCTCGGCGAGCTTCACAAATACTTGCATCGTAAACTTTGTTGCTGGTGCAAATGGCTCAATATCTGGAACTACTACCCAGAATGTTCTATATGGCAATAATTGTTCCGCTGTCACCGGTAACCCAAACACGGGTTATCATTTTGTTAATTGGACCCGCGCCGGGGGATACACTTTTACCAGCAATCCGTTAACTGCTACAAACATCACTAAAAATATAACCATCACTGCGAATTTTGCGATAAATACCTATACCTTAACTTTTATAGAAGAAGCTAATGGCGTTATCATAGGGACTAAAATTCAGACGGTGAACTACGGTCAAAACGGCGTGTCGGTCAGAGCCGTCCCGAACATCGGCTATCATTTTGTCAACTGGACAGGGGATGTTACAAGTACGGGTAATCCTCTTACTATAACAAATGTCACATCAAATATGAATGTCACCGCAAATTTTGCAATAAACACATACACCTTGACTTACACGGCAGGAGTAAATGGTGCAATCAGCGGAATATCTGTGCAAACCGTAGATTACGGATCTGGTGGATCTGTCGTTTCAGCAATACCTGATGCAACTTATCACTTCGTAAATTGGAGCGATGGCTCAACTGTAAATCCAAGAACGGACACAAATGTAAAAAAAGATATTAATGTCACCGCAATATTTACACCTTCTATATCAGGTCAGATAACGGGCGAGGTGTCGTCGGGTGTAATCATATCCCTTTCTGGAGGCATCTCCCTATTAACAACAACAGACACCAGTGGTAATTTTATAATCAATGTGCCAACCGGAAATTATACTTTGACACCAAGTAAATCTGGCTACTTGTTTACTCCCAAAACGAGAAATGTCATAATTGACAGTGCAGGTGTTACAGGGCAGAACTTCGAATCATATCAAAAAAATATGTTTTGGAGTTCTTTGGAAAATGGAATGAACGATGGTGTCTATGCTCTCGCTTGTGATTCTTCCGGAAACCTCTATGCAGGCGGGGCCTTCACCGCTGCAGGTGGTGTTTCAGCTAACTATATTGCCAAATGGAATGGAACAAACTGGTCTGCGCTCGAAACAGGAATGAACGATGGTGTCAGATGTCTCACCCTTGATTCTTCCGGAAACCTCTATGCAGGCGGGGCCTTCACCGCTGCAGGTGGTGTTTCAGCTAACTATATTGCCAAATGGAATGGAACAAACTGGTCTGCGCTCGAAACAGGAATGAACAGTGCTGTCTCTGCTCTCGCTTGCGACTCTTCCGGAAACTTATATGCAGGAGGGAGATTCTTCACCACCGCAGGCGAGGTGTCAGCAAACCGCATCGCCAAATGGAATGGTTCTACATGGAGCGCCCTCGGAGGTGGAATGAACCATGGTGTCGGATGTCTTACCCTTGATTCTTCCGAAAACCTATATGCGGGAGGGGAATTCTCCACCATCGCCAAATGGAATGGCTCTACTTGGAACAATCTCGGATCGGGAATGGCGGATCCTTACAATGTCAGTGTGTATGCTCTCGCTTGTGACTTTTCCGGAAACCTATATGCGGGAGGGGGGTTCAGCACCGCAGGCGGTGTGTCAGCGAACAATATCGCCAAATGGAACGGTTCTACATGGAGCGCCCTCGGATCGGGAATAAACGGTACTGTCCCTGTCTCTGCTCTCGCTTGTGACTTTTCCGGAAACCTATACGCGGGAGGGGGGTTCAACGAAGCAGGCTCGCTGTCAGCAGCGAACAACATCGCCAAATGGAACGGTTCTACATGGAACGCGCTCGGATCGGGAATGTCAGGATCTTCTCGTTGGGTCTCTGCTCTCGCTTGTGATTCTTCCGGAAATCTATACGCGGGAGGGAGGTTCACTTCCGCAGGCGGGGTCTCAGCGAACAACATTGCTAAATACTCGATGTATAATACTATTTCCGGGGTAGTTTCAGGTGATATTCAATCCGGTGTACAAATCAACTTAACCGTAACAAAACTCGCATCCACTGTCAGTGCTTCCGATGGCAAATACATTTTCACAAAATTGCCGGATGGCGATTATACTATAACCCCAAGTCTTGACGGATATACATTTAATCCAATTAGCATAAATCTCAATGTCGCTTTAAGTAAGCCCGATCTTAAAAATGTTGATTTTACATCTTCAATAAACAGCTATATTATTGTTTTTCAGACGGATGGAACAGGCGGAGCGTCAATAACCGGAACAACTTCCCAAAGCGTGAACTATGACTCGAATTGTACCGAGGTGACAGCGAATGCTCCAAACGGGTATCATTTTGTGAAATGGACAAAAGATGATTCGGACTTCTCGACAAATAACCCTTTGACTGTTACCAATGTAACTGAATCAATGACATTGACTGCTATGTTTGCAATAACCACTTACTCATTGACGGTCAACAATGGGACAGGCGATGGTGATTATCCGGCAGGGACGGTTGTCAATATCGTTGCCGATGCACCAACAGTCGGGCAAGTCTTTGATAAATGGACAGGAGATGTCGCCGGAATAGCTGACATTAATGCATCTACATCAACAATTACAGTACCTGCCGCAAATACGACAATTACCGCCACCTATAAAACCGTCACATTTTCTGTGATATTTATTGCCGGAGAAAATGGATCAATCACGGGCAATACGAATCAGACTGTCAATTATGGGGCAGATGCTGGGGGGGGTACGGCTGTTCCTTCACCTGGCTATACTTTTATGAATTGGACGGGAAATTACGAGGGCAGTAAAAACCCATTGCTTATCACAAATGTGACAAGCAACATGACAGTAACTGCTAATTTCTACAAAAACAATATTCAGGTTCTCGCTGATACAGATTCCATTAATATTCCTGAAGGCGGAACCGCAACCTTTGGATTGAAACTTTCGAGTCAGCCAGCGGGGAATACGGTTATCAGCATAGTTGTTGCATCCGGAAATACAATCATATCCGTTACGGTTGGCGCAAGCCTGACATTTACAACCGCGAACTGGGACAATTACAAAAACGTGACACTTTCTGCCGTCGAAGATGACAATGATAATAATAATAACACGGCGACAATAATCTGTTCCTCACCCGGCTTGCATGATAAATATATTTCAGCAATTCAAATTGACGATGACTTTACATTGGACATAACATCAGTCAATGGAACAGTTACCAAAAATCCAAGTCAACCTCTTTATGACAATGGGACAAACGTCAAGCTTACGGCTGTCCCCAACAACGGCTATTCTTTTACTGAATGGACGGGTGATTTGACTGGAACCAACAGTCCGGCATCCATAACAATGAACGGAAATAAGTCGGTTACTGCGAACTTCGCGATATACACATACACATTGACTTACACAGCGGGAGCAAACGGCTCAATCACAGGAATAAGTCCTCAGACAGTCAACCACGGTTCAGATGGTTCTACTGTCACTGCAATTCCAAATACTGGCTACCACTTCATAAACTGGAGCGATGCATCAACCGCCAACCCACGAACCGATAGCAATATCACTGCCAACCTCGCAGTGGCTGCAAATTTTGCGGTTAATACTGCGGAACTTGCCTACAGCGTCCCGGCATTCAATGAATCAGACGCAAATGATGGAAGCATTGACAATTCCGTTCCGATGACCATAACAATTTCCGGCGACACTTTTACGGGAACAGACGGCGATGATTTGGTTGTAGAAAACAAGGTCTTTGTTGCAAATCTTCCTGCCGGACTGTCTGCGGTGATCACTAAAACAAATGTAACTGTTCTGACGGTTACGCTGACTGGTAATGCCACCAGTCATCTTAACACGGACAGTATCGGCGATCTGACGTTAGTTTTTGCTGACAACGCATTTGTAAGCGACGATGCCTCAGGTGTCACATATTCAAGTAAATCCGACATCGCGATCAATTTCTATGACTACACGATCACGGCCTCCGCCGGAGCGGGTGGTTCCATTTCGCCAAGCGGCATAACCCCGATCAATAATGGTGCAAGCCAATTATTTGCGATTTCAGCAAATGCGGGATATCACATTCTTGATGTCGTTGTTGACAGCAAATCCGTTGGCGCAGTGGCAAGTTACAACTTCACTGCTGTCGCTAATCACACGATTTCCGCGACTTTTGCAATAACCACATTTACACTGACTTCCTCTGCTGGTCTAAATGGCACGATCACACC
>CAIQLG010000495.1 GCA_903872565.1 uncultured Lentisphaerota bacterium | reverse complement strand
TTCATTATCATCGCTCCATGTTGTTAATGTTTTGTAATATATTGCATTATAACATGTTGCGATGATATTTCAAGTAATATTTCAAATTATTTTTTATTTTTTTTAGCCTAGCTCGACCTTTTCGAGCAGGCTCTAACTATAAGGTGTGAGGTTGTTGAACTATGAGCTTACGTTGTTTCTTTTGTGAAAACATAGCAGGGCAGGGGGGAATCTCCAATGTCTCCGACGAGGAGCGGAAGCACATATTCATCTCGCTCAGGAAAAGCGATGGCGATAGAATAATGCTCATTGACGGAAAAGGGACAAAGGCCGTTGCCGCCATTGAAAACCAGCAGATCGTAATAGTTTCTAGGGAAACTGTCCAGCGGATTGTCCCCGAACTCCACCTGTTTTTCTCTCCTCCGCACAACAGGAACAGCACCGACAGCATACTTGACCAGTCTGCCGAACTTGGAATAGCGTCCATCACCCCGATCATAACCGAAAAATCCGTATCGAAACCTGAAAAACCCGCCGAGAGATGGAAAAAACGTCTCGTAGAGGCCTGCAAGCAGTCGAAAAACCCATTTTTGCCGGAAATTGGGGATGTTCTCACATTGAAGGAGGCGATGGAAAAAACGAAATTCCAGGGGTTCACCTCCTTTTTCGGATGTCTTGCAGAAAACACGGGGGAGGGTATTGAAATCCCGAAATCTGCTAAACTCGCATGGTTTGTTGGTCCCGAAGGCGGATTTACTCAAAAAGAAGATGAACTGATGAAAAAATCCGGATTCATCCCTTTGAGACTTCCAGGCTGGACGCTCAGGACTGAAACCGCCTGCGCGACCGGCACCGCAATTATCTTTTTGGTCTTGCGCCCCTGCACGCAGGAGATTCCATCGGATTTTCCGGCCAGTAATGTTTTGGGTAACGCCCTTTGAGATCCTTTTTTACGAGCTGGTATGATCCGTTCCAAAAGCCGACAAGGTCTGATGTGGTCTGAACCGGTCGCATTGAAGGCGACAGAATCCGTATCAAAACTAGTATTTTCCCGTTGAAGATCCTTGGGTGTTCCTTTGTGCCGAAAAGCTCCTGCACCTTTATCTCCAATATTGGACCTTTGCCTTCCGTGTAGTTAAGTTTTATCATTGAGCCACTTGCGACTTTCAGCCGTGCAGGAACGAGTTTCTCAAGTTTTTCCTTCAGCTTCCAGCCGAGCATGCCTTCCAGGGCTCCTTTCAGATTGATCCTCTTTAGATCCTCGAGTCTTCTAATCCCATTTAGGAATGGACGAAGCCATTCATCGAGATTTTCAAGAAGTGCATTGTCCGATGTGTCTGGCCAGCCATCTTTCCCATCAATTGTCGCGGCGAACTCCATTCTCCTCCTCAGGTTTTCACTTTCATCATTCCAGCACAGACAAGAAAGTCCCCGCGTTTTTATTCCTTTGGAAATTGCATCTGAGATCTTGCTCGTATCCGGATTCTTCAGAGGATACTCTTCAAGTGTGATTTTGCCCAGCATTCGTCTGCCGGAAGCGATAACTGCGCCGCTTTTGTCGTCCCATTCGACTTTTTCCACAGTAGAGATCATTTCGCCGAAGTAAATATCAAGATCTTTCCGTGTAACCGGTGCCGCAAGAATGATTTTCGGATCCTTGTCCCTGTCGTCGAGTTCTGCGATTGCAAGTAGTTCCTCTTTCGAGATGGATTCCGGTTCTGCGAATTTCGCAGATCTTCCGCAGGACAAAAGGTATATGGGATTATTGCCCTCTCTCCGTTTCGCGATTCTGTCCGGATATGCGAAGCCTACGAGGATGCCCGCCGCTTCCGTGTCGCATTCCCGAAATGCGATCCCGAGCCTTTGTCTGAAATCATCGGAAAGTGTTTTCACGCGGGACTTGGCAGAATTGTCAATGTTTTCATGGTAGGGATGGCTCGCCGAGCCGTCAGAAAAGGAATCTTTCAGGAACGGCGCTTTCGGCAAAAACGCCCTACCTTCTCTTAAAGCTCTAAGCCGGGTTCTGATATCTGAATCCCTGCGGCCTCCGCTGAATTTAATGAAATCCCGTTCTTCGAGTATTGCGGCGATGTCGCAGGCGAGACTTCCAATTGATCTTGCAGATCCTTGCAGGATCATGTTGGCGAGACGCGGATGAGTCCCCGCGGCAATCATTTTTTTGCCGTGCCTTGTTATTTTCCCATTGATGTCGAGCGCGCCTAGGTTTTTAAGAAGTTCGACGGACTGTGCGAATTCCGCAGACGGCGGAAGATCGAGCCATTTTAATTTCGAAGCGTCCGTGATGCCCCAGTCGGCCAGGAAAAGTGCGAGATTCGCAAGATCCGACTCGAGGATTTCCGGGATGTCATAGTCGGGCATCAACGAATTTTCATTGTCTGCCCATAGCCTGTAGCATGTCCCCGGCGCTGTCCTCCCCGCCCGTCCACGGCGCTGATCGGCTGAAGCCTTGCTCACTCGGACAGTTTCAAGGTGCGACATTCCTGTCCTCGGATCGAACACTGATTTTCTTGAGAGACCGGAATCAATCACGACCGTTATGTTGTCAATGGTGATACTGCTTTCCGCGATGGATGTGGCGAGTACTATTTTTCTTTTTCCTGGTGGTGCTGGCCGGATCGCGGCATCCTGTTCCTTTTTGTCCAGGTCGCCATATAGCGGGCAGAGAATGGTATTATCTGGAAGAATCATGCCAGAGCGAATTTTTCCCTCAACTCTGCGAATTTCGCCGATTCCGGGAAGGAAACACAATATGCTTCCCGGACCGTTCGAGATGGCCTCTGTGACAGCCCTTGACGCAATGTCTTCAAGTCTTTCCCGTGGATGTTTCGGAATGGATTCTGTTTTGACTTCGAACATGCGGCCCTCGCAAGTGAGGACTTGCGGGTTTTCGAAGAGGGGCGATATTTTTTTGGGGTCGAGCGTTGCCGACATTATTATGATCTTAAGATCGTCTCTCAGGATAGTTCTCGCGTCAAGCGCCAGTGCGAGACCGAGATCGGTGTGGATGCTGCGCTCGTGAAATTCATCGAATATTACCGCCGCGACATTGTCGAGTTCCGGATTGGCGAGAATCTGCCGCGAAAAAATACCTTCTGTCACGACTTCAATCTTGGTGTCCCGTGAGATATTGCTGTCAGTCCTGGTTCTGTAGCCGACTGTTTTTCCAACGGTTTCGTTCAGGAGTTCCGCCATCCTGTATGCCGCGGATCGTGCTGCGAGCCGCCGCGGTTCGAGGACGATTATTTTCCCATTTTTCAGCCATGGTTCCTTCAGGAGTGCGAGTGGGACAAGTGTCGTTTTTCCGGCTCCCGGCGGTGCCTTTAGGATGACGGAGCCACTCTTGCGTAGTAAGGCGCAAAGCTGTGGCAGGATTTTTTCGACAGGCAAGTCCATGTGTTGACCAGCAATTCCTTTTTGTAAGCGAAAACAAAATAAAATAGACAGGATTGCAGGATTTGCAAGGAAATCACAAGTATCAGAGAGTCAGGGCGTCAAAGTGTCAAACTTCAGATTTCCTGTCATGTTGAGCTCAACATAACATGAAATCTGTATGAGGTAATTGCAAAATTACCTCGAGCCGATGAAAAACTAACGGAGGGTGGACTTTCCAGTCCGCCATTTGAGTTCAATTTTCGCGGGTAAGAAAACCCGCGCTCCTTTTAAATTCGACTTTTGCAATCGGCTCTGTATAATTTAATCATATAGGAAATTGTATTTTGACGGGATGGCTGAATTGTTGGAAATTTGTAGCCACGGCCATGTGTCCTATTTGAAAAAAACCAACGCTGTGCTACTGTGAAGCCGTAAATTGCTGAACGTGTGCAAATGAAGCATAAAGGCTAAAATGACAAATCCGATTTTTCTTTCCGTTCCTCATATTGTGGGGAATGAGAAAAAATATGTGATGGACTGCCTTGATTCAGAGTGGATATCCACTTCTGGCAAGTACGTGTCTGATTTCGAAAATGCATTCGCCTCCTGTGTGAATTCTCCTGGAGCCGTCGCATGTGTGAACGGAACTGCAGCCTTGCATATATGCCTCATCCTGGCAGGTGTCAAGCCTGGCGAGGAAGTCCTCGTCCCGACCCTGACTTTCATCGCCCCAGTCAATGCGGTAAAATATGTCTTTGCAGAACCCGTATTCGTGGATTGCAACGATTTTCTCAATATGGATATGGAGAAACTGGAGAAATTCCTTTCCACAGAATGCGTTTCCGAGGACAAAATACTTGTCAACAAGAAAACTGGCAGGCGAATCCGCGCCATCATACCGGTGCATATTTTTGGTTCGATCTGTGATATGGACAGGCTCATGGCGCTGGCGGAAAAATACAATTTGACTGTCATCGAAGATGCGACAGAGTCCCTGGGCTCTAAAATGCTTTCCGGAAGATTTGCTGGTATGCACGCCGGAACAATCGGAAATTTCGGTACCTTCTCGTTCAATGGAAACAAGATCATTACCTGTGGCGGTGGCGGAATGATCACGGCAAAAAATCCTGAATTTATAAAAAAGGCGAAATACCTGACCACCCAGGCTAAGAACGACGAGTTGCACTATATCCATGACGAGGTCGGCTACAATTACCGGCTGACCGCGCTCCTGGCTGCGATGGGGCTTGCTCAGATCGAACAACTCCCTAAGTTTGTGCAGATCAAGAGACGGCGCTACGATGAATATAAAAATGCCATCAGTGAAATTCCAGGGCTTTCTATTCTCGATATTCCCTCCTATTGTGACAGCAACTGCTGGTTTTATTCCCTGCTGATTGACAAGGAGAAATATGGCCTCAGCCGCGACCAGCTGATGAAGAAGTTCGCGGCGGTGAAAATTCAGACTCGTCCTATCTGGAAATTGAACCATGAGCAGAAACCATATCGGGAATGCCAGGCATACCGGATTGAAAAGGCAAAACATTATTTCGACTGCATTCTGAATATCCCATGCTCCGTCGGATTGACCGATGAAGAGTTTAATCGCGTGATGAATGTGCTGAAGAACATAGAGTAGACAGCCTGTCCCTCGTAATTCGCAGGGCGAAATGGGATACTGCGTCTATCCTCATTCATTCCTATTCCTCCCTTATGGAGCTCGGGACTTATTCGTCTATCCTTGTCTATGGTGGCCTGGTGCTCACGCCCAATTGTAAAACTTATAATTTAACAGCTCCTCAGGTTGAAACTCTGACATGAACGTTATACATTATGTTAGATTTTTAAATTCCGGAAAAAAGAATATGGAAAATGTTACGGTAAGAGAAATTCAGCACCACCTTTCGACTTACATTCAAAGAGTTGAAAGTGGAGAAGAGATTCAGATTTCAAGGAGAAATCGGCCCGTGGCTAAAATTGTTCCTTAGCTTGCAATTTGTCCAACAAGTTCACTGGGAAAATCGGTTGCCGGACAATGGACATTTTTCATGTGGCAGCCGCATATGTCAATGAGGCGCATTATTTCCTTACCGGCGATCTTAGACAGAAAAAACTGGCGGAGAAAATCGGCCTTAAAACTTATTGGGATTAAATTATGAATCCATTTTATGAAAAAATCATAACGCAACGGGAAGATTCCTGCTTCAAGGACGACATCGAGGAGAATTCACTCGGCTTGAAGAAAATGGTCGCAGGATCAAGGATAGCCGTCATTGGCGCGGCGGGCTCGATAGGATCCGCCGTCGCGAAGACAATCCTCAGATTCTCGCCAGGCGGACTTGTTCTGATAGACATAAGCGAGAACAACCTTGTGGAGCTCGTCCGGGATCTGCGCTCATCGAGCGATGTCAAACTACCCAAGGAGTTCTCTACTCTTCCCATTGCGATGGGAACCCTGGAGTTCAACAGATATTTTGCGGAATCCAAGCCGTTCGACTATTTTTTCAACCTGGCCGCGATCAAGCATGTCCGCTCTGAAAAAGACATATATTGCCTGATCCGGATGATAGACACGAATGTCATTTTCATGCATGATTTCCTGGAAGAGAGTCACTGCAAGTTCAAGAAAGTGTTTTCCGTGTCCTCCGACAAGGCGGCAAATCCGGCCAACCTGATGGGAGCAACGAAGATGGCCATGGAACAGACGCTTCTGTATCGCTCCGGGATTCAGCCATTCTCAACTGCGAGATTTGCAAATGTCGCGTTTTCCGATGGAAGCCTGCCCTACGGATTCCTGCGGAGAATCGAGAAAAGGCAGCCATTGGCGGCACCAAGTGATGTGAGAAGATATTTCATCTCGCACCAGGAAGCAGGTGAACTATGCGCGCTCGCGGCTTTCGCCGGCGACAACAGGGATGTGTTTTTCCCGAAACTCGCGGAGTCCAGGGATGAAAAGACCTTTTCTAGAATAGCCGAAGACCTGCTTAGGAAATTAAATTACGAGCCTTTTGTCTGCGAATCCGAGGAGGAGGCGAAACGAAGGATCGAAGAACTCATCCCGGAAAGGAAGTGGCCATGTCACTTCTTCAAGTCGGACACCACGGGGGAAAAGGACTACGAGGAATTTTATACCACGTCTGAAAATGTTGACCTCGAACGATTTAAATCTGTTGGAGTAATAAAACGGGACGGAGAGATTGATCGTTCCAAGGTCGAGAAATTCCTGTCATTCGCGAAATCCGCAAAAAACAGGAAAGACCTTGCCAAGTCGGATTACGTCACAGCACTCGCGGATCTGGTCCCGTCGCTTTCCCACCTCGAGACAGGAAAAAATCTCGATGGGAAAATGTGAGCTTAGAATTTAACAAGAGATTCGACATTTACCGGCAGGCCTGTCCTACAACGGCATAAGTTCTCTTATTCGGGCCGATTGCAAAAGTCGAATTTTAAAGGAGTGCGGGTTTTCTTACCCGCGAAAATTGGACTCAAACGGCGGACTGGAAAGTCCACCCTCCGTTAGTTTTTCATCGGCTCGCGGTAATTTTGCAATTACCTCATTCATTTCCTTTTGCCTTCATTATTCCCAAGGTGTCTTTTATTTTTTGCATGAGGGATTCGTTCATGGATTCGGTCGCCTCGAAGCCCTTTTCAAAGTTTTTTAAAGAAGATTCGACATCCTTGCCGTCCGAATTCAGAAGTCTAAGCGTCTGACTCAGAAGTTCAGCCAGCCTGGAGAATTCAAGGACATTCTCCTTGGGCAGATCTTCCGGTTTTACTCTCTCATTTTCAAGCATCCTTATGAATTCGTTCTGGCTATCGAAGACCTTGAGGACTTTAAATCTCAGATTGCCTTTCTTCGCATCTCTGGTTTTGTCATATCTCTCCGAAACGTCTTCCCACATCTCCTCTATGAAATTAATGAATGCCGCGTGTTGTGCCTCGTCATAGAAGATATTGCCTTCGCGTTCCCCCAGGCAACGTTTCAGGACATTTCCCACGGAATTCCCATCCCGGAACAACTCATCCCTCATAAACGCCTCGATTTCGTGTTCCTGCAATGCTATGCTGCAGTCCTGTAGAATTGCATCGAGGGAATCAATTGTCCCGGCTGACAAGGAGATATTTGGTGATTCAGGCAAATTGCAATCCTCCACGGGGTTGGCGCCCTTTCTCCACAGGAGGCTCTTAACATTATGGAAGTCAAGGAGTTCCGTCTTCTGCGAAAATCGCAGGAATTCAGAGATGCTGACATAGGGGGTTTTCATGAGCCCGGGATCTATCAGGAATGCCTGTTCCATCTGTTCAACCGCATTGCCGTGGTGCCCGGAATCCTCGAAGACTCTTTCAAGAGCATCATCCATGCGATCGCACCAGTCTTTTATTTCTGCGAAATGTCTCTGTTTTTCATCTCCGGGAAGAAAGCTGAAAGAGAAAAAGCCTTTTTCCCAGTCCTTGACTTTCAGTAATATCGAGTCGCCTTTTTCGAACTCGAACTTTTTAAAATATCCGCTGAAGTCGAAGACCTTCATTGTGACTGAAGGATTGTATTTCTCATCGGGCTGAGGTTCCTGATTCTCAAGATTTTTCTTGTCGTTTATTCCTATGAAATCCAGGAAAAAGCCATGATCGATCATTGAATGATATGTTCTGAGATCTTTTAGACTGGAGACCGTCTTTCTGCTTTTTATTTTTCCGTTGAAATCCTCCGGGGCAAGTGAGATGTCCAGCGGAGTCAGCGACTGGTTCAGGAAGGGATAGAATCTGTCGCCTGGGAAGATTATTTCTTTTTCAATTTCCTCTTGCGTAGGAGAGATGCAGAACTGCGCCTCCCGGTAGAAGTTCTTGCCGACGACGTATATGTTGTCAAAACTTTCCTGGTTGAAGCCCAGGCACAGGACGCTGCTGTCCTCCTCGATGATGTCCTCTATGTCGTCTCCCAGTCTGTGTGCGGAGCCGGATTTCAATTCCTGTGGCAGAGTCTCGATGATGTCCCTCTGTTGGAATTCCCCCGTGCTTTTGGCGATGAAATCGTCCACAGCTTTTTTGAGTGCCGCCGAAAAGACATTCTGGTTCTTCTTTATTGCCATAATTATTGGTCTTGAATTAAAATCCGAAATTGATCCCTATGGAGAAGATAAGCCAGTTGTTTGGAGCAAAGTTTAAAAGTCCGATCTGGACACCGCTCATATTCTTGCAGTAGTTTACTATGCCGAATTGAACCCCATTTGTCTCTTTCGCCTCGTTGTATGCAATCCCCATCTGAACCCCGTTTGCCTTTTCATTGATTGCAGCATAGCTCATCTGAACTCCATTCATATTCTTGCAGAAGCCCATGATCCCTGCGATGTTGAAGCCATTTATCTCATTTATTTCCGAGAGGTCCGATATGCAGTTCATCCGGAATCCGCAGAAAGAGTCCGCATTTTTGTCCGGGAGTTCGAATACGGAGAACTGTACTCCGTTGAATTTCTTGATTGCGCTTGAGAAGGTTACGAGTTGCACACCGTTGAATTCCTTGGCTTCGCCAGCGATGCCTGTCTGGAATCCATTCACGAATCTCGAGGAGGAAAGACCCAGCGCGGAAAGGTCGAATCCGTCCATTTCCTGGTTTAGGGTGTATAGGAAAGAGAATCGCCAGCCTTTTACAGCGTATTTTCTGGAGAAGATCTGGACTGGATGAAAAAGCCCGACCTGGAATGGTGTCCAGTGCCTTATGAAATAAAGTTCGTCAACCTTGTCCATCTCCTCTTTTGTCGGCTTGTCCGGAGGAGGAGTCTTGTCTGCTGGAGTCGGAGTTTTCTTGTCGGGATCCGGAAGGGCAGGGACCCAGTTTTTATTCTCGGGGAAGATCTTTTCGACATCCGCTTCAGGGATTGAGATTAGCTTTTCCTCTTCTTTCTTGTTTTTGTCTTCCGTGGCATTCCTCTCATTGTCAGAATTATTTGAGGGCGTGGCCTGCATCGTATCGTCAGGGAACAATGCTGATGCCGTGAACACCAGGAATATTGCAATAGCCGAGAAAAGACTGAGCAATCTTACAGATCTTGATAAATTCATAGTTTGGAAACCTTCTTTTTTTGAATCTGAAGAACATATTTCAGAAAATTGTTTTTTCAAGAGATGTTTTCAATAGATTTGTTTGTGCGGGAATATTTCCATCGAGATGTCAATTGACTTAACTGAATGTGTGAGTGCTCCAGACGAGATATAGTCTATCCCGAGTGAGGCGATGGCCTTGAGTCTCTCAAAAGTTATTCCGCCGCTGGCCTCGAGCCTGGCTCTTCCCTTGTTGATCTTGACCGCATCGGCCATTTCTTTGTCGTTCATATTGTCGAGGAGGATAAAATCGGCTCCGGCATCAGCCGCCTTTTTCACATCTTCGAGGCTGTCCGCCTCGACTTCCACCTCGAGTTTGGGATATTTCTCCCTTGCCAGCCCGACTGATTTTCTTATGCTGTCCGGCCCTGTCAGACCTGCCAGGACTCGGTGGTTGTCCTTGATCATTATTCTGTCGTAGAGTCCTGTCCTATGGTTCGAGGCACCCCCGACTGCGACGGCATATTTCTCGAGGTTTCTCCATCCTGGGGTGGTTTTTCTTGTGTCAAGGATGACTGTCTGCGAATCTCGCACTGCGGATGCATATTTGTGCGACATGGTTGCGACGCCACAGAGCCTCTGGAGGAAGTTGAGCGCGGTTCTTTCGGCACCCAGAAGGGGCCTCGCCATTCCCCTGATTTCCGCAAGTGTTGTTTTGGCCGGACAAAACTGGCCTTCCATTACAAGCGCCTTGAAAACCACATTGCCGTCGAGCTTTTTGAAAACAGCCCTGGCTACTGGCAGGCCGGCGCACACGCAATCTTCCTTGGCAATGAGAACAGCGCTTACGAGAAGGTTTTCCGGGATGACGGCGTTGCTCGTAGCGTCACCTGCTCCGAAATCCTCTTCGATCGCAAGATCTATGAGGATTCCGATCCTCTTCCAATCCAGATCGGGAATTTCATGTTTCAATTATAGCTCCTTCATTCGAAATTTTCAGCAAAGACATCAGATATGAATGTAACGTGTGCATTTCTGCACTAATTTAAGACATAACGGTTCGATGTAAAGGAGCTGTTAAGAAATAAGTTTTACATTATTGGCGGAGATTCCCAAGGCACTGGATGGATCTAGTCATCCCCTTGGCCTTTTTCAGCGTTAAAAATTAGCCGTCGCCTTCCTCTTGGTCAGCAAAATTTCCCTTGTTAGAATTTCAATCCATTTTCTTACACAAAGCTACAAAGTCGCGAAGTCCGATTCCAATCATGATTTTCTATTAAACACATCATGTGAATCCTGTAAATCATGTCAGAATATTTCCCGGATTTCTTTGTGTTCCTCGTGTCTTCGTGTGATAATCCTTCTGATTCTAACCAGGTATTGCCTAACTTCAGATTTCTTATGCAAAGCGGAACGAATACAGGTCCGCATCGTGCAACCGCACACGGAGCCGCACCGGTTTCCCGGCCAGTGCCGCCAGGTTACCGGCACCGGGCCAGCGCACCTGATGTTCAATCTCGTTGCCAAAGAGCACTTCGCTGTCTTCCAGAGAATAGCCTTTGAACGGTTTCCCCTGCTCGTCGCAGAGCGCAAAACGCAGTGTGCCGACCGCCGACGTGCCATAGTTGACCTCCAGATTCGCTCCGGAGAAAACCAGCGGCCGCGTGAGCATCTCGCCGACATCCAGCCCCCCGGCGTGCAGCGAGACAAAACCATCGAGGCGGATCGTGCCGCGCCTCAGACGCTTGATCGGAGTTTCGCTCCCCTCGCTCCAATAGATGCTGATCTCGTTGGGCGAGGTCTGAAACATACCCTGGCCCATTGGCACATAATTGTTGCGGTTGGTCCAGGCATCCGGTTCCACGGCCCGGATAAAGCCCTCCTCCCACCGCTCGTAGAGCAGCCCATCCCGGCTGGACATCAAAATGGCGTCGTTGATGCCGGCACCAGAGCTCCGAAACTTTGTGCGGAGTTGAACGAACCGATTCGGCGTGCCGATATAAATATGCGGTGCCCGGAAATACGGACGGATATTATGAGTGTACATGTGTTCCTGCCGGTCGTCCTTATAGGTCACGAGGACGGGTTTGGTCCAGTTGATGAAATCACTGGACGTGCAGGTTCCGATATTCCGCAAACCACCCGAGCAGTCTCGAAAATACAACATGTACTGGTTCCGCACCGGATCCCAGAAGGCGTCGTTCTGCCCGTCGAGGCCGTAATGACTTTCGATTATGGTTACGATCGGGCTGTCGACCAATTTTCTCCAATGCACCCTGTCCGGGGATCCGTAAACATACAGCCCGTTATCGGGGACCGTCTGAATGCACTTGAACCGCTGACCCTCGGGAGCATTCGGATTGGGGTCAAGAAAGTAGTTGCGAAGACACGGTGTTTGGGAGAACCCGATGATGTTGTTCCTTTTCGACCCCCTATATTCGTGGAGTCCGAGCTCGGGGCGGGCGAAATGAATCCCGTCGGCGCTTTCCGCGACGCAAACGTTAAAATTGATCTCCCCTTCTCGCATGATTCTTCCCTTGCCTTTCCCGGAAAGACGGCAAATGCGTCGATACTCTTCGTCCAAGTTTTCCTCCTGACCCTCCGCAGGAACACCCGTGTAAAGCAACCGTATCCGCCCCTCTTCCTGAATCATCTCAAAGTTGCAACTACTGAACTCCCATGGATTGATATCTAAGCCGCTTGAGAACACCACTTCCCGTGGAGTCGGATGATGCAGTCGTCGCTCCGCCGTTCCCGTCAGGCTGTCGATCAGGCAATCGTCAACGAACAGTTCCCGGCGCGATCCGATCTCCAGCACCGGCTTCACGCCCGGTCTGGCGTTCAGCTCTTCCCGGCGCCAGCGCGGATCGTAATTGAACGGATCCGAAAGCGGCGAACCGAAGTCGTCGCCCAGCAGCTCCTGCGGCCCGCCCAGGGCCAGCAGCGACGAGGCACGACCGCTGCCGAAACGCACGGCGAGAACATTCTCGCCCTTCTTCAGGCGCACCGTGGCCGTAAAGTCCCTTATCGTGGGCGGGTACGTATCGTCTTCCACTTCCGCACCCCCCAGAATCGGCTCACCGTTGACCCAGGCTTGCAGCCAGTGATCACAGCCCATGCCTAACGTGACATCCATCGCCTTGTCCGCCACCAGCGGCACGAAGACGTAGGCGGTCATCCCCACGATGGTGCCAGATTGATCCGGATCATTGCACTCTGTAGTCCTGGCCGGGTTGAAGAAGGAACGGAGGTCGACCACGCCGCGTTCTGGCTGCACGGTCCGTGCCGTCAGCGTCTTCCCCCCCAGAGTGATCTCCGTGGGGATGGTTCGGAGGATTTCGGTGCCGAGAACAGGATCGGTTCGCTCCAGTGGCGCAAAAACCACCCAGTGGATTGGGAAAGAGATGTCTCCTGAAATGACTTCAGCCTTGGACTCATTGCCAACTTTCGATACTTCATTTTTAACATTCATCAGTATTGGTTCCTCCTGCTTGTTATTTACATGTCCCTGACTCCGTCGTGTCATTTTCATTTTCATCGTGGCGTCTGTTCTTGTATTTTGAAAATATGTAAGGCATTCTCCCTCAGGATTTTTCTTTTTTCATTAGCGGTTATTCCGGCGGTATCGATTCGCGCACGCATTGTGGGCGAATCATAAAGAGGTGAATCTGTCCCAAAACATATTTTATCTGCGCCAACTTCTTTCACCGCCCACTCAATGATGTTCGAGCGTATTGAGCCCGCGCTGGATGTGTCCGCAAAAATATTGCCATGTTTGCTTTTTTGAATGGCACGCACCTGAAGTGTCGGATCAGCGTTGTGTCCGAAACCGAGATGGGCTAGAATCAGCGTCGTCTCCGGATACGCATCTGCCCAGGGGGCAAAATCTTCCGGAAGGCTGTTCAGCTCTCCGCTATGCGAAAGAATGACAAGCTCATTGCGGGCGGCAAACTCAAATATCGGTCGGCCATAATCCCTGATGCGGTATACATGTTCCTCGGGGTGGATTTTTATTCCGATGCCATGCCCGTTTTTAATAGTCCGTTTTGCCTGTTCGAATGTTTCTGGAATACGTGGATCAACAACGACCCATTGCCTAAAACACAGGTTCCCAGAAATTTCACGCTCCAGCTCCTCGTTTCCTCGTACCGGATCGGCGTTTCCCCGTGGCAAAAGACTGGCGAGAGCGGAAACAAGCGTAATTTCAATGCGTGCCACACTCGCCCGTTCACGCACAATTTCTATACCGCCGGTATAAAAATCGTTCAGCAACTGATATGCGGCGCCACAGTAGATTCCGGCATGCCCATGAACATCTATCGCCTGTAACATTGTGCCGTCAACCGTTTCATCTCTGACATCCACGTTTCCACCTCCCTAAAGTTTTAGAAATTCCGGAAGGTTTTTCCCCAGCCATGTCCTGAATTGAGCCAGATGCGCCGGAGTGCAGCTCGGATACGGGCCACGGCAATGGAGGCTTGTTTTCAAGAATCCGGCACTTAGTCCGAGCATGCGGTCAATTGCGCTGTCCTCGCATCCCGCCTCGATCACAGGCTTCAATCCCTCGCTGATTATCCGGTCATACTTTTCCATCCATACATTCAGCTCATCCCATTTTTCTTTCATGCGGAGATCAAATACCGCCAGCAGAATCCGCGGATTCTGATAGATTAACGCACTACAGCATCCGATTGCGCCGAAGGGGCCCAGCCTTCCCCATAGCTTTTCACCGACAAACACATGATGGAACTTACTTAACTCCCTGCAGCCCTCCGGAGAGTTTCCTAGTGTGTTGGCATTGCTCTTCACACCGATGACCGCTGGCACCGTTTCGTGAATTTCCTTATGCAATTCCAGGGATATTGCTTTTTTAGTGCGCAATGTTTCGTATATCGTCATCGGCATTCCGGGCACTGAATCCGACACTTCCCTGAAAAATCTTACGACCTCACTGTCAGGCACTTCCATCCAGAATGGCAACGCCACCTGAATGGCATCTGCACCTTTTTCCTGTGCATAGCGCGCTTTGCGGATGGCACCTAATGTATGAGTTGCCGTACAACCGATCATCACCGGCGTTTTCCCCTTCCTGCATTCCTCTATGGTCGCATCTGTAATCTGTGTAAATTCTTCAAACTCCTGCGCATAAAACTCTCCAGTGGTTCCGCCGGTATACACACCGGGCACACCCGCATCACAGCATCGCGAGACATCACCGCGATATGTATTTTCATCAAAAGTGAAATCCATATTCCATGCGACCGGCAGCCCGGCCCATGGTCCGATGAGTTGTTTCTTTGTCAGCATGTCATCCTCCTGATTTTGTGAAGGCTTTTCATACCATCACTTGTTTAAGTTTTAAATAAATTCTGAATGCAACTGTTGGCACTCTTTTCTCTAAATATCAATTTGGCGCAAACCGGAACGAATACAGGTCCGCATCGTGCAGGCGCACGCGGAGCCGCACCGGTTTCCCGGCCAGTGCCGCCAGGTTACCGGCACCGTACCACCGCACACGATGTTCGATCTCGTTGCCGAAAAGCACTTCGCTATCCGCCAGCGAAAAGCCTTTGATCGCTTTTCCCTGCTCATCGCACAGTTCGAAAAGCATCGTGCCGACCGCCGAGGTCGCGTAATTGACTTCGAGTTGGCCGCCGGTGAAAATCAGCGGACGTGTGAGCATCTCGCCGACATCCCGGCCGCCTGCGTGGACGGAGACAAACCCGTCGGTGCGGATCGTGCCGCGCCGCAGCCGACAGCCCGGATGCCGGTAGTGCTCAGTCCAATACAGGCTGATCTCCTCGGGCGATGTCTGCACCATGCCCTCACCCATGACCGGGTAATTACTGCGCTCCGTCCAGACATCTGGATCCGCCACCGGACGGACAAAGCCCTCCTCCCAGCGCTCAAAGAGCAATCCGTCCCGGCTGGACATCAAGATGGCGTCGCTGATCGAGCCATAAGGATATTCAGACTCTTTTTTTCGCCAGACAACAAACCTTGGCGGCGTGCCGACATAGAGATGCGGCGCACGGAAGTACGGACGGATTTCGTGCCAGTACATGTGTTCCTTACGGCTGTCCGCATAGGTCACCAACACCGGATCGGTCCACGTGAGGAAGTCCTTGGACGTACAGGTGGCGATGCGCCGCAAGCCGCCGGTATTATCCCGGAAAAAGCAGACATAAAGTTTGCGTAATGGATCCCAGAAGGCATCGTTCTGTCCATCGAAGCCGCCATGACTTTGACTTCCGGTGACAAACGGTTTGTCGGCCAATGCCCTCCAACGAATTCCGTCCGGGGAGCCGAAGACATGCAGCCCGCCACTGTCAGGGGGCACATAGATGGCCTTGAAGCGCTGGTCTTCAGGAGCATCCGGGTTGCTGTCAAGAAAGGAGGTGTAATGCGGATCACGATAAGATCCGCTGACAATGTTGTTCTTTTTCGAGCCGTTGAATTCGTAAAGTCCCAGTTCAGGATGCGTGAAATGAATTCCGTCGACGCTCTCCGCAAGGCAGGTCAAGAGGTCGGCATCCACGTCTGGCAAGCCTCCCGGTAAAACACCCCTGTAGTAGATTCGTATAAGCCCGCCCTCCTGTTTCATCGCGCATATAGGACAAATGCCATCCCAGGGTTTTCCCTTCTCGCCAAACTGTAGCACCACTTCCCGTGGAACCGGATGGTGCAGCCGTCGCTCGGCGGAGCCGGTCAGGCGGTCAACCAGAAACTCGTCAATGAACAATTCCAGGCGCGAGCCGATGTCCACGGCCGGTTTCGTTCCCGGTTTTGCCCGTAATTCGCGCCGCGCCCACCGCGCATCGTTCAGGAACAGGTCCGACAGAATCGAGCGAAAATCACCGGCGCGCAATTCCCGCGGGCCGCCCAGCGCGAGCACGGAACTGGCTTTGCCCGCGATGAAACGAACAGCCAGGACATTCGCCCCGGCCTTCAGCGAAACCTTAACCTTGATGTCGCCAATGGAAGGCGGGCATTGCTGGTCTTCCACCTCCGTGTCGCCCAGGATCGGCTCTCCGTTGACC
>CAIQLG010000494.1 GCA_903872565.1 uncultured Lentisphaerota bacterium | reverse complement strand
TTGTATCTCTTACACGTAAAAATGCCATATTATGCTCCTTTCATAGCGGTATTTACCGCTATGAACACTATAGAGGGCATTTCAATAAAAAACAAGTGAAAAATCTAACCTAGCGGCAAAAAAAAATCAATTTAGGATTTATCCCAAGATCTCCCATAAAGTTTTTCTCGATGCACTCAAGAATTCTCGTGACGGATCGCGGCAGTTCGATCTCCGGCATCCTTCTTGAATACGAATAGGCCTCCCATCTGATCTTCATATATACAAACTCGCCAAGAATCTTATGGTCGCAGGAAATGTCATGAAACGAATGGATCAATGTGTTTGCGAAACTTACAACCTCCTCGCGGTTCTCCCACAGACAACACCTTCCAAAAGGACGTCTAAGTGACTTGCCTCCCACATTGAACCTTAAGCATATGCACTCGTAAGGATTTTCCGGATCATTTTTGTGGATGGTGTGCTCTCCGGCCACATGCCAGAACATCGAGCCACATCCGAAGTTCTTTTCCCCGGCCCTGACATCAAATTTTGTGCAGCCCCCTGTTACAATTTCGACATACTCGGTGCCATTCACAATAATTTGCGGTTTTATTCTGTCGTGACCTGGAGCTTTGTAATAGAAAACGCTGACAAGTTCCGGTATTTTCATTGGTACCTCCTTATTATCATGAAATCGTTTATCTTTTGCAATACGGCTTCTGCTTGAAGTATGCCAGTCTTCCCGACCTGTCCCTCATAGCTCGAAGAGCGAAGTGGGAGACTGGCTCTCCTGTGTCCGTTTCGGAAAACCGGACATGCTTCAGTGAATACTTACGGAACTCGGACCTCCATGGCGACTCGCCAGACCATCCTAAATAATAATTTAGGTCAATATATCATATTTTATATCAATTGACAATATATTTTTGCATGTTAACTTAAGTTTAACCAGATATTTTAAATCAATAAGGTATGCGTGAGTTCTCTTTTTCCATGGCACTATCGCATTGCGATTCAAACGAAGACGAGAGCACATACGATCAAGTTCACCCTGATCGAATTGCTCGTGGTCATAGCCATCATCTCAATTCTGATGGCTATGCTGTTGCCAGGGCTTAAGAAGGCGCGAGATACGATAAAACAGACAAGCTGTGTTAGTAACTTCAAGCAACTCGGTATCGCCGCCGCGATGTACAGCGTTGACAATAATGACTATTTTGTACCGGGGGCAATGGTTAGACCAGGATTATGGTGGAATGAAGTATTGCCTACTTATTTGTCATACAACGGCACTTTGATAATATCACAGATAACCGCGACAAAGCGGCACCCACTGGCTTGTCCTGTCATAGGCTCAGAGGCACTCGGAGATCCCAGATATACTTATGACGGCAATGGCCCTTGCCTTAACATAGGATATAACTATTTCCTGAATTATTCATTGAAAGTAAATCAATATAAGCTCCCATCCAGGCATTCTGTGCTTATGGATTCATTCGGTGGTCTGCGAATAATGAGAACTGAAGAGCTTGGAGGTTATGTTTGTTATGAATTACGGCATTCGAGAGGCATGAATGTGCTGTACGTCGATCTGCATGCAGATTTGAGAAAACGTGGATCGTTCCGCACATTTGACAGTAGAACTCCATTTTGGAGGGCAGAGGATGCTTATGTTAATTCAAAAGATTAGAATATTTGACGAACATTTCAGGGGTGGAAATTTGAGACATTATTATTTTCAGCGGATCAGGAACTCTGAATTTAGACTACGAAGGATTAACATATAAGTGAAAACTAAAATGGGAGAATATTTAATGTCTAATCGACATGGACTGAAATCGACAACCTGTTGGTTTGTGATGCTTTCGATGATGGGCTGCTTGAGTTTATCAGGTGTTGCCGCCGAACAGGCGAAGAATGGCGGCTCCGCGATTCTCAAGCCGAATGCTACCGTCGTCATTGCCGGGGATTCCATAACCGAGCAAAAAATTTACAGCCGTTTCATCGAGGCGTATCTGCTCGCATGCAGGCCTGATTTGAAGCTGAAAGTAATTCAATCCGGCTGGATCGGTGAAACCGCCCCGAGATTCCTTGCCAGAATCGACAACGACATCACGCCTTTCAATCCGGATCTTGTCACCATTTGTTATGGCATGAATGACGGGCGGTATACCGAATATGCCGAATACATTGGCAATGCGTATGCTACGGCAATGAGAGGCATCGTCCAGAAACTGAAAGACAAGGGCATCACCGCAATCGTCGGAACTCCCGGCTGCGTCGATTCGGATACTTTTAAAAAAATATCTGCAAATGTTTACAATGAGAACTTGAAAACTCTTGGCGAAATTGATCGAAAAATAGCTGGCGACTATTCGATGCCTTTTGCCGATCTGCATTCTGCGATGCTTGAGACCATGGTGAAAGCGAAAGCCGCCTATGGTTCCGCGTATTATATTAGTAAAGATGGCGTGCATCCGGCCAATAACGGTCACCTGGTAATGGCTTATGTTTTTCTGAAAGCAATGGGGCTTGACGGCGACATCGGGACTCTGGCAGTCGATTTCAGCGGCAAGGCTGAGGGCGACAGCGCTCACAAAATTCTCTCCTTTCAGGATGGGAAACTCGAGGTGGAAAGCTCCCGGTATCCTTTCTGTTTTAGTGGTGACGACAAAACGCCAGACGGAACCAGAAGCATACTGCCCTATCTTCCGTTCAACCGCGATTTGAACAGATTCATGCTTATCGTGAAGAATCTTCCTAGCGATAAAGCCGAAATCCTGTGGGGCACTGACAAGAAGACTTTTACAAAGGAGCAACTGGAAACGGGGATTAACCTGGCGGACGAATTCGCCAACAATCCTTTTGCCCAAAAATTTGGAGAGCTCTTCGACTTCCTTGGAGACAAACAGAAATACGAGACAACCATGATCAAGGGACTCATAAGCAACCTGGCTTATGCCGTTATAGTCGCCAAGGATGATACATCATCGCTCGAATCGATCGAGACCTTCAAGAAGAAGCTGCTTCAAATCGAAAGCGATTACCAGAAGAAAGCTTCGTCGTTTGTCGTACCGTTTAAACATCGGATTGACATAACACCGATCAAGTAAAAATAAAAAAGGAAAGCGAGTCAAAATATGAGAACCATTAAAGTGCATGTCTGTTGTGTTGCCGCATTGATGTCCATTTTCTGGGTGGCCGCGTCGGCTTTTGCCGCTGAACCTGCGAAGACTGACACGGTCATTCTTAAGCCGGGTTCCACCATTGCGATCGTGGGTGAATCAGCCACAGCTCAAATGCGTTACAGCCGCTACCTGGAAGCCTATCTGCTCGCCTGCGGTCCGGACCTGAAGTTGAAAGTCATTCAATTTGGCAGGGAGGGCGAATCCGCCCCGGGATTTCTCGCCAGAATGGACGCAGATGTCATGCTTTTCAATCCCGATTATGTCACCATTTGTTATGGCATGCAGGACGGCCGTGGTGCCCCATACAATGACTCCATTGGAAAAACTTACGAGTCGGCACTGAGGAGCATCGTCCAGAAACTGAAAGACAAGGGGAGCACTGCTATCGTTGCGACTCCTGGCTGCGTTGATTCCGAGATATTCAAAGACAAATCCTATTACAACGAGACACTGAAAACGCTTGGCGAAATAGCCAGGAAAATAGCCGCTGATTATTCAATGCCCGTTGCCGAGGTACATTCCGTAATGGCGGAAGCCATGAAAAAAGCTAAGGCCGCTTGCGGGAATACGTATTATATGACCGGTCCGGAGGGCAGCTACCCCGCACGCAACGGTCATTTGACCATGGCTTATGCTTTATTGAAAGCCATGGGCTTCGACGGCAACATCGGAACCCTCACCGTCGACTTCGAGGGCAAAGCCGAAGGCGACAAGTCCCACACAATAACCTCTTTTCGGGATGGTAGGCTTGAGGTTGAAAGTTCCCGTTATCCCTTCTGTTTTATGGATCAAACCACAACGCCGGGCGGAACAAAAGGCATCCTGCCTTTTCTTCCATTCAATCAGGACTTGAACCGATTTACGCTTATTGTGAAACATCTGCCTGCCGCCAAAGCCGAAATTCAATGGGGCACCGAAAAAAAGATATTCGATAAAGCCCAGCTGGAAACGGGAATCAATTTAGCCGCCGAGTTTTTGGATAACCCGTTTGTTCCAAGATTCAGCGCACTCCTCAACTTGCTTGAGGTTAAACAGACCTACGAGTCGCAGCTGGCTCGGGGGCTTCTCCCGAACTTGCCTTTGATTGTCAAGGAGGACAAAAACGATGCCGCGACTGTTGAGCTTGTAGAAGCCTTTAAGAAGAAGCTCATGGATATCGAACGGATTTCCCAGGCGAAGGCCGCAGCTTCTATCGTGCCGATCAAACATCGGATTGACATAACGCCGATTAAGTGAACTATGGAATATGAATGTTGAAAACTCAACAAAAGGAGATTCGGAATGAGAAAAGGTAAATTGCTGGTTTTGGGCGGAGCTGCATTATGTGCGTGGGGGCTGCTTGCCACTCCGGTCCGCGGTGAAAGTTGGATCGTCAA
>CAIQLG010000493.1 GCA_903872565.1 uncultured Lentisphaerota bacterium | reverse complement strand
TGGTCGAAGCAATGGAGCTGAAAAAAGGAGATGAGCTCGAGTGGTTCATCGAAGATAAGAACACAATGATCCTCAGAAGAAAAAGTTAAGAAAAATGGGAAATTTAAAATGTGACTTCCAGTAGATAATCTCGTGCGGAAAGACTTCCGCCGAGATTATCTAGAGCGTAACTCTCTTGACAACTGCGGCATCGTCGCGCTGGACAGTGCGGGCAAAGTGGATGGCGGGAACGCCAAAGAGCATGCAGTAGTACTTGTGGTCCACTGGCAGGCCGAGCACCGGCTTCAGTTCCGGCAGGATCTCCAGGAGCCACTTCACTAGCCCGCACCAGACAGTGCCGAGTCCGGAGGACTGGGCAATAAGTTCGAAATAGGCCAGGGCTATGACAATGTCTTCCTGCGGGCACGGTGAGTCCAATGGTGCTGACACGATCAGCATGTGCGGGGCGCCGCGAAAGACAATGTCCTGTTTGCATTCGAACCAGGCTGGCACCGCCTCCAGGAGATATCCCGCACTTTCAGTTACTTTGCCATCCTTGATGGCCTGACGCAATTCGTTCAGCGCCTTATCTCGGAAACGCCCCATGGCCGCCTTATCATCAATCACAGTAAAAGTGAGTTCGCGACGGTTGACGCCGGTGGGCGCATTGGCCACGGTTGCGAGAAGGTTCTTGAGGAGCCATGGATCCACGTTCTCATCACGGTAGTGGCGGATGCTGCGGCGGCCGCGGATAAGGGTTGCCACCTGACTCGGTGGCGGCAGACTGCCGGCCTTAAGTTCCAGACTGTCGCCGGGATTATGGCCAAGAATGGAGATGGCGCCAGCCGGGCAGACGGCCAGGCAGTGCTGACATTGCAGACAGTTCTCCTCCTGCTCGGACCTGATGCTGGGCAGCTCCTTGTCCTTCTGTTCGATGATCTCAGCGATGCAATCCTTTGCGCACTTGCCACATCGTACGCAGCGTTCGTCGTCGACTGTGAAGTTCAACATGTTGTCTCCTG
The DNA here is from genome assembly GCA_903872565.1 of uncultured Lentisphaerota bacterium. Lineage (GTDB taxonomy): Bacteria > Verrucomicrobiota > Lentisphaeria > Victivallales > GWF2-50-93 > CAIQLG01. The sequence continues at coordinate 3,637 of CAIQLG010000493.1, read as the reverse complement.
TGTTCGAGATACGTGGTGCGTGTTCCTGGTCAACCCTTTTCTGAGGCGTCCATGAAAATACTATATTTCGACCGGTTGCAATGTCAACAACAGAATTAAATTCAGCAGGAAGATGTGACATGACAGGGATGAAAACAGTTCGTAGAGATTTCCTTGAAGATTTATTCGGAAAGATTAGATTGTATGTAAAAAGCGCACGGAGGAAATATGACTGACGACATGGACCGATATAGCTCTCCGCCTCCACGGGTGGAAAAGAAAAATGCAGGAGGCAATCTATGATTTACCAGGAGACAATTTCACTGCCGACAGCTGGACACCGGGACATGCATGACATCTTTTCCCTGCTAGTGAAAAGCCTTATGAGCCTTTCCTTGTATTCCCTGCCATTCTTCTTTATCTCGTGTTCCCTGCCCATGGCAGCGGACATACTGCCCATCTCTCTTTTATAGATCAGCCTGACCGGAATGCGTGTCCTGGTATACTTCGCGCCTTTGCCGGCATTGTGCACCTTCACCCTTTTCGCCACATCGTTCGATATGACTCCTTCAAAATCATTTTAATGAACTAACTGCCCTGCATAATCCTCAAAAGTAGATCTGGTCTCGCCGAAACCGGGCCTACATAAACTGTTCGGTCTTCTGGACGATTTTTTCGGCCGTGGCTTCGTCGGGGGCACGGCAGCATACATAAAGCCCCTCCGGTCCGACGGCCTCGATCAGAGGCAAAACCTCGTCGGGTTTGACTCCGATCGCCTGCACGGATTTTCCAGCCGCCTTGATCCGCCGATAGAGATCATACCAATGCTGGCTTCCGCCGGTGGGGCTTGTGTTGTTTTCGCCACTGGCTCCCATAGGCGTCCATTCGATGGCATCCAACGAATCAATCGAAAGCAGATCGTCCAGGTGCTGCAGTGCCGTTTCTCCGTCCAGATGGAAGAGCGAATAGTCAAGCCAGTCGCATTGAGACTTGAAGTAGGGCATGGCGAATTCCTTGAACATCTCAGGCGAGATCATGCAGGAGAAATCGCACTGCACTTTGCAGGTTCTGCCCGGTCCCCATATGTCGAAGACGAAAGCGTTGCCGCCCTGCTCATCCTTGGTCTTCTGATAAAAAAGATCGAAGACCTCGTAGAATGCCTGGAGAATTTCCTGCTGACATTTATGTATCCATGACGGCCGCTCGATCAGATCAAAGAGCAGCTCCTCGTTTCCACGCAAAGTCGCCAGAGTGTCGAGGTTTTCGATCAAGTCGCCCATGGCCACCATATATCTTCCCTTGCTGCGACGAACGGCTTCATCAACATATCGGACATGCAGATCAAGCTGGGCATTGCTATGAGAATTGAAGCGGATCGGGCCATAGGTGTCGGGATCGGAAACACATGACTCATACCAGACTGTGGTCGGCTCGTAGACTGGCTTGGCACCAAGGATTTCGCCGAGACTGCCCGGGCCAAAGACGGCACACAGCAATGGCAGCGAGTCCGCGTAGTACCGCGTCTTTCCCATGTTGTATTCCGCGACTTCGCAGGATACCCGGATGTCAGTCCAGCGCTCTCTGGGATCGCTTGGAATTCCCAGAACGTCTTTGACAACCGGATTGCTTTTGGGAGCAGTAAGATTTAGCACAAGGCCCTTGTGGTTCCACCATGCGATGTGATGTTTCCTGGCCTGCCCGATATTCGGATTCAGATTCATTTTAACCCCATATATTTTTTTGACAAATGTTCCTGTTAAAGAAGGCCAAGTCTCGGCCTGTCCCTCATAGTTCTGCACTTGCAGAACGACGTGGGATGAGACTTGGCATGTCTGGTTTCATCCTACTTCGTTCTGCGAACTACGAAGGACAGGTCGAAACCAGACATGCTTCTGCAAATTACGCAATACCGGTCCAAATCCAGCTCAACCTAACAGTAATATGCATCAAAAGGTGTTTCCCCGCAAGCAGCAAAATAGATTATCATTGAATTCAGATGCTACTTGGCGGCTCCGCGGGAAACCGCGATCAGTCCTGGAATTCTCTGATTTGCTCCAATCACTTCAAATGCCGATATTTCTTTTCCAGGGTTTGGATTCTTCCATAGCAGCATCCATACGTTCACCCGGAATGTCAAGTCTGTAGGGGCATCTGCTACACTCAATCCCGTCTCTTACCAAAAATCATCCGCCTCATACCCACCTTCACTCTTTTTCCCAATAACTGCCACAGTCCGGGCAATTATTGATGCCGCAGGTATTTACTGGCGATAATTATGATCGGCTTTGCCAGAGAGATCAACAACATCCGAAAAATCTAACTGAATTTTGTGGCCACAGTTTTTTCATAAATTTGCAATCCACATATTGATATTAACATTTTACATGTTATAATATGTAGTATGAAACACCGCAACAACAATGGAAAAACGATTGCATCCATAGCACAGGAATGCGGTGTCAGCACCATGACGGTCAGCCGTGCGTTGCGCAACGGTTCCATGGTGAAAAAGGATACCCGTAAACGTATTGTCGTAACGGCTGAACGGCTGGGCTATATTCGTTCGCCGCGCATGGGACGTCCGACTGTCAATGGCAATGGTGCTGCGCTGAAAATTCAACTGCTCGAAAATATTCGTAATTCAACCTTTGAGGCAACGATAATTGTCGGCAGTTTCGTTCCCGAACAGCTCAAGGCTTTAATGGAAACGGTGCCCGAAGCTGTACTACTGGACGAACACAAGGATTCCCGCACGCATATCGCGTCAGTATCCTTCCGGTCCTGGAAGTCAGGGAAAGCACTAAGATGATTGGATTTTAAATATTAAATTATCGCACAGGGAACGAGAAAAACTTAAACTGAATAGGAGGCGCCTGGATATGAAAAAAACTTTCTCAAGGGCCGACAGGGATGAAGCCGATAAGGTAAAGCAGGGAACTTGCATCGCAAGATGCGCCTTCACTTTAGTAGAACTTCTCGTGGTAATCGCGATCATTTCGATACTGATGTCAATGCTGCTTCCGGCGCTTAAGATGGCGCAGGAGATGGGAAAACAGGCATGCTGTTCCTCCAACCTTAAACAGATATATAATGCCGAAATGCTCTACTCGACGGATTATAACTCCTGGCCCACGCCGGCATGGAGGTCCGATGGAGGCAACTTCCAATCCCTCCTCGTCGGGGGCAACTACCTCCCCGTTCCTGTTCCTGGGGTGTCAGCAACAACATGGTGCGCAGGTTTTACTAGTTGGCCGTACAACGACCCTAAAGGCCTCTTCCGTTGTCCGTCGGAGAAATCACCAGAGCAGTCCTCCTGTGGCTATGCGGCTCAAAGGTGGCATGGTGTACACTACGGGATGACTTTTTCCTATGTCCACGGCGCCGTCTTTCTCGGTAACATGTATCCTTCCTACGGCAGGCTGACACAGTGCGCAAACCCATCCAAGAGAGTTTTTTTCGGGGACAGATGCCACCTTTTTCTTATCTATCCTTTCCTTAACTGGGCTCCTCCCATGGGCCCCATACCTATCAAGCTAAGGATTTTTGAATATCCAATAACGAACACGGAATATCCAATTCCCAAGTTTATTTCTGTCCTTCATCGGTTGGAGATTGAGAGTTGGATATTGGGTGTTCATTTTTCCTTTCTCCTTTTCCT
>CAIQLG010000492.1 GCA_903872565.1 uncultured Lentisphaerota bacterium | reverse complement strand
CCAGGGACATTCCTACTATCAGATTGCGGTCAATCCGGCTGGCGCAATTTTTGATGCCGACATGAAGGATGGAACCAACTTGGCCTGGTCTTCGAGCACCCAGATCGCCGTGTTCAAGGGCGACACGTTCTGGAGCGTAGAGATGCTCGTTCCCGTCGGCGATATGATGGATGGGGGCGTGGATCCCATGAAATCGGTCGAGGGGTACTGCCCCTCCGCCACGTTCCCGTGGGCCATCAACGTATGTCGGCAGCGGGCGCGCAGCACCGGGATTGAACGTTCCGCCTGGTCGCCCACTGGAACGGATTCATTTTACATGCCGTTGAAGTTTGGAGTGTTGTCCAATAAATAATTGAAGAGCGTGAGCGTCGAGGTCGAACCTGACCGCGGAACCACCATCATCATCGTGGAGTTCAGCAATGTCGTCGGCAAACTCCGCTCCGGCGGACGACCGCATGGATTTTCGATCGTGGGCGGCTCTGAAGGCAGCAAAAATGTATACGACATCAAGCTTGACAATAACTGCGTCATCGTACGAAGTCTGCTGGCCGTCGGACAAATCATCGACCTTTCCCTTCACTACGGCTTCGGAACCAACCCATACTGCAACATCATGGACGAAGGAGGCCGCTCTTTGCCAGTATTCGGCCCCATACCGCTGGGAAAACTGCGAGTGGATACATCATTTGCGTTTGTCTCCACGCTCCGCGTCAGCGACTTTCAGCCCTCCGCCGGCAAGCTTGAGAAGCTGGACTATCCGAAGGACGTGAAGGCGTTGAACCTGAAAACCCGGAACTTCTGTGGGTTTTTCTGCGACATGCACACCTACACCGCCGCCCATGGCATCGGTGACTTTGTGATCTATTATGCATGCGAAAATCAACTGGCAATTTACCAGCGATAAAGCAAGAATAAAATTCAAACGTCTTTATCCGACATTGGAGACTTGACATGACACCAGATACGGAACTGCCAATGGCCTACCAGATGCTCGCACCGACTTAAGGAATCAAATCGAATGCCGGTAAATGTAAATAAGGAGCAGGACGATCACCGATATGTTGATGGCGAGTATTGCCGCGAGCTGTGTGAGAGTGTCGGGAATGCTGGTCGGGATGAAGCTGAAGCTCCAGTGTCCGGCGGCCTCCTTCAGCTTCCAGAAGGCATATGAGTCAACCGCAAGCAGCGGCAGAATTATCAGTTTCAGGAAACTGTCCATGCCATTTTTCGGTTTTTTCTTTTTAGCGGCCATTGCTAATTGTGTTTGCGGACGTTCAGCCATCCGTAGATTATGAATGCTATTGTAGGTCCGAGGCCGGCTATGATCGGCGGGACATAGCCCCGACACCCGAGAATGCAGAAGGCGTTCGAAGTGAGCTGGTAGACGACCATTATGGCTACGGCGATCACGATTGACATGAAAATTCCGCTTCTCTCATTTCTCACTGCTAGCGGAATCCCCAGGAATACAGCGATTATGCAGATCCATGGGAATGCCAGGCGCGAATAGAGCGTTGTCCGATATACATTTTCGGAGGTTTCCGCCATGTTTTTCGTTTTCCTCAGGATGTCTATAATGACCAGTGAAGAAAGCTCTTGCGCCGGTCTTGCGTGGTTCGCAATATCCTGAGGAGTTTCGGAGAACTGTTTCTCGTCAAGGATCTTCTCCACGAAGTCCAACGGGGGGCCCGGCAGAAATCCTTCCTTATTGTAGTGGACGATAGTGCCGTCACATATTCTCCATCCCTCATTCGGGAGGAATTCCGCTCTCTTGGCTTCGAGAGTCCATTCGAGGGGACCGGTGGGCCTGTATCTTTTGATGATGACTCCCTGTTGCATTCCCTGCACGTCGAAATACTTGAAGAACCAGGTGCTCAACTTGTCCGGACTCCGATATGTGAGCATATCGAAGACATTATATTTGTATGACTCGCTTCCGAGAGATTTGCGCAGCATTTCGGCGCGTATTTCAGAAGTCGGTACGATTGCCTCGTTGAACCAGAAGTTGACCCCGGTAATTATGAGAGCCACGAGATATATTGAGGCGCAGCACCTCTGCATCGAGATTCCGGACGCCCTCATTGCTATTATTTCCATGTTCTTCCCGAAATTCGCCATTGTGTACATGCAGGCGAGCATCACGGAGATTGGGAGGATGAATCTGATGTTGCCGGGAAGTTTTAGCAGGAAGAACTGGATCATGACCTTCAGAGAGGCCTTGTTTTCAAGGAGCTCCTTGAGATCCTCGAAGATGTTTCCCATTACGAAAAGGATTATGAAGCCGAGTATCAGGACGGTCAGAGGGATGAGATACTCCTTCAGGATGTAGAAATCCAGAATGGGCATCAATGCCTTTTTCTTCCTTGGCGTATGCTCTAAGCTGTCTATTTTCTCGGATTCCAAAAGAACTCCACTGGTTTCATTTTTAACAAAACTTGAAAGACATAATATGGACTTAACTTTTAATATCTCAACACTTGAAGTGATTTAATTTACGGTTATCTTATACGAGTTTTTATGACAGAACATTGTTTCATGCAAGGAATATAAAGTGAAAAAAATCAGGGAATTGGCATCCAGGGCTTCAACCTGCGCGTGTGTTCTTTCCTTCTCCCTTGTGCTGGTGATTGGTCCCGGCGGGTGCTATTCATATCCGGACATCCCGGAAAGCATTGACAAGGACAACTACACCTCGCTCAAAAGCGGCGAGCAGAGAAGTCTTCCGCTTGAGACAAAAATTCTCACGCTTGATCTTGCAAAAGAAGTCGCGCTTGCGAACAATCCAGACTTTCTTTCCGCCAAAGAGGCCGTGACTGGCGCCTGGGCCAGGTTCTACTCCGCATTTTCGGCGTACCTTCCCACGTCGAACGCATACTACAACATGACCGAACACCAATACACGCCCGGAATAGACGGCAGAAATGTCTATGACGTCAAGGGCGGGGGAATACAGGCGCAGTGGGTCATCTTCGACGGGCTCATGACGACGATGAATGTCCTCTCCGCAAGATACAGCGCGAAAGAGGCCGAGGCGCAGAACCGCGATGCCAGGAGGCTACTCATATATGGTGTGACGACATCGTTCAACCAGGTACTGCTCTCAAAGGCGAAGATCAGAATTGCAAGAGAGGACGAGACCTTCAACGAGGAGCTCCTCAGGGAGACGCAGATCAAGTACGAGGCGGGTGCAGTGCCGCTCACCGACCCCCTCAACTTCAAGGTGAAGGCCAATCTCGCGAAAAGCAACAGGATCGCCGCCGAGTACAGCTATTACATAAACAAGTGCATACTGGCCCAACTCCTCGGGCTCACCGATGGCGTAGTCCCGCCGGAAATAGAATTCCCTGAGATAGAGGTGAAAATCGAGAGCTTCCCGATTGATGTCTCAGTATATCTTGACACTGCCCTCAGAAACCGCCCGGACCTCGAGGCCTACAGGCGGGCGCTTGTTGCGGCGAAATACAACCTGTGGTCAACCTACGGGGCGTTTGCTCCCACCGTGACTTTGGTGGCCACCCCGATCTCATACCTCAGGACAGATGCGGGTTACAAGGGCAGATATCATATCAGGCCCCACTCGGAGGACAAGGGCATCAACTATGGATTTCAGGCCAACTGGGTTCTTTTCAACGGTGGCCAGAACATTGCCAATATGAGGCAGGCCCAGGCGTTTCTCGCGCAAAGTGAACTTGGGCTCACCGGCAAATGGATCCAGGTACTCTCGCAGGTCCGGCAGTCATACGAGAACTGCAAGCAGTCCGCCTCGCAGACAATTCTTTTCCAGGAAAATCTTGAGCTTTACAGAAGGACAAGGGATCTCGTGAACGAGGAGTACCGTGCCGGAAACACCTCGATAACAAGGCTTAATGAAACTCAGAGAGATCTCGTGCAGGCCGAGACGGATCTTGTGACATATGAAATCAATCTCGAGAACGCCAAGGCACAGTTGAATTCGTCGGTCGGAGGCGAATGATATGAAAAAGATTTTCTTTCTGATCATTTCCTTCGGATTACTTGCCGGAATTGCCGCAGGCGACAACCCTGATGTCAAGGGAAAGGCAGACAATGATGCGGATCAAGGGCCTCTGTTCTGGACTCCCGTCCGCCTAGGTGTGGGCAAGGGATGCAGTCTGCCAGACGCCTCCAATGTGTGTCCTTTAAACTTCAACATGGTTGAATTAGATGATTTTAACAAGCTTCCCAACATTTTTGGGCTCAGCATCGGTGGAATAACCTCAGGCAGAAGTCTTTACGGAATTGCAAGCGGAATTGCCGTCGGAGGAGACTATCTTAATGGACTTGGAGCAGGAGCTTTGGCCAGCTTCGGAAACAATATGAACGGCCTGCAGATAGGAGGACTGTTCACGGCGTTTTCTCAGGATAGCAACGGACTTGCATTGGGCGGGATGATGGCTGAAACAAAAGGGGATGTCAACGGTATGATCTTTGGCGGAGGCGCCGTGCTCGCACTGCAGGAAATGAACGGATTCGCGCTCGGGGGATTCTTTCTCCGGGGAAAAGATCTCAACGGCCTGTCTTTTGCTTCCGGCGTTCTGTTTTCGGAGAAAAATAATGGAATTGCCATTGGCGGACTCTACAACGCCGTCGGCCAGTCGGACGGCATACAGGTGGGACTTCTGAATTTTCTCAGGGAACCTATGGCTCTTGAATTGTCCCACGTGATTGCTAGAACGGCCAATTTGCCAAGCCGTGCCTGCCAGTTTGGACTTGTGAACTGGACAAAGGAACTTGCGAAAAGCAACAGTCGAAATGAGTCAGGTCAGCCTACAGGCACCCAAGCGGCAAAGGGAAAAGACCATGAATTCGTCATTCAGTTCGGCCTGATAAATGTGAACAGAGAAGGCGACGGACTGCAATTCGGACTTCTGAATTTCAGCAGGAAAGGTTTCCTGAAATGCTTCCCAATAGTTAATTTTAAATTATAAAACCATGTTCCGCGCCGCCTGTCCTCTTTGTCCTCCATTAAAAACGGCGCACGAGGACATAGAGGACATGACTACCAATTGAGGACATAGAGGACTGTGCGCTTAAATTTATTCCCCTTTTGTTGTCATACGGTTGCCGTTGTCGTACATTGGTTGCAAACGTAATAAGCTGAGCCCAAGCCGACTAAACGGTCGGCGTTCCCGAGAACGCCAAGCGTCTGCTTGGCAAGAATTACGGAAAGACATAATAATAACAGTCTCGTCCCATGGATTATTGGATAAATGGATTGCTGGATTGTTGCAAATCAAGAAGATATGCAGAAAATAATGCATTCAT
>CAIQLG010000491.1 GCA_903872565.1 uncultured Lentisphaerota bacterium | reverse complement strand
GGATCGATCACCACGATCGAGCTGACATCCTGGTCGCAGTACTCCCTACCCGGAATGCAGAACCACTGGCATCCGCTGAACGACACTTTCCACGCAGTAATTCTCGGCGAAGCATAATTCAAGTTCCGGCATGAATGAATTTCACGAGGAGGGCGTCATCAGCGAGAAATTATGCGTCAATCTGCGGTTGTCGCTCCGGCTGTGAAAGCCGGAGACATCAAAAAAAGGGCATGTTTTGCCGATTGAGACGGAGGGGGCATGTGGATTTTCCGTTGAAAATCTGTCATTGAGGGAGGGAATGCCGGAGGAGAGGCGAGACTTATGGAGCTTGGCTGATGGAGGGGTTGTATTTGATTGGATCAAGAGCGAAATCAAGCAAATGCTCCCACGAGTCGAAGATCAGGATTTTGATATAAGAGCGCAATGATTCCCACATATGCCACTTGCTGCCAAACTTTTTTCTGCAAGCTTGGTAGAGAATATCAACAAGTTCCAAAATCTGATGAAACATAAAAGCGATCAATGTCAGCAGGAGGAAATTGTAGCATAGATTCTTTTCGCCGTGCCCGTAATTATGCTCAATATGGTACCCTTGGTTTTTCAGGGTGTTGAAGCACTCGTTCTCGATTTTCCATCGGCATCTGCCCGTTTTGGCAAGCGTCTCGACGTTCCCTGCGTCGAGTTTAAAATCGGTGACCCAGGAATTGCGATAAGCGATAATTTCTTCCCCTTGTTTGTTCGTTGTGATCTTTGTATAGCGTAAATAATTTACCTGCAACGTGTTGTCGTTGCCATTGAGAGGGACATCGTTGATCCATTCAAATAAGTGGACAGCTCCTTTGCTGTCGATGAGACGCCTCTCCTCCATGGTGTGACTCTCTATGTGCCGCATCATGACGGGATGGTCGTCTGGCTTCGCCACGAAAAGATAGTGCCAATCGAGTCCCAGAACTATTGAGATCATTGGCTGTTTTGAATGAATGCCGTCGCCTCCGATAATCAATTCCAACTTTGGATGATCTTTTTTCAGTTTCGGCAGCATGCGTTTCGCCGCGTTGATCTCACAGTCCTGCTTTGTCCCTCCGTCTGAATTGCATATCTCCTCGGGCATTAGCGGGATTACCTGAGGCATGTCCGGATGCATGATCGCCGGCATCAATACTTTATGGGAGTAGCTGACGGTTTCATTGCGGTGGGTCGTCACCAGACAGTTGTCGCAATGGATGTTATTCGATGTGAAAAACTGGGATCCGTCTATCGCGGTATAGTAGCAGTTTGGGAATATTTGATACTTCTCCAAGTGCTTGCCTCTCTGAATCAATGAGAAGCCATCTGTGAAAACGGGCCGGAAAGTCTCACTGTCAAGATCGTCGAGAACAGTCCTGAGCTGAGTGTCCCCAGGGATGTCGCGGACACCGAAAATCGTGTGCAGGTTGCTCGACTGACGTTCATCATTGAGCCGCTCCTGAAAAGCCTTCAACGAGGGGTCTTGAAAATACATGCATGCGAATCCTGACATCACGGCGTCATGGACGCTATAGTTGATTTTCCCAGGTTGACGTTGATCCGCGGCGTCAATGAGAACACTGGAGAAGTTCTTTCGCATACAGCTGAAATTGATGTTTTTTTTCATGTTGGCTCATTTCGTTTTTTGTTTGCGTTTCCCCTTCACGTGCCGACGAACTATCTCTTCCCCGATGAGAGTTATATCATTCATCAATTCCTTCAGGCGATGATACTCCTCAGTCCATTTCCTGACATCCTCCACAAGTTCGACCGGGACATAGATTGTCTTTGTCTTGCCGTTTTCCCTTCGGGTCAGAAGGTGGGCGACATGTTTTTCTCCTGACGCGCATCGGCAGTTAGGGTTCCCGCACCTTGTGTGGACCTCGGACAGAGTGCTTGCGATCAGTGGCTTTCCTGAATTAAGAAGCGCCATCAGGCGAATTCTCTTCGTCTCCAATGCTTCAGTTTTAATTTTTTTAATCATAATATGATAAGATTACATCTTATCATATATAAAACAAAACGGGAAGCAAAATATTTTCATTTTTTTATGGGGGGGGTAGGACAAGGGTGCGGATCGCGACATTAGGGCGAAGCGCGGGGATGGAATGGAACAACCGGAGCGTGATTGCGCCGCAGTGTGGATTTTACAGGAGGGTTTTGGCGAGTCTTATGGCAAAACAGCGCGAAATATTACTATGGCGAGGGCATTTTTAAGAGCAGAACATCTTTCAGCAAGAACTGCTGGAACAGAAGGCTCCCAGGCACAGGAGCGCAACGAGTCTCATGCTGCTTCGACGATTCATGGCGCCTCCTCGAACACGGCGTGCGCGTTTT
>CAIQLG010000490.1 GCA_903872565.1 uncultured Lentisphaerota bacterium | reverse complement strand
GAATTCAAATGCGGAGGTGGCCACACATGTTGACGGGGACACCTGGAGCGCGGAGATCCGCATTCCGGTTGCGGATCCGACGCAGGAGAAGATCCAGCCCATGCTCTGCGTAGCTGGAAACAAGCCGACCGCATCCGCCCCGTGGTATTTCAATGTGTGTCGCCAGAGCTTCCATGGGCAAGAGGTTGAAAATTCGGCCTTCTCCCCCACAGGCTCGGGCCGGTTCCAGGCGCCGCTGAAATTCGCAAAGTTGTATATGAGGTAATTAACAAAAAAAGGAGAAGCTCGATGAGACATGGAATGGCAATGTGCGTGGTCGGAACTGCATTGCTCGTGCTGGTCAGCGGATGCACTGTGTCGCAGGGAGACTCGAAGAAGAATGACTCCGAAGTCCGGGGCGGGGTTCCGCTGGTACTAGTGGATAAAGGGGTGAGCCTGGCGCCGATCATAGTGTTCAAGGATGCTCCGCCAATGACCCGGAAGGCGGCCGATGAACTGGCCGCCTATATCGAGAAGGTCGGCGGCGTGAAGCCGCAAGTCATCGAAGGTTTGCCCGTGCCCGTGCCGGAGCATGCGATCTGGGTCGGATTCCAGCCGAAGCTCAAGGAGCTCTTCCCGAAAACCGATTTCGAGTTCAAGCATCCAGAAGAAATCTTAATTGCCTGCGATGGCAAAAACCTGGTGATCGCTGGGCGGGACCGCTGGGATCCCCAGCACATGGATGTGAAAGGCATGTATCTGCCGGTTAAGGGCTGGCAGCAGGAATACGGCACGGTCAACGCGGTGTATACGTTTCTCCAGGATTACCTGGACGTGCGCTGGCTCTGGCCGGGCGAAATTGGAGAGGACATCATAAGGAAAGAAAAGATCGCCTTCGCACCTTTCGAATATCGCTATCATCCCCAGATCCGTCTGCGCAGTGGGATTATCTACAAGTCTGCTCCAGGCGATCAGCGGAGCGTTTCATTTGACTGGCCGCGTCTGCAGCGCATGCAGCTCGACTCGGCCAACATAGGGTACAGGCTTGATGCGGCCATCGGCGGTCACGGTTTCAGCGACTGGTGGGAGCGGTTTCATGTGTCGCATCCGGAGTATTTCGCCCTCCAGCCCGACGGCACACGCAACGCGTTTCCAAACCCCGGCTGCGCCAAAATCTGTCAGTCAAACCCCGGGGTCTGGGAGCAGTGGCTGGAAGACGTGGCGAAGCAACTGGAAGAGGATCCGACCCGGACCATGTTCAACGCGGCTGCCAATGATGTCACCGCCAGTGGCCCTTGCATCTGCGAAAAATGCCGCGCCTGGGATGTGCCCGAGGCGAAAAAGCGGTTTCTGACATGGAACGGCCTTTGCCAAGATTACGTCGCCCTGAGCGACCGGGACGTGAAGTTCGCCAACATCCTGGCGCGCAAACTGCGGCAGCGCTACCCGGACAAGGACTATTACGTCAAGATTTTTGGCTATGGCCCAACCCAGCCGGCGCCGCTCAAGAACAAGCTGGATGACAACGTGATCATAGCGCATGCCTCGAATTGGTTCGAGGGTCTGCTAGATCTCGATTGGGGCAGTTACGATAACGAGAAAGCCTCTCAACAGTTCGCCGACTGGGCGGCGTCTGGCGGAAAAATATTCTACCGCCCCAATCTGAACAACTATGCCGGCATGTCCGACATGCTGCCTGATGTGCCCTTTGGAAAAGTCATGGAGACGTTTCGCTATGTGGCCGAACACAACTGTAGCGGCATCTATCTCGATACCATTGACGAGTGCTGGCCCACGCAGGGACCGCTTTACTACCTGATGGCGCATCTGGCCTGGAATCCGTACCAGGACGGCTACGCAGTCATGGACGACTATTACCGGCGCGGGTTCGGGCCGGCCGCCGGACAATTGAAAGCCTACTGGACGTTGCTGGAGGAGACTCGCAACCGGATGGTTGGCAAGCTCAAGTTTACGGATGGCTATCAATCCGCATTTCTGCAGGCCTATGATGCCGCGTTTTTCAAGCGGGCCGCCAGCCTGCTGGACGAGGCGGATGCGGCAGTGGCGAAAGCTCCGGAGATCTACCGTCGGCGGATTGCGTTTGTGCGAGTCGGGCTGGAGTTGACGCGGGGAATAATGGAGGAGAAGGTTTTGGGTCCCCGGTGCATGACGGACAAGGATGCGGCCGACCGGATGCGCGTGCTCTGGAAGGAGATCGAACCGATCGCCAGTAAAAAGGAGAATTATATTTATTACCACGCGTTCCAGGAAAAATGGAAAGGTCGCTATCCGGATTCCTGCAAGTGAAATAAGGCCATCGGTAGCGGATCGCGCGCTCTGCGTGCGGTGTAATCCAACTAGGCAAGTAAAAATCCACGCCCAGAGGACGTGGCCTTGCTATGAGCCACCCAAAGGGCGGCGATAATGGAGGGTCGAGTTCTACTCGACCGCAGGCAGAATTTCATTCTGACTCATTATTCTGGCGGAATCTAATTCCGCCACGGTCGAATAGAATTCGACCCTCCATCGAAAATAAACCTTCAGGCAAATCCTGAAGGACTCTGATCCCGCCCAGAGGACGGGGGTTTCTGAGTTCAATTAAACGTGAAGGAGACGATGAAAAGTATGAATATTATGAGACTGATTTTTATTCGGTCGCTGATGAAGCGAAGTGTTCTATCATTCATTCTGCTTGAGGCGGCGTTTGCCTTTTCCGCGGATTTCGACATTGACTTCCACAGGAAATACCAGGAGGTCGTGGCGGAAAATAAATTTAGAGCGAGAAAATATCCGGAGGCGCGCGAGGCCTTCGAGAAACTGGCCGCCACAGCCAACGACCCCATCGGAAAAAAATTATGGCAGGCCCGTATCGCCGCTGCCGTGGGACGTCAGAAGGGCAAAGAAGAGGGGCTGGCGATGGCGAAGGCCATCGACGACAAGCCCTACTCCGTGTATGCACAAATGGAAATTATGTTCGCGACGTGTGATTACAAGGGAATCGTCAGTGGTTTTGGCCATGAGGACATTGCCGCATGGCCACCGCGCCGACTTGTGATAGACGGCGACTTTCACTCCAGTGGCACTAATGAAGAAGATGTTCGAAGCCTGGCGTTGTACTGTCGGGGTTACGCATACTACAAAATGGGCAGCGGCGAGGCCGCCGAAAAAGATTTGGAGAAGGCGGCGGAATTCGTCACCAACGATTACAAAAAAGTGACCATCTTGCGCTCATTGGCTGTCCTGGAGGAGCAGCTTCTCAAGAACAAGGAGAAGGCGTTTGCTGTCAACATGAAAATCACGTCTATACGCGGGGGCTCGAAATGGGATTCATCCTTCATCTCCAGCTTTTTCGCCGCCGCCGCCTACCTGCGGGAGCAGAAGCGATACGACGAGGCGCTTGACGTTCTGAACATGATGAGTCCCAATGCAAAAAGCCCCTGGATGCAGGGTAAATATTTCGACATAGGGAAGACGCTCGCCGAGGCTGGCAGGCTCGACGAGGCCATCGCCGCTTACCGGCAGAGTTGCGACGATCATTTCAAGGACAATTCCGGCACACCCGATGCCCGCCTCGCCCTGGCCGACATCCTCGCCAAAGCCGGCAAGACCGAAGAGGCTATTGTCATCTACAACACGCTCATTGCCGCCGAAAAATGCAGTGCCGCCATCAAAGATAAGGCGAAAAAGGCGCTCGAAGAACTCCAAAAGCCAGCGGAGTGATCAAGACCTGAATCTGAAGCAAAGGATAAAATATAATTAAAACAAAAACAGAAGGAATTACGAGATGAAACAGCAACGCAAGCAGGCGGCCCACCGTCAGCGGCGGATCATTTGCAACAACGATGGCGGTG
>CAIQLG010000489.1 GCA_903872565.1 uncultured Lentisphaerota bacterium | reverse complement strand
CGGCGTTGTTTTTTTAAGGAAAGGTACATCCCTTTTTTCCACTTGCAAAAAAGAGCTGACACGCCAGAACTGGAATTAACAGATTGAATTTAAGGTAGTTACACAGAATACAGAATTAGGGCGGATCAGGAAGTCTGAATATAGGAAATTGTATTTTCGCGTTTTTTGCGTGTTTAACGGGAAAAAATATGGTATTAAGTTCCGGCGCAGCCGGTTAATTAAATCCGCCAAGGCGAAACATTGAACATTCAATCTCCAACACTCTTGGAGATTCTGTGTTGGTTATTGGATATCCCAACAACTTATTTTCGGGCGATAGGGCACAGAGGCAACACCGTGCGGCCATAGACTTCATTGAGCACCTGTGCGATGGCCGCATAGACGGCCGAGAGGCCGCAGAGAATGCCTTCGTATCCGGCAATAGTCTTGATAGTTGCGTTGTGGGTGAAGTCCCCTATGGAGAGGAGCCAGAATAGAACGACCAGAGTGCCAAATACCACCTGCAATGCACGGTTGAGGCGGAACGTCCCGATGAACATGCCAAAAGTGAAAAGTCCCCAGATTGCCAGATAGAAACCCATGGCGGTCTCATCGGCCTTGTCGGCAATGCCGAGCCGTGGAAGCGCCCATATGGCGACGAGCGAAAGCCAGAAGGAGCCATAGGCGACGAACGCTGTTAGGCCGAAGGTGTTGTTCTTCTTCGATTCGAGTATGCCAGCGATGATCTGAGCAATGCCGCCCACGAAGATGCCCATGCCGAGGATCATGGCGTTGTTGGGATAGAACCCTGCATTGTGGATGTTGAGCATGATGGTCGTAAGGCCGAATCCGGTAAGGCCGAGCGGCGCGGGATTGGCGGAGTTGTCATTGATGATTGTTTCGTTGCCCATGGTTTTTTCCTTTCCTGTTTATGCCGTGAAGTTAAACCCTTTCTTTCCTGAAGTCAAGACACTGGAGCCAAAAAGCATGGTCTTCCCAACGCTCTTTGAAAAAAGCCTTCTATTTTGGATTTTGGCATTTGAAATAAGACCTTCCGCCACCTTATATTCACTTCTTTAAATACCAACATAATTACAAGATAAAAAAGGCGGATGAAAAATGAAGAAATGGGACAGCGAGATAAGCTCCATGATATGGGAGAAAAAATATAAATATCAGGGTTCTCCCGACATTCCGGCGGACAAAAGCATAGAGGACACCTGGAATCGCATAGCGGTGGCAGTCTCGGCACACGAGAAAAATTCGGCGAGGACAAAGAGGGAGTTTCTTGAAATACTCGAGGGATTCCGCTTTCTCCCAGGGGGAAGAATCATCGCGAACGCGGGAACGGCAAGAAGCTCGGTCACAATGTTCAACTGCTATGTCATGAACACTATTGAAGATTCCATCGAGGGAATTTTCGATTCCGTCAAGGAGGCCGCGGTAACGCAGAAGCAGGGAGGTGGCGTTGGTTTCGATTTCTCGACGCTCAGGCCTTCCGGTTCCCCCATAAAAGGCTGCGAGGCGCATTCATCCGGTCCGATAAGTTTCATGCAGGTCTTCGATTCCACCTGCAGGACAATAATGAGCGCCGGACAGCGGAGGGGCGCCCAGATGGCGGTGCTCAGATGCGATCACCCCGACATAGAGGAGTTCATAACCGCGAAGCGGAACAATCAGAAACTGCACATGTTCAACCTTTCCGTCGGGATCACGGAGAAATTCATCCGGGCCGTCAGGGAAAACGGAACCTGGGATCTCGTGTTCAGAAACCACACCTACAAAACCATCAATGCGGCGGCCCTGTGGGAACTAATAATGAGATCTGCATACGATTTCGCGGAGCCGGGCTTCATCCTCCTCGACCGGATAAACAAGATGAACAACCTGCACTACTGCGAAACTATCTGCGCCACAAACCCTTGCGGCGAACAGCCTCTTCCCCCCTATGGTGCCTGTCTTCTGGGATCGCTCAACCTCACACAGTTCATCTCCGCACCTTTTACAAAGCAGGCAAAGGTCAAATACTCCGAGCTCGAGTCGGTCACTCGCAAGGCCGTGCGCTTTCTCGACAATGTTATTGACATCAGCAAGTTCCCTCTCGAGGCCCAGAAGAAGGAGGCGTTCAGCAAACGCCGGATGGGGATTGGGATCACAGGACTGGCGGATGCCCTGATCTTCCTTGGGATCCGTTACGGCTCACCCGGATCGACAAAAATCGCTTCGGAAATAATGCGGACAATCACCCATGCCGCATACGAGACCAGCGTTTCTCTCGGCTCCGAAAAAGGTGTCTTTCCGGCATTCGATGCCACTGGATATTCCAGCGGAAATTTCATAAGTACACTTCCTAAAGAACTTCAGAAAACCATAAAGGCAAAGGGTTTGCGAAATTCGCATCTCACCTCGATTGCGCCGACCGGCACCATAAGCCTGCTCGCGGGAAACATCTCCAGCGGCCTCGAACCTGTCTTCGCGTTCAGCTACAAGAGGAAAGTCAGGAACGGCCATGAAAGCGATAGCGCCGTACACGAAGTCAACGACTATGCTTTCATGAAATATATGGAATTCATAAAGGCCAAACAACATCCAGACAAGCTTCCGGACTATTTTGTCACATCGGACGATACAACCCCGCACGAGCACATTGAGATCCAGGCCGCGCTACAGGAGTTCGTTGACAGCTCGATCTCCAAGACAATCAACATCCCGGCGGATTTTCCGTTCGAGGAATTCAAGAACATCTACATGACCGCATACGAGAAGGGACTCAAGGGATGCACAACGTTTCGCCCCTCGGAACATATGAGCGGAATCCTTGTGAAGGAAGCCAGCAAGGAAGACAAGAAGGGCGAAAAAACTGCCCCGCATGAAATCAAGCAGATATCCAGGCCCATCGAGCTAGAGGGAATCACGTACAAGATAAAAACACCTCTATCCTCGGAGGCAATTTATCTCACAATCAACGATATCATGGATGAGAATGGAGTCCGGAGACCCTACGAGCTATTCATCAACACGAAGAATCTCCAGCATTTCAGCTGGATCGTAGCCATGACACGGCTGATCTCGGCAGTTTTCCGCAAGGAGCCCGATCCCTCGTTCCTCGTGGATGAACTCAAGAGCATATACGATCCAAACGGCGGTTATTTTTCAGAGGGCAGATATGTCCCGTCGCTTGCGGCCGACATCGGCCTGGTCATTGAAAAACATCTGAAAAAAATTGGTTTCATCAAAGACGGCCAAAACGGAAAAACGGAAAAAGCCAATGAGTTCGGAGTTGACCCGTCAAAACTCATGATCTGCCCGCAGTGCAATAACAAGACGCTCTACTCACAGGAAAACTGCTTCAAATGCCTCAACTGTAGCTATAGCAAATGCGAATGATTGTTGACACCAAGTTCAGATTTCCTGGCTCGTAGCTTCAATAGTGCTGGAGATGTGGAGAAGGTGGTTGTGGCTAAAAAGGATTGCTCCGAATACCCCCCAACTTGAGCGGCTTTCTTGGACTCGTATCTTCTGCCTGGGTATATTTAAATAATTAATTATAAATAATTTACAATATTTATATTGGTGAATTTATACGCCGCTATTCTAAACCGACATTACTTTAATTAAATCGTCATAACCCCTTGATGGATAGAACACAAACTACGGATTTTCATTTCAAATCACTGG
>CAIQLG010000488.1 GCA_903872565.1 uncultured Lentisphaerota bacterium | reverse complement strand
CAACCCGCTGGTCGGCATCTCGGGCCACAAGCCGACCGCAGAATATCCATGGTATTTTAACCTGGGCCGCCAGCGCATGCGACAGGGCCAGGCTCGGGAATTTTCGGCCTCCGCACCCCCGAAGAAAGACGGCACCGGAGGCGGCTTCCATGACCTGTGGAATTTCGGGCAATTGATCGTAAAATAAAGATAGCTACAAACATAACTCAAGATAAGGAGATGAAATGAAGACGATGAAACTGGCAGTACTGGTCGCGGCCATGACGGTGGCAGTGGGATGGTGGATGGCGGAGGCTCGCAGTGACGGAACAACCCAGACGGTTCCAACCGGCTCCGTCCCGCGCTTCACAGTCCAGGCGGACACTAACTGCGTGGTGGACAACCTGACAGGCTTGATGTGGGCCCGCGACGCGAACCTGCCCGGCGGCATTCAATCCTGGGCGCAGGCCGTGGCCTTCTGCAAGAACCTGAACTATGGCGGCCACAATGACTGGCGCCTGCCTAACATGATGGAACTTTTCAGTCTTATGGACATGAAATATACCCGGCCCGCCCTCTCGAACACGGAGGGCACGGCCAAGTGGAAGGAAGGGGATGCCTTCAAAGGTGTCAAGGAATACGATGTCAAGGACAAGGGAGGGGTATGTTACTACTGGGTGACCACGACCACCGAGGGCGAGCCGGGCGGCGCCTGGCTTGTGACCTTTTTCAATGGCTCCATAAATCGTGAGAACGACAACGAGACAACAGGCGCGGGCTATGTCTGGCCGGTACGTGAAGTGAAAGATAAAAAGCCATGAAAAGAACAGCTTTGCCTGGTTCCATTGTCGCCCTGCTGTCGATCTTCGTATTGTCAGGGTGTGCGTGGCTCCATCTTGGCGAAACCTGTCTGATCGAGGACGGGAAGCCCCGCGCCGACATCGTGATCTCCGAGAAGCCACCGCGTGCCGTGAAACTCGCCGCGCTGGAATTGCGCGCCTACATCGAAAAGATCAGCGGCACCAAGCTGGCGATCACAACCGCGCCTGGCCCGGACGTGCCCGCTCACATCTACGTGGGACGGAGTGCGTATACGGACAAGCTCAACGTCTCGGACGAAGGCCTCAATGGCGGCGCCTTCCGGATGGTTTCTGGCAAAGACTATCTTGTGCTTCTTGGCCATGACAAAGATTTCGCCCTGTCCAAATATGCCGCTCGCTACTATCCCGATCCGGAGGCGCTCAAGGCCTGGGACGAGCGCACCGGCGAGCACTGGGGGAATGTTGCGCCGGGTTGGCGGGGCTACAGCCCGACCGTGGGCATCTGGGAACTGGACGAGCGCGGGACTCTGAACGCTGTGTACGAGTTCCTGCGCGGCCTGGGTGTGCGCTGGTACATGCCAGGCAACCTGGGCGAAATAGTTCCCGCACTTAAAACGATCACGCTGGCCCCCATGGACAAGACCGTCAAACCTGATTTCCCGTATCGGAATTTCGGCGACTATTCGCCCGGTTTTGTAGCTGGCAGCAGGGACGGCATGCTGTATAAGTTCAGACTTCCTGATCCGCCCTAATTCTGTATTCTGTGTAACTACCTTAAATTCAATCTGTTAATTCCAGTTCTGGCGTGTCAGCTCTTTTTTGCAAGT
>CAIQLG010000487.1 GCA_903872565.1 uncultured Lentisphaerota bacterium | reverse complement strand
CCTGAACGCATGTTTGAATATGACGGTGTGCTCAGAAAGACCTTTCGCTCGGGCAGTCCTGATGTAATCCTGGCGGATGACATCGAGCATTCCGGCTCTTGCATATCTGGAAAGACCTGCGAAACCCGCATAGCTCAGGCAAAAAACCGGGAGTACGTAATGCATTGCGGTGTCGAACATTATCTGCCAAGTGCCAAGTCCCCAAGTGCTGGACGCCTCGATCCCCTTGATCGGAAAAATGGCGAAAGTTCCGCCTTCGCTGAAAAACGAGCTCTTGGTAGGATCCCCCGGGGCGAGCCAGACAAGATAATAGCTGGCGAAAAGAATCACAAAGAGTGTCAATATCGCCATTCCAATTCTTTTTAGAAGATATAAAAGCATAACGGTTTCACATATTGTTGATGATGCATCCTAAATTTTCAAGATGCCTCTTTTAATTTCTACTCCAATTCCATTCCAATTCCATGCGTCATTGCTTTTTCTTAACTCAAAACCAATAATCCAACATGCCACGCCGTAGTCCGAAGTGGACGAAGGCGGGCAATCCAGAAATCCATCAATCCGTCATCCTGCGGGATGACTATGACTTATGTTGTTACTTATACTAAAAAACTCACCAACCAACTAATGCCGATTCGGTGAATCGAGTGGTTATCGTTCCTTTTTTTTATGATAAAAGCTCCGCCAGCTCCAAAATACAGAAAAAAGGGAGAGCCAAAATAAAAGAAAACATCCAATTTTGGATTTTCCACCAAGGACGTAAGGCAATAGACAACGAAACAGGAGATATGGCCGGTAAAGTTGAGAAGAAGATAGTATATGCAAAGGAAAGAATAAAAATAATTCCCCCTGCTATAAGACCATTTCTTAGTCCCCTTCTCCAATTCGGAAAATCTGGAACATCACTCTTAACATCCTCAATTTTTTTCATCGGATTTTTCTGACTTCGTAATTGGATATTCCGTGTTCGATATTGGATATTCAGCAGCAGCGAATGCCGTCTAGTTTAAATCAGAACGAGACGTTCACTTCTCCTGAGATCATGGTAGGTGGCGGGATGAGTTGTATTCCTGATTCTACGGCCCAGTTCCGGTCCCAGTCTCTTAAAAGAAGAGGGGGTGTTGGCGGTCCCCAGGGATTGAAGTCAACTATCATTATGTCCAGTCCGGCAGTGAAATACACATCCATGACTATTGTGGGATGCGGCAGGAGCCATGATATTTTCTGAACGAACTTTTCGGCCTTCTCCCAGTAAATGTTTTTCACTCCATGAAGGCGTCTGAAATGCCTTATCAACCAGTATTGGCTCATTGCGCTGAGTCTTCCCTTGTAGATGAAAAGGCGGAATTCGCGAGGCTTGGACATCCGTCTGAACGGTCTGATGCAGATGAAATCCGACTGTCCCGAGGAAACTGCTTTTCTAACCTTCTCGCTTCCTGCGAGTACCTTCCATGCGCTTGCCGGGGAATATACCGCACCGCGCTTTTTCTCGAATCTTTCAGTGTCTGTGGGGGCGGCGGTGTCCACGAAGACGAAACAGTTGCCAGGACATGCTTTCATGGGGGCGCGAAGGCGTTCCACCACATCGGCCACGATCTTTCCAGAATCCTGCCCGTCTGCAAGAGCCTGTATCTCGAAGGGTTTGAGCTTGATGAAACTTGATGGGAAGGTGTAGCTCGAGAGTGCCTGATACCAGGCGGAAGTCTTGCATGCGTCTGCAGGCGTTCTTTCCATGTCGTCAAAATTCTTCATAGTCTGCGGTTTCCGTTTGAGTCTTGTCTCTTTTTTGATACTTGCCTAGAAGATAGGTGAAGTATATGAGAAAAGCAAATGCACATATTGTCTGGAAGTCAATATAATTTATCCTAAGCCCGGATGCCAGAGTTGCAATTATGACCCCGGGATAGCTTGCGTACATTGCGATGTTCACAATATTCCGATATTTTGAGGGGAAAACGAGTTCAGGCCCTGAAATGGAATAAAAAACACTTGCGAAAAGAGCGAACAAAGGGACAAAGAAAAAAATCTTGAGCGCTGTTGTCGCAAAAATGCCCATGGCGCAAAATACGGTAATCAATATCTGCGTATTGCTGGGGGAGATCTTGTCGGCAGGGAATATGTCCTTGAGCACCGTAATGAAAATCTCCGGGAACGCTGTGCTTTTCGCAGTTTTATAGATGTGCATGGCATCTCCAGTCAGCGTAGTCCCTCCATATCCGGTCGTCTCCCCGAGCGGAATATAGTTATATGAGAAAAAAAAGAATGTGCAGATTGCAATTGCATGCCCGGTCATGCTCTCTGCTGGAAGATAATCGTATTTATCCCCGTTCCCCTTTGTCCAGATGACGGCCGAGTTTGGGAGCCAGAGCAGTCCGTTGGAAGTTCCGGCTGACGGGGTGAAGCTGGGGGGATTGCCAGCGTCTGCGACATAGTCTATGCTGATTCCGCCCACAACAATGGATCTTGTCTTATTTGCTTCCTTCGATGGGGCAATTTCCCTGCCTGAGATGACGACCTCCCCGAATTCCTGCTCGAACGCATTTGAAACCGTATTGATTTTTTCTTTCACAGACGGCATTGCGAGGAAAGCGCACAAGATTGAGGATAGCAATCCGAGAAGGATGAAATGTAGAACTGTCCTGTAAAGTGGAAAGACTGCTATGTCCACGAAAAGTCCAATTCCGGTACAGACGGAGAAGAGGACCTTCAAGAAACTGTGTTTTTTCATTTTCCTCCAGGATTTCCACTTTTTATTTTTTCAAGTTCAGGCCTGATTTTTTCGAGTTCTTCGTCGCTGAGCCTATCTACGAAAACGATTCCGTCCAGGTGGTCTATTTCGTGCTGTATGGCCCGTGCGAGCAGTCCGCCGCATTCGCATTCAATAATTTCGCCATCGAGAATTTGCGCCTTGAAAACAACAGAGACCGGCCTTGAGACGGGGCCGTATATCTTTGGAACGCTCAGGCAACCTTCCTCCTTCAGGGACATGAACTGACTTGAGCCGAGTATTTCAGGGTTCACGAACACCATTGGCATTCTCGGGATAAGCAGCATTTCTCCGGGCGAAAATCCTGTCGGTGGCCTGTTTTTCGAAGGGAAGGGGATGCTGAGCGCCATCATCCTTATCTTCTTTCCGATCTGTGTTGCAGCAAGCCCCGCCCCGTCGTGTTCGAGCATCGTGTCTATCAGGATATCCCCGAAGTCGATGATCTTCTGATCTATTTCCACGACAGGAAGAGCCTTTTGTTTTAGTATCGGATCCCCGTATGTGCGAATTTTTCTCATTCTTCAGTTTTTTCCCAGCGATGATTAGTTCATTCTACATTTCCATCATAAAATCGTTTATCACTTGTGTCAAAGAGTCATCGTTCTTTTCATTCGGAAAATCACTGTGTCATAGTGTCAGAGAAAAACTTTGACACTTTGATACATTGACACTTTTGTTTCGGCCAGCGGCCGCCTTAGCTTCACCACGGCTTGACTGTGCCTGTCATGCCCTTGGCGTGAGCTCTTCTGATGATTTTCAAAGCCTCCTCCGGGGTGTCAACGACTTGTATATATTTGATATCATCCTTCGATATCATCCCCTCGTTGTTGAATGTCGTCGTCATCCATTTGAGGAAAGGCTCCCAGAATTTGCTCCTCATCATCACGATAGGTATCCTGTTTATCTTGCCGGTCTGGATCAGCGTCAGTGTCTCGGTGAATTCGTCAAGTGTTCCGAATCCGCCCGGAAAGACAATCACTCCGAGCGCGTATTTGAGGAAGTTCACCTTCCTTATGAAGAAATATCTGAAATCTATGTCGACATTCAGATAGGGGTTGGCCTTCTGCTCGTTCGGAAGCACGATGTTGAGCCCGATGGACTTGCCACCCGCCTCGAACGCACCCTTGTTTGCGGCTTCCATTATTCCTGGGCCTCCGCCTGTCAGCACACCATATTTGTGCTTTACCAGGAGAGAACCGATTTTCACCGCGTCTTTGTAGTCACGTTCATTCGGCTTGGTCCTTGCCGATCCGAAGACAGTTATGAGATTGCCCTGGTGGGACATTGTCTCGAAGGAGTCCACGAATTCAGCCATTATCCTGAAAATGCGCCACGGGTCTTCCTTTGTGAAGTCGTTGAACAGCGCCTCTGTCTTGACCAATTCCTTTGCTGTAGCTTTTTTCTTCATGCTCTCCGCAATCCTCAGATGTTCTCCGCAACCATCGTGCCAACCTCGGATGTCGAGTAGCCCATCTTCCCGGCCGCCATCGACTTGAGTTTTGTCGAGGTGGCAAGCTCCACCGACTTCTCGATGCTGTCCGCCGCTTCGGATTCCCCGATGAAGTCAAGAAGCATTGCGCCAGAACATATTGCAGCCAATGGATTTATGACACCCAGACCGGTGTATTTCGGGGCGGATCCGCCGATCGGCTCGAACATGCTGATCCCTTTCGGATTTATGTTTCCGCCTGCGGCTATTCCCATCCCACCCTGCGTTATCGCGCCGAGATCGGTTATGATGTCGCCAAACATGTTCTCGGTCACGATCACATCGAACCAGTCGGGATTTTTCACCATCCACATGCATGTGGCGTCAACGTGGCAGTAGTCGGTCTTCACCTGGGGATATTCTCTGGCGATCTCGTAGAAGGCCCTTTCCCAGAGATCGAAGACAAATGTGAGGACATTGGTTTTTCCGCAGAGCGTGAGCTGGCCGATCTTGCCTTCCTTTACATCCTTCTCCTTCAATCCCTTCCAAGGTTTTCCGGAAGAATGTCTTCTGCAGACAAGATCAAATGCATAACGGAGGCATCTTTCGACCTGATGCCTGTTGTAGACCATGCTCTGGATCGCGACCTCGTGCGGCGTACCCTTCATGCTTATGCCGCCGACTCCGGTGTATAACCCACCTGTGTTCTCGCGGACAACCACGTAGTCGATGTCTTCCGGTGTTTTCCCCGCAAGCGGGGTCTCGACGCCGGGATAGAGCTTGACAGGGCGCAGATTTATATACTGGTCAAGATCGAATCTCAGTTTCAGGAGAATTCCCTTCTCCAGGATTCCCGGCTTCACCTTCGGATGGCCGATCGCTCCGAGGAGAATCGCATCGAACTTCCTGAGCTGATGGACAGCATCGTCCGGCAGTACATTGCCTGTCGCGAGATATCTGTCGCCGCCCCAGTCGAAATCCTTCATCTCCATCTGGAACTTGAATTTTTCCGCGGCGGTTTTCATGACTTTCACTGCCTCGGCGGTAACCTCTGGCCCTGTGCCATCCCCGGGGAGCACTGCTATCCTGTATTTACGTTCTGACATAAATCACTCCTTTTTATCTTGAGAAAATCGTTTCAAGACTATAGATTTATTTGTTTAAAGGCGAACGGACAATATATACGCAAAAGACGAGAAAGAAAGCGAAAGGACACATAAAATCATGTTTAAATCACTCAGTTTCTCCATGGGAAAGGAATCAAAACGCAATTACATCCTCGTGTGCGAGGTGCTTTTCAGGGAATTTATGCACTGCGTGGCGCATTCCCATAAAATCGCTGACATAGAATTCATAAGTCAGGGATGGCACGACCTCGAAAGCTCCGAAATGAAACGGAGACTTCAGGAGAAGATTGATTCCATTGATGAAAGCAGATATGGCGCAATCCTGCTTGGTTTTGGACTCTGCAACAATGGAACGGCAGGGCTCGAGGCGAGAAAAATCCCGGTCGTAATCCCCAAGGTGCATGACTGCATCTCCATCCTCCTCGGAAGCCACGAGAAATATCTCGATAACTTTTCCGATGCTCCCGGGACATACTATCTCTCTTCCGGCTGGATCGAAAGGGACTCGGCAAACCTCGAGGACATGAAAAATACCGTGATGTCAAAACTCGGACTCGATATGACCTATGACCAGTATGTCGAGAAATACGGGAAGGAAAACGCCGACTTCATCATGGAATCGCTTGGCGGCGGAATGAGCAACTATGAAAAAATGATATTTGTCAACAACGGCCTCGGAAATGTCGAATTCTACAGAAACTTCACCCGGAGCCGCGCCGAGGAGAACAACCTGAAATTCGAGGAGATGGAGGGCGGTCTTGATTTTGTCCGGAAAATGGTTGATGGCGACTGGAACTCGACCGACTTCCTGGTGATAGAACCCGGCTGCAAAATGGTCGCCACCGGTCTTTGCGACATAATGAAACTGGAAAAATGCCACTGCGGAAAATGAGCGAAAAATAGGAAATATTTGGAGAATTTCGGAGGAAAAAATTGACTTTGGCAATAAGTCATTATACTGTAGTACCTAAAAGAAAGGAAGGATTCACCATGGCATTGCCAATTGCACCAACGCCACTGCTGAGAGGAAAAGATGCGGAACGTTTTGTAAGAACTGTCGCAAGGGATTTGAAGCACCCTGCCTCATACGTTCCCACACCGAAACTTGAAGAGGCTCGAAAACTGGTTAGACAGTATGTTGCAGAATCCACGAAGAAATGATTTTCAAGCCGAAGGCTGGAGTATATCAAAGTTTCCTGCAGGTCAGATATTGGACGGCTTTGACTGCGGGGATGCGGACCTCAATGATTATTTTCATAAAGACAGGCTCCTCTATCTTTCCCACCTGCTGACGCAGACCTATTTCATGTCTGAAAGCATAGCCCCTGACTTTATAGTAGGTCTTGTGGATTTCTGCAATGACGCAGTCCGCAAGGAAAAGTTCAAGGTCAAAGCTCCTGACATTCCTGAAGAACTCTTCCACCAGACTTTGCCAGCTGTGAAGATCACCCGACTCGGAATAAATAAATCATTCCAAAATAGAAATCTGGGTTCGCACCTTATGAACATGATAAAGAGGTTTTTCCTTTCCGATAACAGGACGGGTTGCCGGTTCATAACCGTTGACGCTTACAATAATGAAAAAGTCTTGAATTTCTACACTAAAAACGGATTCCAATTCTTCACTGAAAAAGATCTCAAACATCAGACACGCGCAATGTTTTTCGACTTGTTAAGATTGCAAGGCATGACATGAAAAAAATAACAAGACCATAAAACAGAAGCATATCTGATTGCCTCCGAAACCGGAATCCCACCCGGAAAATAATTTGGTTTTTAGACACGAATTACACGAATTTCCACGAATCAAATCACAATTTTGCCACAATAAGTCGAAGATCCCGGCCCGAAGGTGTCGGGGCCACAAGAGTCACAAGAGTTAATTTTTTTGTGCTTCATGTGCTTTTTTGTGGCGAACATTCTTTGAATATTCGGAATTGCCCACTAAACGTTTACCAACCCCATGGCAAAATGTCAGTAAGTTAAGGCTCTTTTGTTGGAGTTCACGGCTTAAGCGTGTGTCTTTTCCATTGTTTCAGTTCCTCCCATATTTTACTGAACTTGTACCCGAAATCCCGTCGTCCACCATTTAAATTCTCAAAAATACTTCACTTTTTGATTTGCAATTTCTGGTTTGGCGTGCTATATTACCTTTAACACGGTCATGAAAGAAATAAAGCTGGGGGAAGGAGGAGTCTATAAGATGAGACGAATCTAGGGTAGACTTGAAAAAGCTGGACAAGATTGAAGTCTCGTTTGTGTCGGAAATCCTCGAGCATAAGGAAGGGTTCCTAGAGGCGGAGCCAGCAGTATGGGAGCCAACCCCGCCTTTGTAACAGCTGTGACATGGGGAAGATAATGGAAGCAAGTCTGAATGAAATGAAGGTAACGGTTCGCCTCAACGATGGGTAGGATGTATTTGAAATCTTCCGGGACAGCACAGTTCATGTGGAAACCAATACAAAGTTGCAATCAATAGACAAGGCGATAGGTGCCGTTAAAACTACTGTAGCCGCCCCCATGTTGGGGGCGAACACGGCCAACATGGCCGTGACTACACAGACCTGTCCTGGACTGAAACCGGCTTCCTCAGGCTTTCCGCTCCATGGTGCGGGTGGAAGATATGGCCGGAGGCGAAACTTGTGAAAAAGATAGAGGCGTTTGCCGAAAAGGGCGAAATGCGATCCGCGCTTAACCTGCTCGGCCCGTCCATTTTCGATATATGAACTGCGGGAGATATGTCCGGAGCGGTGTTGGGAAAATGAGGCTGAAATGGTCAAAGAAAGGAAAAATGACAAAAAAAATAGGGTGATTTTCGTATACTAGATTTGCTTGGCGGAAGTCCTTCCGCACAAGCAAATCTATAAGTTTCCACAATTGGCAAAATTGTGGAAACGTCATCTGAATATTATTTTTCTATGCAAGAACTGCACACCCGCATCCTTTTTACTCAAGAGACGT
>CAIQLG010000486.1 GCA_903872565.1 uncultured Lentisphaerota bacterium | reverse complement strand
GCAGGGGCGGCTGATCGGACGGATGGAGACGCTGGGGTTTCCCCTGAGCGCTGAAGCCGTTTTACACACCCTGACGCTTGATGTCCTGAAATCCTCGGAGATCGAAGGGGAGATGTTCAATATGACACAGGTGCGCTCCTCCATTGCCCGGCGTCTTGGAATGGATATCGGGGTATCTGTGGCGGTGAACAGAAACGTTGAGGGAGCGGTTGAGATGATACTCGATGCGGCACAGAACTATGACAAACCTTTGACCAGGGAAAGATTGTCCGGCTGGCATGCTTCGCTCTTTCCAACCGGATACAGCGGGATGCGCAAAATCAAGATCGGAGCCTGGCGCGACGATGCGAAAGGGCCGATGCAGGTCGTCTCGGGTCCGATCGATCACGAGCATGTGCATCTTGAAGCTCTCGCCGCCCACCGACTGGAGAAGGAAATGACGGCCTTTCTCGACTGGTTCAACGGTGACGATGGTACGGATCTCGTCTTGCGGGCAGGTATCGGCCATCTCTGGTTCGTGACCATCCATCCCTTTGAAGACGGTAATGGGCGCATTGCGCGCGCCATCGCCGATATGACGCTGGCTCGATCAGAGCAAAGCGCACAGCGTTTCTACAGCATGTCAGCGCAGATCCTGCAGGAGCGGAATGTCTACTACAGGGTGCTGGAGGATGCACAAAAAGGAACGCTTGACATTACAGAGGGACTGGCATGGTTCCTGGACTGCCTGAACCATGCCTTTGATGATGTGGAAGCCACGCTGGCGAATGTGTTCAGGAAGGCCCGCTTCTGGCAATCATACTCCACCGTGTTGTTCAATGACCGCCAGCGGTTGATTCTCAACAAGTTGCTGGACAGTCTTGAAGGCAAGCTGACATCATCAAAATGGGCTAAACTGGCCAGGTGTTCGCAAGACACGGCCTTGCGGGATATTCAGGATCTTATGGAGCGGGGCGTCTTGAGGAAAGACCCCTCCGGCGGCCGCAGCACCAGTTATCACCTGATCGAAATGTGAAAAAGGCCGTGAAGCTTGCGAAATGCTGAATATAGAATAAAAAAAACGATATTCGATATTCGATATTCTGACTTTACGAGATACGAGATATGTTTCACAAATCACGGAATTTAAAAAAGGGGGAAATAATATGGCAACAAAGAAAAATAGTACGGTACAGGAAGCAACCCCGGAATTCCTCTATGTTCCCATAGGGAATATCGTGGTGCTGGAGCAGGTCAGATCGAATATCAATATCGAAGCTGACTCGTTCAAATCGCTTGTGCAATCCATTAAAGACAAGGGCATCTTAGAGCCTCTCATTGTAACAAAAGGAGACGGCGACTCATACACCCTCATCTGCGGTGAGAGACGTCTGGAAGCAGCCCGGCAGCTCAAATTTGAATTAGTACCGGTGAGGATCATAGAAGCAGGCAAGGAATCAGGTGAGATTATAGCACTTCAACTGACAGAAAACCTCCAAAGGGAAGATTTAAACCCCATGGATCAGGCCAAGGGGATATTGGCATATATTCAGGCAAAATTACCTGATAAGGGGTATGATGCGAATGGGGTTATGAACGATTTGGTAACTTACAAGCGAAGGCCTGAGGACCTGTCT
>CAIQLG010000485.1 GCA_903872565.1 uncultured Lentisphaerota bacterium | reverse complement strand
TCAATTCGTAATTCGTAATTGCCGCGTCTGGTCGCCAGCGCTCCAGGGGCTTGGCAGTGAAAAATATCTGTCTGAAACACAGGGCGGAACCACGTACTATGCGCTGGGAGATGCCAACAAAAATGTCACAGAATATCTCGACGCTTCAGGAGCCATCAAGGCGCATTACGAATTTTCACCGTTTGGGAAAGTCGTAAATGCCACGGGAACAATGTCTTCAGCGTTCAACTACAGGTTCTCAAGCGAATATCTGGATGTGGAGACGGGGCTGGTTTATTATTGCCGACGCTATTACTCACCAGAATTTGGAAAATGGCTCTCAATGGATCCCATTGGGGAAAGAGAAGGAGGGAACTTGTATTGTTTTTTATTAAACTCCTCCTTAAACCGGTATGATTATTTGGGGTTGGGGACAGAACTCAAAGGCGGTGTTGAATGCAGAGCAGATTACAAAAATGAAACTTGTGAAATTGTTATTACAGGGATTGATAGTATGCCTGAATATTTTAAAGAAGTTGCACGGGCCCACGAGAAGATCCATATAAAACAAGCAAAAGAATTTTATAAACCAAAAAGTTATTGTTCTCCAATTTACGAGCAAAAATTATTAGGACCAAAGTTTTGTGGATGCTTTAAGGAAGGTGTTTTAGGATTCCCGACTGAAGGGGGTGTAAGATTGGGGATGGAATGCGAGGCGCATTATGACTCCATACAAAAACTGGAAGAATTATCTACAAAATATAAGGATGGTACAAATGAAAAAGACAATATCACTTATAACTTAGCGGTGTATTGTAATTATGTTAGTTTCTGTAAAACAAAAAACGATAAAATCACTGAAATATGCAAAAAATATCCCAATATCCCTTGGAGGTAGGCTTTCCTCATGAAATATATTTATCGTAAGCTATTAATTATTTTATTTACATTTACTATTGCGACTATCGCCTATTATTTATGCAGATGTGTATTCAACAACAAGCAAAAATCCGATAGAGAAAACTCTGCTTCCACCGAACTGGAAATATCGAAAAAAGGTTTCGATAAAGCTGATATTTCTTATAAATTGAATAATATGATTTTAGACGATTGGGATATTTGTGGGCAATGGCATTCCGAGAATTGGCATGAAAGCTTGACCCTTGATATCAATAAAACAGGGAATAATGATTACAATGTAGTTATTTCAGTCAATGGTGATGTTGGTTTTTGGAAGCTATTTCGGAAAGCTTCATTCAAGAATGGTCTCCTTGTTTTTGATCGACCTATTCTTGATTATGGGAGCAATGAAGCATATAGATATATGTATTTGTTAAGGGTTCACAATGCTCCCGTATTTCTGACTCACCCAATTGCAAAGTTAATTAAATTTGAGGAAAACAAATCTGAATATGATAAATCAAGTAATTTATTTCTCTTGAAACAGGTAAAGATAGGAAAAGTCGTACCGTAAATCATTCACGTCGTATCGTGATCTAGTGACTTAGTAAGTAAAGGGACGTTCACACTTAAGTCATTGTGTGTCAATATGATATAAGTCAATAGATGCAGTTTGTGCGGATCAGGGTCACACCTCCGTTTTTCTTTTTATTTTAACAGTTAGGCGGTTTTTCACATTTGTTTTTCTTTTAGCTGCAAGTTTTTGATTTCCAATGGACAACCTCTCCGCCGGATGGCGGATTTCGACTGTGTCTCAACCTCCCTCAGCCCTTCGGGCTTCGGTCGGACATGGCCTCCTTCG
>CAIQLG010000484.1 GCA_903872565.1 uncultured Lentisphaerota bacterium | reverse complement strand
CAGCTGATCTGTTTTGCAATGTCCCTTACTTTTTTAAGTGCAGGCAGCAGCATCGCCATGAGGATGGAGATGATTGCAATCACCACGAGCAATTCGATCAAGGTAAACTTGATCGAATGCGCTCTCGTCTTCGTTTGAATAGCAATGCGATTATTCATTTTCTCAACCTCCTCCTTTTCTTTTTCAGATAGTTTTGTTTTCCTCTGAATGGTTACCTCCCGTTCTAAAGAGTCTGTTGAAACAATCGTGGCTTTTGCCTTTTTCGACATCATATTTTATTTTTATAACAATAAATATGGTGAAGGATATGTTTGCAATGCTCATGACGATCTCTTTCCTTTTATTTTCTTACCAACATATCGATGTTCCCGTAATCGATCAGAGTCTTCATTTCAAACTGGCACTGGGAAAACAAACTGGCATCCCATGCACATGTGCGTCTATACACATTTCATTTCACGATCAACTGTCCGTAGTTCCACAGGTCATGGAAGCCGCCGCCTGTCCCGTCTTTCTTCGGGGGTGCCGAGGCGGAGGCGGATGTTTTTGTTACCCGTACCCGCTGGCGGCACAGGTTGAAATACCAGGGACTTTCCGCCGTCGGCTTGTGGCCCGAGATGCCGATCAACGGATGGGTCGTCTCCGCCTGATCGCCTGCCGCCGGCACCCGCAGTTCCATGCTCCAGTACCCGTCGCCCACGTACGTGACCGCCTGGACGCCAGAATTCCACGCAAAGTTATATCCCCCATTTTTGCGATCCAAGTCCGCGACCGCGCCGCTCGGGCTGATCGCCATCTGATAGTACGCATGCCCCTGCGTCTCGATCATCAACTCGATGTTGTCTCCGTCCCAGACGGCGGCATTCTCCGGTTCCCGGGAGGTGATGTTCAGACCCTTGATATCCGGCTCTTCACAACGGATGCCGAAATAAAACGCCTCGTCGTCGCACCAAGCGACGCGGAAGGCCGTCTTCACCCCATTGGTCGGCGCCTGGCCGGTCGAGATATCGAACAAGGCATACTCCGGCAGCTCCTTCCAAAACGCCTTGTCCAGTCTGCCGTCCAGTTTGGCTGGGGGCTTGCCGCAAGATGGCGCCGCGAATTTCAGATCCTTGTTCCGCCCCTTGGCCAGCTTGGCGCTCCTCTCGGTCATCGGCTTCTGACAGTAGTCCACCAGCAGTTCGACACGCTTGCCATAGACGCCATCTCCGGCGGCCTTGCGGGCCGCCGCCAGCAGTTCGAGCGCCTTGTCGATTGGCGCCGCGTCTTTGGACATCTTCCAATAGTTGGCCTCGGAATATTCGATGAAGGCTTTCATCTCCTTCGCCGCCGGCCCGTAGAATTTCTCGTAGTACTCGTTCAACAGGGACTCGATGTCCTGGCTCGCGTCCCAGTAATAGCGCGTCGTCACGTACACGTTTAGGTGTAAGACTCCGGCCGCGCCAGAACCCCAATCCACTTCGACGAACTCCCCTTGCGATTTGCCCTTCAACGAATGCAGATCCTCGGCAATCGCGTGGGGAAAATAGGCAGGCAAGCGCGCAGAAGCGTCCAGGTAGTGGTTGTACATATAAAGATTCCCAGGAGCCAGCTTGTCCGGCCATCCCTTGCGGGCATCGAGTATTTTGGCGCGTGCTTCCGGATTGTTGAGGAAAATGCGCGCCTGGACAGGATCAACCATCACATTGGGGCTGAATGTGGCGATCTTTTCCGGCGGCAACTTATAGACATCATACGCGCAGCAGACCACTTTCCGGTCCGGGTGCGTCTTGTACACCTCACGGGCCACCTGATCGACAAACCCCCAGACATAATCCGACAAAAAACCATCCTCACCCCGTTCCGGCGTGGTCTTCCCCTTGCACAGGTCGCACTGGCACACGTTGCCGGCCCAAAGGCAGTCGTTCGGCATGATGGAGATGTGTTTCTGATCGGGATAAATATCAAAAACCGTGCGCACATATTTCACCGTATAATCGATGAACTCCTGCGACGAAAGGCAGGCTTGAAAATACACGTCGTTGGATCCTGGCGTCCGATGGTTGGCGTAAAACTCCGGATGCGCCTTCTTGACCTCATCCCGGCAATTCACAAAGTAAATGCCATGCGGCCCAATGCCCACGGTGGACGCGATACCGCAACGCAGATAGTACAACCCTGAGCCAGCGCCGCCGCCATAACAGGTCATCTGCCGAAGCGGAAAATCAGGCTTGACCGTCTTGTCCACGGGCGTCAGCGCGATGGATGTGAGGTTGGGCAGAACCTCGCCCAGGTCGCCGGGCATGTACCAGCGTACGCCCAGGCCGCGCAGGAACTCGTACACGGCATTCAACGTTCCCCGCTCGTCAAAACTGTCTAAGCGGTCTGGAATGATCCAACTCTGCGTCCATTCCTCCCCCGGGTTCCCCCAATGCTCGCCGGTGCGCTCGTCCCATTCCTTGAGCGCGCGAGGTTTATCCGCGGCAGAGCGGGACATATAGGGAGGTGACACAAAATCCTTGTCATGGCCCAGGAGCACAAGATAGTCTTTTCCGGACACCATCCGGAACGCGCCCGACTTGAGCCCTTCGTCCGAAATGTTGAGCTTGTCCGTATAGTCGCTCCGGCCCACATAGATGTGAGCAGGCACGTCAGTGCCGGGCGTGGTCGTGATCGCCAGCTTGGCGCCGCTGATCTTCTCGAGGTAGGTCTGCAATTCCGCAGAAGCCAGTTTGACCGCCCTGGCGGGCTTGTCGGAGATCACGATGTCGGCACCGGGCTTCCCATCCTGTACCAGATACGCTTCGCCCCGAACGGAACCGGCAGGCAAGCAGGCGATGCTTCCCAGCATCAAGAGAAGGATGCCTTTCAGTGAGATGATGCGGTTGATGTTGTTCATTCCAGAATTCCTTTCTTGCTTTGGCCAATTGCAGAATTCCGTTTATTTTAAGAGTTCTGAAATTGACTGTTTTTTATTTTTAATCCCATTAACAGCTCCTTAAAAGACTCTTGCTCTCCTTTTTCATTAATTATACTGGATTAAAAATGCAAATCAACGGCTTAATTAATGTTTCTAATGCTCTATATGCTTTTTTTACAAAAAAATAACATTTTGAAATCTTCATCCATGCGTGATATATTCTGCCATTGTTTTGCCGGTCATTATTGGGAGAGCCGAAAAGATGAGTTTTTTAGACAACGAGGACAGATAAATGTGGATCAATTACAAATTCAAACCATCGCTTGTGAAGAGGATCACACATATTGCCCATAAGGGGAAAAATCGCAATTACACACAAAAAACTCATAGCCATACACCCAACGTCCATGAGATAATCTATGTGGATTACGGGAAGGTCATTCTTAATATCAATGATACAAGGATAATCCTCAGTCCAGGGGAAGCCATTATTATTCCGGGCGGATCGCAACATTCATTCGCTGGCAAGGAGGGTGCTCCTTTCGATTTCATGAACATCATGTTTAACGGCAAAATAGAGGAATCACTTTTCTGCCAGAAAATACCAGCGACCAGCAATTGTATAAATCTGCTTGACAGGATGAAACAGGAAAGCATCCAGGCAATGCCTGACTGGCATGAAATCATAGCCTGCCACATTACCGAACTTCTGATATACTTCTCTAGGCAGCTCTCCCATGCTGTTCCAGGCAAGCCAGAAGAACCTGCATATAGCCGGCGGTATCGGTCGCAAATAGTCAACAGAGCCTTGTCGGTTATAGCCAACAGCTATTCCACGCAGCTTGATCTTGAACAACTGAGCAGGGCCGTAGGCATCAGTATTCCTCATCTGCGCAATCTCCTGAAGAAAGAGACCGGGGATAATTTCACCACTATCCTCCACAAGCACAGGATATCGGCGGCAAAACATCTTTTGAGGGGGGAGACCATTGCCATCAAGGATATTCCCGGTGCGGTAGGATACAGCTCCTCATCCTTCTTCTTCAAGATATTTAAGCGTCTGACCGGGATGACCCCGAAAGCGTATTTCCTCAGCCTTGGAGATCCCGCAGAGTTGGGATGAGAAAACATCATGCAGATCTGTGGATGCCGCTCATATTTCCATTTCTATGACTTCCCCTCGTTCAATAAGCGGAATTGAAAACTCAACAATACTTCCCTTCCTCCGCATTTCCAGAGGGGGTGCGCCTGTCGACAGGATACTGCGAGCCGACCTGATCTGGTAGCCGGACAGTCTTACAGTGACATTTCTGGCAGGTTCCGGCACCAGGTATCTGGGGTTGGGGAACCGCTGGTTCTCGCTATATGCAATGAAATTGTGAAGAAACAGGCGGAGCCGGCCTTGATCGCGGTACATCCCGACATGCAGCCGCAGCGGCCCTGTCACTTCGACAGCAGGCGGCGCATGGCGTCGAATTAATCGTCCAAGCGCCCTGGCCAGAAGCGAACTGTGGTTCTCGTAGAACCGGCCGCCTGCATCGCCTGCCAGACGGATGACATGCCCCCGCCCCAGGCTATGCACCTGGACGGACGGATCGCAGTTGCGGTAACCGTTGATGGCAGGTGGGGCATCGGCTTTGCGTCCTGTCAGTCTCAATATCCGTCCGGAATTTGCTCGACTGCCCCACTCGTCACAAGCGCCGAAACATGGACCAGTGACCAGAATCCCTCCATTTGACACAAACACTTCGAACAATCTGATCTGCTGGTCGGACAGCGCCACCGAGAGAGGTGCCACCACTACGGGATAGCGGCCTAGTTGGTCGGATGTCAGATGGCCGTCAAACACTACATCAAGCAGGAATTGGCTTTCACAGAGCAGGTTGTGCCAGCCCAGCACGCTCTTCCAGTAAGTCCACGGAAAGCCTCCCTTCACATTGCGCGAGAAATAAAAGGTCTCCGACTGCTGGCTGAGATGCAGACCCGCATACGGTATAGACTCGCCACCGACAAAAGGCCGCAGCGGATTGATCAACCTTCCAAGCGCCTCATAGGCTTCAACCGGCTTGTCGCCGGGATCCGGAGTCCCAAAGGAAGGCATGGCTCCCGCCGTCATGCAGGCCATGGCATGATGCAGGTAGGGATTGAGCGGCTCAAACTGTTCCGGCCTGGTCTCGTGCTTGCAGTAAAGATAATGCAGCCCCTGCCATGTTTCCGCATGTGTCGCCCCGTAGGCCCGCTGCAGGCGGCTGTGAAACGCGCTCAGGCAGAAAGATCCCGGAAACCAGGTCATCGCCGGGATGCCGAAGCTGTGGATGGCCTTCACCTGCGCGTGCAGACACCGTTCGTCCTCAATCGTGGAACCAGGGCGCCGGGGCAGATATCCGGAGCGGGCGTATGGGCTGCCGGTGTCGTCGACAATCCCGATCCATCGGGACTGGACGCCATGTGCCGCCATGGCCTGTTCTCGCTTGAGCCGCACTTTCCGGGCCACCAATGGATTCGGACGTTCCTCGACACGCAGGCCAGCCATCACGTAGTCACGATAGAGACTCAAAACACGGGACTCTCAAGTTGAAGGCTATATCATGAACCATAAAAGCAGCAACACCTTTTTATTTCGGCGCAAGAAAGGCGCATCGCTGGAAAGTGCCAGCAGGAATTCCGCAGAGGATTTCTATATAAACCAGAAAAGGCCTCCATTGTCGGATCCGAATGTTCTCCATTGTTTTGCATACGGTGAGTGCTTTTGGGGTGGTGGACATGTGCTGAGCAGCACAGTTCCTACAGCAAAGAGTAACAGAGGGAATGGTGGTCCTTCGAATACATAGTGGAAGGCAACGGCATATTCATATGCGATAGCAAGCGCTACAATATCCGGGCAGGAGACATCTACATACTTAAACCCTGGAAGAAAATATGCCTGCGAACTGAACCAAGGTGTATCTTGCGGAAAAGATGCATCCTTCTTGAAGGACATCTGCTTGATTTCATCTGCGGAAACGGACGGCTTGAGGGGATGGATTTCTTCCGCCCGAAAGATCCGAAAAGGCTCGAAAAGATATACGACATGTTCAAACAGCTAATCCTGGGGCAGGATGAATTTTTAGAGGAAGACCTCAGCCTGCAGGGATACGCCTTGCTGGTCGAATTAAACCGTATTGCAAAACCATCGGAATATCCGCTGGCGCTGTACATGGCTCTTAATTTAAAGTTGCATCAGCCAGGTGGCATTGGATCTGTCGAACAAATCGTCTTCATTCTACGATCCTTTTCTCTCAAGCCCGTTACTCATTTTTCCGTAGGCACGACTATTCCGCGCATGATTACATTCTGGCATAGTACGAATATGATGAACGTGGGGATGGCGGCAATTACAAGCGAGGCGTAGACCACCGCATAGTGCGCCTGGCTCTGGAGCTGGAATATCCAGACCATCATGGTCCACATTTTCTGTTCGGGTATTATGATCAGCGCCATCATGAATGCCGAATATGCCTGGTTGAATGCGCCTAGCGCGATCACTGCGAGTATGGGTTTTGAAAGGTTCATGGTCAGCATCCAGAACTTCGTCCATTCGCCGGCACCGTCGATCTCTGCCGCCTCGTAAAGCTCCTTCGGCATGCTGTCGAAGAAGCCTTTGAGCAGGAAGATGAAGAACCCGTTGGCCATTCCGGGGAGGATCAGTGCGGCAAAATTGTTCAGCAGGCTGACGGTGACATGGCCCGGGGCGAATGCGGGGACGATTATCACCCCGGCGACAAGCCCTGCGGCCAGAGAGAGCATGGCGCGCCAGTTCTCCTTCCATTTCGGCAGCGATTTCTCAAGGATCAGGAATAGGATGACTGTGGTCGCAAGGCCGGCGAGTATCGGCCAGAGGGGAAACCTCTTCAGCAGGAGGAATCCTGGAATCATGGTGACTTCGCCGGGGAATGCCATGGTCGCCATGCAGAAGAGCAGCATCTTGTATGTGCTGGGAAGCCTGAAACGGCTCAGTGCATAGGCAGCCAGCGGATTTACAATCAGCGCGGACAGTATGGCGAGCAGGCAGTATATGAATGTATTGATGAATCCGTTGCCGTGCATTGCCAGATAGTCGATCACCTGCCAGTAGTTGCGCATGGTGAACTCCCAGCGCAGCCCGGCACTGTGCTGCATGCAGTCCTCCCAGTCCGTTGCCGCAACTATGGCGCCTAACCCGGGATAGCTCCCGGGCACTCCGCCACGCGTTTTAACCAGGAACTGACGGAACATCTCGTCGGCGCCGGCTATATGTATTGCCTCGGCAGGGCAATAATCAGGCGACTTTATAAATGACTCGAATTCCTGGCGGAGGTATGGGGCATCATCTATCTTTTCCGGGAACGGAATTGCTTCCAGACCCGCCAGTCTTGTCCCATGCTCCTTGTTGAAAGCCTCTATGGAACCGCCATCCTTTTCAATAAACCTGCGGAACATGGGTTCCAGCGAAGGTGCCAGCCTTATTTCGCCAAGGAAGATCTCATTGCGTACATAGTTTGTCCAGTCCTCCCGCTGGAGGCCAGCTTTGGCGGGAACACAAACCGGCAGGGGGATTTTGCTGAATTCGCTGTAGTCCGTGCCATGCGCCCAGTTGTAGGATTTGATGCTGTTGGCGTATATCCCATACAGGTATTCCATCGAATACTGGCCGCAGGCATCTGACACGATCAGATCCTCAGCCGGGATTGTGGCGGCCCACTTGATTATTTCACTGCGGAACTCCGACGGTATGTTGAGGCTGCGGTAGCGGCCTATTGTACCTGTCGGCGGGCGGACATTGCTCCATGACATGCAAAGCTGGTTTGCGGCCAGATTGTAGGCCTGCAGATCGCCCTTGTAGGCGCGGGACATGTAGCTCCGGTAGGAGCGGAGGTTCTTGGGGAGCATCTTGCTCCCAGCCCCAGATGTTGGCGTCATTTGTCCGATGACCCTCTGATCGGCCGGAATCGTTGTACGCCAGCTGCGAAAGTCGCGGATCAGTTCCTGGGCGACAAGCGGCGGCGGCCCGATTGTCCGCCAGCTCATAACCTGGCTGCACCAGGCACGCTGCGCATTTTCGATCTGCACCATGTATTTGGACTCGGCATATTTCTGAAATAGGATGAGGTCGTTGAACCAGAACTCAGGATAAGGCTTGATGGACCAGGAGTCCGCCTCGCTCTTTACGGATCCGGACAGCATGAGCAGCAACGGATAGATCATCGTCACGGAACCAGTCAGCAGGACAAGGTAGATCGCACCGTATAATAACCTGACCTTCACGCTCCTGTTTCCAATTTGACTTATTATGGGCACGTATTTTCTCCTTCAAAATTCTTTTTTTGCCACAAAACACTTGAATGTTCTATGTTCAGTTTTTTCCATCGCCCCCTGCCGCCTTGAATTCCATTCTGCTGAGCTTCTGCATCTGCTGGACCGTGAATCCGATGAGCATGATGCCGAGCACCCAGGCCATTGCCGTGGCGACGCCAAAACGCAGGAAGGCGAACGCCTCCCAGAAGATATGGAGTCCGATCACCTCGGTCGCGCCCCGGGGCACATATGGGCCTCCACCGGTCATCGCAAGAATAAAGGAGCTGGAACCCTGCATGCAGCCTATCGCAGCGCCGATGAAGTTTATCGAGATCAGCGCCCTGATGGATGGGATTGCGATGTACCTGGCTTTCTGTCCCGAACTCGCGCCGTCAATGTCCGCCGCCTCGTACAGATCCTCGGGGATGCCTTTCAGGGCGGCAAGGTAGATGAGGCAGCCCGGCCCCATTCCCGCCCAGATTACAGGTAGCAGACAGAACAAGAGGGCGAAATTCGGTGAGGAAAGCCATTGGACTGTGAAGTCGGCTATTTCCGTGCCGCAGATGAGATTCAGCGCATGCACGCCGAAGTTCAGCACCTGGTTGATCATGCCGTGCTGGCCGTAGAACCCTTTCCAGAGGAAAATGACGACAACTCCGGAGAGCATTGCAGGCAGATAGTAGATGGTACGGAATAAAATCTTTCCCTTGGGAACCTCGGCGAGCAGCAGCCCCAGGACTATTGGCGCGATGAAACCGAAGGACATGAAGAGGAGAGTATACTCCAGCGAGACCAGCATGGCATGCCAGAAATCCAAGTTGAAAAGGACGGTAGCGAAGTTCGCAAACCCCGCCCAGGTGCTGAATCCGCGCACGTTGTAGTCCTGGAAGGCCATGACTGTACCGCTCATCAGCGGCCAGTAGCTCCAGACTGCGATGCTTAGGAATGCGGGTGCGAGCATCGCATACGCGAGCTTGTGGCGGCCGAACTGCCAGTCCCCGCGCGCAAGATCCACATCACTCCGGGTCATGCTCCTGGAAAAAGTTCTGAACACCTTCAGGAGCACCAGCACGAAGATGGAAAATATTGCAATTGAAACGGCCGCCGCCACGCGTGTCCTGAATACGCGCACGTCTTCAGGGAGTATGTTGAGCATCTTCTGGTTCGCTATTTCAACGCGGACATCGATGATCTCCTTTATCCGTTTCTTGGCTCCGGCCTCGTCCGCAGCCAGAATGCAGCGCCTGACTTCACCGTCGGTGCGTATCTGGTCTATGGCCTGGTTCATGTACCTGTAGACCATCTGGCAATTGTTGCCGTAGGGCTCAGGGATGCCGGTCTTGATCGTCTCACGCGCCGCCTCAACCCATCCGGGTGGTATCTTCCCCACCAACTCTGGAAAACCCGCCTTTTCGAGGAGACTAGGCTGGGCAAAGCGGGCAAGCCCGTTTTCCACGAGGACTTTCGCCTGGATCAGCCTAGCCTCGTTGCCCCCGCAGAACATCATCCAGTCCCAGGCGGCGTCACGCATCCTGATGTCCTTGTCGAAGCCGGCATAGATACCTGTCATCGGAGCATTGAATTCACTGCCGCGCAGCCCCGTAGGTCCCTTCGGCACCGGACCAAAATTATATATGTTGGTGTCCACCTGGCTGAACGAGGTATCGCCAATGTAGCCAAAATCCATTGCATAGCGGATGTTGGATGTCCTCTCTCCGATGTTGACGATGCCCTCGAATTTTCCGAACTGGTTCTCGAATGGTTCCAGGAACAGACGCGCGACATAATAATAGGCGTTCACCGCCTCGGGAGAATTGAAGACACAGCGCCAGACCCCGTTGGAGTCCTTCTCCACCGCGCGTGCTCCGCACGAATAGAAGAAGCTCAGAGAAGACCACGCAACTGCCGACATCGGCATATTGACCCCGTAGATATTCTCCCTGGGGTTGTGGATCTTGCGGGCCCATGCAAGGAACTCATCCATGTCCGCAGGCACCCGGTTCGGCAGGCCGGCCTCGGCGAACAGATCCTTGCGGTAGAACAGGGCCATGACACACGTGTTCTGCGGCAGACACCAGACATGCGAATGCACTCTGGCAGATTTAGCCTTCCATTCCTTGACGTAGGGACATGAATCTCCGTAGGGGCATTCCCTGCGGATAACCGCCCAGCACTGGCACGGAATGCGTTCCTCGAACTCTTCCTTATAGCGAGTCCCCATCCGCAGGGCGGCCAGATACTGGTCAGTATCCAGAAGATGGCCGTCGCGCACATCTGTCCCGGAAGCCTTCTCAAGATATTTGTCTATCGGATATAGGAACTTCTGATTTATATATGTGCTGGACTGTGAGAAGTTCACATAGATCACCGCCGGAGAAATGTCGCCGGCAATCTGCATCAGGGGAATCATGTTCAGATTGTCCAGGCCTGGAAGTACCAGCCCGGTGACAGGCCAGAGATTGACGCTGGGATGGGTCTTGCGGAATTCCTTGGCAATTTTAATGCTGACTTCGCCCGCAGTGCCGGATGCAAAGCCGTCAGGCACCCCCCAGGCCTTCAAGTCAATTGTTCCGGATTGGGACGGGACTTCACCGGCAGAGACAAAGGCGGCCACTGCGGCAATGAGCATAATGGCAATTTTGAAATTGGAGAAATTCATGGACCACTTGCAGATATTGTACCATCTCATTTTTTAAGCTCCATCGCCTCGGGCTTTTTTGGTGGCGGGTTGATTTTATCTTCCAAGTTGTATATCTCCTGCTGTATGGCCTGCTCCAGGACAAAATCTTTTTCATCCTGTGCCTTCTGCTGCGCCTGTTCGAGGATTTTTATTGTTCCCTGGTAGTCTTTGGGATTTTTCTGAAGATGCCTCGTCGCACTTTCGAAAAGTCCCTGTGCTTTGCTTGTATCTATTGGGGCTTCCTCCACCTTGGCCGGTTTCGGAGTCTCGGGAGTTATCTCCGGGTCATTGGTTTTAGTCTCGTCGTCGGGTTCCGTTTTCGGTTTTACCTCTTTTGCAGGCTCGATCTTGGGGTCTGTTTTTTTTGTCGTTGCTGATGTTTTCTTTGCATTATTGGATTCATTGTAATATTTGTCGTTCGCCTCCTTGATCATCTGTTCCCTGGATTTTTTATTGCTGTTCTTCACGTTTAACAGAATTCCCAACATTGCGAGTGTGATTAAAACGGCGACGGCGACGATTATAATCTGGCTATTATTTTTTTGTATATTCCTAGATAAGTTCTGACTCGGATCCCAATTATTGCTGATGGACTTTACTTTCATCTTGGGTAACCGTTCACGGTTACTAAACTTGAAATTAGAAATTAGGAATTGGTGATATTATACTTGTGGCGACACGGGAAGTCAAATTAAGTTGAATATTTTTTGTCTATTATCCGGTATCCAGATCAATGAGAGATGGGGGT
>CAIQLG010000483.1 GCA_903872565.1 uncultured Lentisphaerota bacterium | reverse complement strand
CTGGAAAATGGATGAAGAAAAGTAGGCGGTGTGATGAAAAGTTTTTTTTGTAATCACAAAAAAAGGCTTTTCGAGCACCGTCTAGCTAATTTTACATAATTCCTGACTCGTAGCTTCAGTAGTTCTGGAGATGTGG
Source organism: uncultured Lentisphaerota bacterium (assembly GCA_903872565.1). GTDB lineage: Bacteria > Verrucomicrobiota > Lentisphaeria > Victivallales > GWF2-50-93 > CAIQLG01. The sequence goes on along the minus strand of CAIQLG010000483.1, from coordinate 17,660 downwards.
AAAAAGGGGTTGTACCTAAAAAGGGTTACAGTCGGGAAATCTGAATGAAAATTCCCACCGGCTGTGGAATTTTGAGACATTATTATTTTCAGCGGATCAGGAATTATGAATTTAACCTAAACTTTAAGTCAACATGCAAAATTAACCTAAACCTTATTCCGTGACGGTCTTTTTGACCGTCACTTCTTCTCTCATTTTTACTTTTCAAATATACCCCAAAATGGCATTTCTATCATCCTGGCGGACAAGTTCCGATGTTTTTCCCCTTGCTTCACATCCTTCCCGGATTTTACGGACAGATAATTCTTATCGGGTTCCGATGAGCTTTCCGGCAGAATCCCTATTTCCAATAGACCGGCACATCCATCAGCTTGCCGCCGGCGAGCGCTGACTGATGGGCAATGATGCCCGGCACGGTGAAGTCGATGGCGCGGATAATGTCAAGGGGCGGTGTCGTATCGTTCTTGATGGACTCGATGAAGTCGCGGATCATGAAATATTCGGATGTGCCGTGCCCTCCCGTCTTCGCTATCTCGGGCGCATCCGGATCAACAATTGAATATTTCTGGGATTGCGCCTTATCATGCGCCCCCATCTCCTTGGGTATATAAAGCATGCCGCCCTCCTCATTCAGCCTGCTGCTCTCCACGCTGCCCTTGGTTCCGTACAGGGAATACCAAGCCATATGATTCCGCACCGGCGTCTGGCTGCGCAAGATCTTGATCACCTTTCCCTTTTCGGTATGAAACAGCCCGACCTCCATATCGAGAAATCCGGGCTTGTCGGTCCGGTCGGGAAAACGGTGGAATCCGGAGTGCATGCCGACAACCTTCACCACGCGGTCATCCATCAGCGTCAGCAGCGGTCCGAGACAATGCGCGCAATACCAGATCGGCGGACGGTCGGCCCGCCAGAAGAATTCGCCGGTCCGCTTGTTTTCAAGCATGGGCAGGATTTCATGAATATATTCGGACTCGGCATAGACGATATCGCCAAGCCTTCCCTGGTCGATCATTTCTTTCCACTGGCGGATAAAATGGAAATAAGTGTAATTTTCCGCCATCATGTATTTCTTCCCGGTTTTCCTGACAGTCTCAAGAACCTTCTGGCACTCCTGGAACGTATAGGCAACCGTCTGTTCGCATAATACGTGCTTGCCGCTCTCGAGTGCTTTGACCGTCTGATCGGTATGATAGGGAATTGCCGTCGCGATCATGACGATGTCAAGAGGGGCATTAACGAAATCGTCGTATTTCAAATACAGGCTGCTGTCGGGCAGGTTGAACGCCTTGCCGGTATCGGCCAGCACTTTTGGATCTATATCGCACAGTGCCGCGACTTCCACTTCAGGATGATGGCTGAACACTCCAACAAATCCGTTGCCGCGGCGCAAACCCACGATGCCAATTTTCAACTTTTTCATCTGACGTGAACTCCTCTTTTATTGTTTTTTTGCCTATACAATTCGTTAAGCATCTCTAGGGCGTTATCCACCAGGCTAACCACCCCTTCAACGCTTGGTTTTGCTGTACTGCAAATGAGCGACTCATATCCTCCCGCCTGCCACGCCTTTTCGGTGACCAGGTAGCCGAGATAATCGCCGCCGAGCTCAACCGGGTAGGTCCATGGAAAGGGACTTTCCTGTTTGATCTTGATCCCCCACTCCACGAACGGCTCTCCGGGGAGGCTTGCAAAGCCGATCTCGCCGATGCGCCAGGCCTGCAACACGGTCGCCGTCTCGCGCGTTCCCTCCTTCCTCATTATTTCGAGCTCTTTAAGGAATACCTTTTCAACCCTTTCGCTATATTCGTCCCGCCTCGCGCCCAAGGAATCCCGGATTCTTTTTTTCTGGTCAACGTCAAGGTCGCGGTAGGGCACAATCACTTCCCGCTTGACCGCGCCGACAGGAACTTTCCCCGCAAACGGACGGCGGCTATCAAGCTTGCTTATGATGGTGTCGGCAAGGATATTGCCGATATTGCGGTAGCCGGCAATCCCCCCACCGGGATTGATATCTCCGCTCGCTCCGGGCATAAAGAGGGTCAGGCATTGTTTGCCGTACTTTTCCGCCAGCCGCGCCGCGACAACAGCGGGATAATCGCCACTGAAATATTCGCAGAAATTGGTGTTGGCGTGCATGGTGAAGTGAAACAGCACCGCCATCAAACGGCCCTTCAAATCTTCGAAAGAGATAATCCCAATCTCCGGATCTATCGGGCTGGCGGCACCAACGCACTGCAACTCGTCTTCCCCGCGATTAATAAGCCAATGATTGATCTCCCGCCCGTCCTTGAAACGAAACCGTCTGTTGGTCTGAACCTGGGTGCAGTACCCGCGCGTTCTGCTCATCAGCGCCGGCGTTTTCAGCTTGTCGGCGCGCGCCACGCACTCGGCGATTTTTTCCGGAATGGTTGCGAGCCATTTTTTATTGATGACGCTTTCCTCTCCAAATATCCGCAGCGTATAAGGGCCGCTGTGCGTATGGGATGCCGCCCAGACAATATTTTCCTGAGGGATTCCGGTCTTTATGCTTGCAAGCTTCACCGCCTTGTCGCCCTCTTTGCGCAAAAGACCGATCAGGTCAACGATCACATAGGCGATCCGTGTTCCGCCCGAACCAGAAACAAAGCCGCCTCCGTGCAGATAGAGAAGGCGCAGATCGGGATCCGCGCCGGGCGCCACTACCCATTCGGCGGGGATATCATCGATTCTCAATTGTAAGCATTTGACATCGCTGCTGGCGGGCATGGCGCGGACCGTTATGTTTTGTTTCAGTCCTGCGAGGTTGAAAGGGCTGTTCGGATCACCGAACGCTCTGTCTGCCTCCCTCAATTGCCGCAACATTTCAAGACCTTCCCGTGAGATCATACGATAGCTCCTTTCTGATTTAGTGACAGGATTTCCTGTCAGTTGTTGTTATAGTAGTTGGTTGGTTAATCAAGTGTTCCGCTCCATCCAATGTTGCACCGCCTCGAATCGTTCAAGCGGCACCGGTATTCCGTCCGCAAATATCCCCAGCACGAAGTTCGCTTCTCGAAGCCGAGGTGTCACGAGGCGATCCAGTTCCGGCCCAATCTGTTCTATTTTGCCGCTGACCCACACCGTGGGATCCAGGCACGACAAAATGACCAGGTCTTCCCCGATCACATCCAGCGCCTTCTCCCAGGGCGTATTGCCGGTCGGAGGCGGTGTCAGGGCGTGAATCCCATCACAGCCGGTCTCCTTGATCAAGTCCAGGAGCGCCAGAAGATGGCCGCACATGTGGAGAATAGCCGGCTTTCCGGCCCGGTGCATGATGTTCACAAAGTCGCGCTGGTGCGGCATGTTGTATTTTTCATAGATCTCCGGGCTTATATAGGCAGTGCTGGTGTTTTCGCAAAGCGTAGCGGATTCCCAGGGGCCGGCGGCAAGATGTTCGAACGCCTGCAATTCCCGCTCGTGCATGATGCGGATCAACCCGTCCATCTCGTCCGGATAATCGAAATTGAGCAGGTAGAAGTTCTCAATGCCCATGTCTTCTTCCAGAAGGCGCGGAATGGTTGAGGGACCCCAGAATCGCGTTATAACACCGTCATCGCCAACCAGCGTTTCCAGCATCTTCATGCTTATGGAATCGTCCTGCGCGAGGTACGTGGCACCTTCCCACAATTTCCGATAGAGGCGAATGGCCTGGATGGAATCAACCGGGAATTTTATGGTACGGCCTTTATAGCAGGTTCTTACCAATTCGCCTTTCATTTTCGGGATGGTCCATTTTCGCGACCAGATCTCAGGGCAATTCGGGTCAGTGGGATCACAGGAATCCGTCTGCTGCAAGAAATCGGGACATCGAAGTTCGGGAGAACGTAATCCGTGTTGGGTGTAACCGTTGTTCAGCGCGAAGACATCGGCACCCAGATACCGGGAGAAATCAATCATGTTGAACTTCTGCATTTCTCCGGGCAGCTGCGACAGGCTGTTTCCGTCCACATTGGCCGCCCATGAGAGCCGATCCTTCGGTTGTTTTCTAAGAATGGCGTTTAGTCGTTCTCTTCCTGTCATGGCACCTTCTCCTTACATTTTTCCAATTTGTACTTCAAACGATTATTTCTCGTTGATCTCAAAGTAAACCGCCGCCGTAAAAGTGACAAGAGTAAAGTTTTGCTATCTCTAGGCATTTCTTGCTTTTTGATGAAGATTTTATCCGTATTGTTCCATAATTCCGCTCCCCTAAAAACCGCACATACTTCCGATTTTTCAGGCATGTCTATTCTCTCTTTCATTCAGCAATCCCACGACGAAAATGATCAGGGGAACCAGCATGAACATGAATACCGCCCCGATAAAGTAGATTGAACGCAAGCCGAAAACCGTAGCAAAATAGCCGCTGGCCAATGGAGCGAATATCCAACCTACCGACCTGGCGGTAGTAGCCCAGCCGAAAATGAAGCCTTTACTTTTTTCAGGTGTGACTTTTGCCAGCCATATCTGAAATACTGGATCAAGCCCCCCTATACAAAAAGTCATCCCGAAACGCGCGATAAAGAGCGATAAGAAATTATGTGACAAGCCTTGTGGAATCAACAACAATCCCGCGCCTATCGCAGAGTATATTCCAATCTTGGCGGGAGCTATTCTGTCAGAAAGCCATCCCAGACTTAATCCTGCGATGAGACCGGCAAGGCTTCCGACCGCATTCAGTATACCGCTCCAAAAAGCTGCGCCATCCAACCTTCCGTGGATTTCCTGAACGAGAAGCGGCAACATTGCCGTATCGAAACTCTGGCAAAATGCCATAGCCACAAACAAAGCCAGCATCGGCATGGCAACGGCTATCTGGGCCATTCCAGGACGGAAATTTATCTTCAACAGGCTACTGCTTTTCTGAGGCTTGAAATCTTCCCGTATCCCAAATGTAACCAGCAATCCCGCCACAAGAAGTACTGTGCCGGAAAGCAGAAAAGCTGTCCGATATCCGTAGGTTTCAGCGACAATTCCCCCCAATGCCGATCCTGCCATGGCGCCAGAGAAAACTGCCGCGCTCAAGGTGCCCAGGGCAAAGCCTGTCCTGTGGCTTGGTGTGCTGACCGATACAAGCGTTTGAGACGCTGTTATCGTCCCGGTCAAAACACCTTGAAGGATGCGCAGGGCTATTAGGGTTTCCGCATGATGTACTGTGCCCATCAGGCTTAGGACAATCGCGCCACCGAAATAGGCCCGGATTAAAACAGGTTTGCGTCCAAAACGGTCGGACACAGCACCCCAAAAAGGCGAAAACAGTGCAAATGACAGAGGGGCAGAGGCTGCAAAAAATGCAATCCACATTTTAAGTTCTGCCGGATCGCTGATCCCGAGTGTCTGGATATAATAAGGTGCAAAAGGCAGACCGAATGAAAAACCCACTATGGAAAGAAATTGTCCAATCCAGATAATTGCCAGATTGCGTTTCCAATTCATAATGAGTTTCTTATTTGTAATAGTTCAGCTTCTCTGGGGCATCAGGGAAGCATATTCGCCCTGACCTTCTGCTGTGAGGGTCATTTCTCAGCAAATAGGAGTTCCAAATGTTTGACTGACTCGGCGACCAATTTATCACCGCCGTCGGGTCCGACGCGGATGTCCATGGGCATGGCGCTGTAGTGGCCGTGCCCGAGGGCGTCCCGGGTGGGCAGATATCCCAGGCAGTCGTTGGTCAACTCGGCGGCAATTGTCTGAGTGGCCGGCGAGCGGGCTTTGATTCGCTGCCCATATTCGAGATACAGTTCGAACGGATTCGTGGCTACGGCCAGGTCGCCAATGCGCAGGAAATTGCAGTCGACAGGCAGCATCGCGTCTGGTTCCATCGCGGCCTGACGTTCCAGATAGCGGCGGATGCGCAGCAGGGTGCCGCCGTCCCAGGAGCGGGGATCCGGATCGCCCTTGGCCGTCAGTGATGCGACTCGTCCCTCGTAGTGGGCCCATTGCCCGGCGGTCATGACGTAGGCGGGCACATTGATTACTGCGTGCGTGTGCCGGAAGACCGGGGCGGCCACCATGTCCCGGCACCCGGTCTCGTATCCCTCGACGACGCCCTGGGTCAGGCGGCGGGCCAGTTTGCCAGCGCCATCCAGGCCGAGCACCCGCAGTTCGCTGCGATTCAAACGGATCAGATCGTCTGGGCACTGGTCGCCGGCGGCTCCGGTGATTGCCAGAACCGTGAAAGCGTCGCCGAAGTGGGTGCGCAGGTCTCGCCGCGTACGCCCCCAGAAATCGGCGGTCAGGAAGTTTTCGCACATGCAGGTCTGGGAGGTGCAGGCGATGCTGACCACCGCGCCTGTGGGGCGCCCTTTCGGGTCGCAGGTGAAGAGCAGTTCAATGCCTGGATCCATTGGACCTTCAACCTTCACGAAATCGGCGCGCTGCGTCTCGCCGTACATCTGCCCGGTCCCGTTGGCGTAGACCACGCGGCGGCACCAGCCCAATACCGCGTGCCCCAGAGCCGGCACGACCTGTCCCGGTGAACGGGATTGCCAGGCTTGAACAGCGGTGGCCGCAACCTGCGTGACGAAGAACTCCCTGTATGCCTGGGGCGTCATGACGCCGGGTGGCGGCGTGGGGAAGAGATCGCCTCGGAAGTTTGGGGCGTTGTGAGTGTGGGTGCAACTCAACAGCACCTTAGAGGGTTCCAACCCCGGGATCTGCCCCACCACGGCTTGGCGCACGTCCTGGATCACATCCAGTGTTGCATTGACCAGATCGCATGACAGCCATATTGCGTGTTCGCCGTCTGCCCCTTCGATTGCCAGAGCCGTCGCGGTACAGGGCTCTTCGACATGTGTGCTGATTCGCTCATTAAACATTCCGAACAGATTGACGGGTAGATCAGGAGTAATGCTGCCCTGTGCCCAGCCGATTAAAACTTTAGAATTCATAAATCCTCCAGAGAGCGCAGATATTCTACGGCCCTTTTGACACCTTCATACGCATTATACTTGTTGCCTTCATACTCTATGTTTACATATCCGTCATAACCGCTTTTCTTCATGGCATCGAGACATGATTTCTGGTTGACAGCTCCTTCTCCGATCAGTGCCGGAACGTGGAATCCGCCTTTTCTCATTTTGCGATATCCCTCTTTTTCCTCGCTGAAAACATCCCAGTCCTTGAAGTGGGCGTGTACGACATATTTCGCGCTTTTGCGGAACGAGTCAGCAGGGTCTTCACCGCTGAATGCATTGCCGTTGTCAAAAGTAATTTTCAGCCCCGGCACTTTTTTTACCGCCTCAAGCAATTCATCGGCAGTCACGAACGGACTGTCAACGCCCGGAAAGTTTTCGACGGTGAGAACAATGCTGGCGTCTTCCGCGTAGGGAATGGCCTCGGCGAGCCCGGTCATCCAGTTTTTTCTTGACTCTTTTGAACTGAGCCCCTCTTTAGACGGAGTTGGAATCATTACTACCGGTGCCCCAAGGATAACAGCCGTCTCAAGTTCCTTCCTGCACTTCTCGATTCCAGGTAGGCGTGCAGTCTTGTCGGGGAAATTCAAATCTGCGCCGAAAGTGCTGCATACGATCTTGATGCCTCGGTCATCGCACATTTTTCTCAAATCTGTTGCAGGAACCCCCATTGAATCCGGCCAGCAGAAGTCAATCGCATTCATCTTGAGTTTTACAGTCAGATCCAGCATTTTTGCAAGATCAAATCCCTGTTGGCGCGTCATGGTGTAGGTCATCATCGAATATTTCATTGTTCTCTCCGTTATGGTTAAACTATTTTTTTCATGCTTCTGAGCCAATTGCAATCGTATGGATGTCTTTGAGAACCTTCACCGTTTCCTCGACCAGTTCCTGGCCCCCCTGGGGCGAGACTACGTTGCAGTACATGCTTGCGCTGTATCCTCTACCCCACGCCCCTCGCTCAGTGGCAAGGTACGTTCCGCCGTCGGATCCGGGCGTGCCGCAAAGCTGGACGATAAACGTCTGTTCGAACGGGCTGCGCGCCTGTATCCGGTGTTGAAAATCCATATACAACTCGAATCTGTTGGCCGCGAACGCGATGGATCCGATTCTAAGAACATGAAGTTCCATCGGCAGCTTGGGTTCCGCCTCTTGTGTCTCGTAACGGACAATGATGCGGCGGTACCGGTTGCGTCCGGCAACCAGAATGGAATTGGCACCGAGCTGTTCGATTGGAGTGCCGTCCGTTTTGAATTTCTGTTTGTCCAGCTTCTCAAGCTCGGTCTTCGCGTATTCGTATTCATCCTTTGTGATGAGACGCTTGCTGAAATTTACAGTCTCGACAACATGCTTGATTGGCAGCGCGGTCTTGATGTCCTTCTTTGCCCAGTCAAGCACTTCGGTGAACGCACACGCAATTCGCTCGCCGATGTCCCTGCGTGCAAAATACCCGCTGACGTTCTTCGGGTTGTCGGTGCCATATTTAAGTTTGAAGCGGCGTTCCTCGGCATTTTTGTAATGAAGTATTTGCGGGGAAAGATCACCGCCTGCTGCACACTGCGGCAGGATGAAGATATTGCCGTATTTCACACGGATGGCCTTCCTGGCCTCATGCCAGTAATCGGCGGAAAGGCGATATCCCCCCCCCGAGTTCTGGGAAGGACACGGCACATTAACGACCGCACCGGTGAGTTTTCCGCCAGCATCGAAAGTGTAAAGCAGATTGATGAATGGATCGGCGCCCGCCTCATAGTGGCTGAACATCGGGTCGTTCGTGTCGCCGTACATGCGCGCATGCCCGTTAACACCATGGGTCGAGTTTATGACCGCCCCAGGACGCTTGGAAAGATCATCGAAATAAACGACCCTTCTGCTGTGTCCGACGACTGCGTATCCGTATCCGTAGGCGATTCCGCCGGGAGCGCGCTTCGCATAGGCTTCGGCGACAGCCTCGGCCGCCTGTGTGGTGAAGAATTCCTGGTATTCGTCGGCTGACGCTATTTCGATGCCGGAGTCCGGCATCTCATCGGATGATGCCGTCGAGGAGCCGGACATCAGTTCCGTTTTCTCCCCATAGGTCGTCGGACCGGTGTGCGTATGCGTCGCGTTCATCAGGATTTTCAATACCGGGATTTCAGGGTTTATCTTGGCGACTTTGGCGCGGATTTTGTCGAGTAGACAGGAACGGATCACAACGATGTCCGCGGAAAGGAATATTACGTTGTCCTCCCCGTTGTCAATGACCAGCGCGCTGACCGTTACCGGGTCGATGATCCCCTGCGAAATTCGCATGTGGAACTGCCCCGGAATGTTGACCGGTTTCGTTGTGGAGACATCACGTGATGCCCAACCGATTAAAATTTTTGAATTCATAAATCACCTTTATCCTTATTTACGGCTGATCCAGCCACTATACATAAAAGTCATTACAGCAAATTTAATCATGGAAGAACACTCCTAATTTTTATAAAATGGATTTCAGGTAGTCCATGCTTATCTTTGTGCTTTCAAGCGGAGTAAGGTCGGTATTGTCCTGTTCGTAGCTCACCCATCCGACCTTGGATCCGAGGATAACCTTTAGCACCGCCGGAAAATCCACCTCGCCATTGCCTAGCTCGGTTATTTTGTTGTCCGCCTTGACATCCTTGAAATGCACAAGGGGGATACGTGACAGATGTTTTTTGATGTAGCCGGCGGGATCTGCCCCGCCGCATTTGATCCAGGCGGTATCTGCTTCAAAGGCCATTGGAGGCACTTCAGCAAGAATTTTATCCATGATATATTTGCCATCGATTTTTTCGAATTCATGTGAATGTGCATGATAGCAGACAATCATGCCCTTGGAAGAGGCGACCTCGCAAGCTTTTTTGAATTTGGCGACGCATCCGGCAAAATCGTCTCTGAAATCCTGCAAACCCAGGCCGCAGGTAAGATATTTGCAGCCCAGCGCCTTTGCGTACTCATATACTTTGCTGTCAGGATTGCAGATATTGTCGAAGCGTTCGTAGATGCCACAGACTTCCATGTCAAGTTTTTTCATGAGTGTAGCCAGGGCATCCGGCTCAAGTTCGCCGTAAAAGAAAGCCAGTTCGACACCTTTTATTCCCATCTCGGACAACTTTTTCAGCGTGCCTTCAAAATCCTGTTTCAAAGGTTCGCGCACCGTGTACAACTGAATCCCAACTTTAAAATTGCTCATCTTAATTCCTTTTTCTTTCATTTTTGTTTTTCCTTTTCCCATATTGACTTTATCATATTGACAGTTTTTTCAACAAGGACATCGCCACCCTCTGATCCGACTTCATTGCAGTATATGCAGGCACTGTAGCTTTCGCCTTCCTCTGCCAGTTTCGTAGGCAGATAGCTGGCTTGTCCGCCACCGCAAAGCTGCACCACGAAGGTCTGGGTCGCCGGACTCCTTGCCTGCATTCTGATTCCGTAGTCAATGAAAAGTTCAAACACATTGCTTGCCAGGGCGATGTCGTCAAGCCGGATGACATGCAATTCCATTTCGCAGTTTCTATTTTTTTTCTGCTCCTCATAGCGGTCGAGGATGTGCTGGCAACGCCCTTTTCTGGCAAAAAGAACAGAGTCTTCTATCAGTCTGGCATTTTCATCGGGCGCTTTTGAAGGCTGAATCTTTTCGAGCTCAAGAAGCCCCTTTTTAACTTTGAGGTATTCTTCCTTTGTGATCATTCGTCTCGGCAATTTGATTGTTTCGGAAACATGTTCTACCGCGACATTGTCCTTCATATCCTTTGACGCCCATGAGAAAACATCGTCAAAAGCCGCCTTGATCCTGTTGGCTATTTCCTGCCGTGATGAAATTCCCTTCATCTCCAGCATTCTTTGTCCGGCTTTTTTATTGAACATCAGATGCGGGGAGAGTCCACCCGCTGCGGAACACTGCGCCAGGACAAAAAGGTTTTTCCCGTACTGTTTTCTTAGCGCAATTCTTGCCTCGTGCCAGAAATCGGCGGAAATCTCATTTATGCCTTCAGTCTCCTGAGCGGTACAGGCGATATTTATGACGGCGCCAGTAAGTTTCTTTTTTGCATCGAACGTAAAAAGGAAATGAGTCGAATGATCGGCATAGCCTTCAATGCAGTCAAACTTGTCATCGCCGGTGTTCCCGTACATTTTGGCGGTTTTTTCCGTTTTTGTTCCGGGAGCTTCTTTGAATCCGGGTCTTTTCGACAGGTCGTCGAAGTAGACGGCTCTTCTCCCGTGGCCGATCTGGGCGTAGCCCATTCCCCAGGAGATGAATCCGTGTTTGCGCTTTTTCCAGCTTTCTGCCGCAGCCTCCGCGACCTTGTCAGTAAAGAATTCCGCATATTCTTCGGACTTCATCACGCCCCTGGGAACTGGTGGATGCCAGCTTCCGCCCGACTCCGGCGCCGTATGTGTATGTGTCGCATTAAGGACAAGATTTTTAACGGGGAAATCCTTTGCAAGTTTTCCCAGTTTTTTCCTGCTCATCTCAAGGACGGAATCAGGGATAGCCACGGTATCGCAGGACACCCAGATGAAGGAAGATTCGGCATCCTTGCTTTTTCCCGTGGATACAGCCAGCGCGGTCACAGTTACAGGATCTTTTACTGTGCGGGCTATCCTCATATGGAACTGCCCGCGTAAATTCACCGGTTTTTCAGGTGTAACATCCCTAGACGACCATCCGATAAGAATCTTTCCAGACTTCATAATTTTTGCTCCAGTTGAATTAGTAGCTTTCATTGGTACTTCTATTTTCATTAGGTATTGTTTTTTAACCGCAAAGTTCGCGGAGAAAATCGCAAAGCACACAGAGGTGCATTAATGCTCGAGCCGATGAAAAACTAACGGAGGGTGGACTTTCCAGTCCGCCATTTGAATTCAATTTTTGCGGGTAAGAAAACCCGCGCTCCTTTAAAATTTGACTTTTGCAATCGGCTCTACCTTCTATCTATTTCAGTATCTTTTCCGGGTCGATCTGACTAATGTTTTCAAATACTTTGATGAATGCGTCCGCGACTTTTTCGGCCACATCCGTGCGGTTGGGTGCACGCAGAGGGGTGGTCATGCCGAAATGGGTATTTGTATGTTTTACTGCCATCGGGAAATTCTCAATTTCATATTCCACACCGTCTCCTGCACCGTTACAAGACCACGGACAGCCCTGACCATAGGCATTTTTCGCTTTGAAGACGGTCATCTCCGGGAGCGGGAAATTCTGCCAGACACCGACGGGCACGCCTTCCGCCTGAAGTGCTTTCATGACGGCGCCTCTCATTACGGAAGGATCTCCCTTCCATCCAATGGCCTTCATGTCTATCCTTGATGTGTAATTGTACCAGTTGTGCATTCCACGTTCCGGCTCGTACGGCAGAATCAACCCCTTGACTCCTTTAAGCCTGCTATTGAGAACTGCTGCGTTTTCATTCTGCATTTCAATGTATTTACCGATTTTTGTAAGCTGAGCGCGTCCGAACGCCGCAACGAGATCGCTTCCTCTATACATCCACCCGAGAGCGTAGGCATGGAAATCCCTCTTTTCGGAGGGTGTGCTGGTTTCACCAAAGCTCCAGAGTTTGAGAGCATCCTTGTATATCTGCTCATTGTTGGTTACAAACATTCCACCCTCGCCTGTGCAGAGACATTTATTCTGGTTGAAGCTGAATGCCCCGCAGTCGCCCCAGTTTCCAGTTTTACGGCCTCTGAACTCGGCACCATGTCCCTGGCATGCGTCCTCTATGATCTTGAGCTTGTGCTTTTTCGCTATGGCGAGGACTTTCTCCATATTCACGGAAAGCCCGTGCAGATGAACAACTACTATGGCTTTAGTTCTCGGAGTTATTGCGGCCTCTATCTTATCTGTATCAATGTTTATGGTTGCAAAATCAATGTCAACAAATATCGGTATCGCGTTGTGATGTAAAATGCATGTCGCGCTCGAAGACCATGAGTAGGCAGTTACAAGCACGTGGTCTCCGGCACCAATGCCACATCCAAAGATGCCCATGTGGAGCGCAGCCGTGCCGCTGTTCGTGAAAATCGCATACTTGTTTCCGTTCCATTTCGCATATTCAGTCTGGAACTCCTCGCAGTTAGGGCCAAAGGAATGCCTGCCGCCCATCAGCGATTTCATTACAAGATCCTTGTCGATCTCATCAATTGGGGGCCATCCCTTTATCATTCCTTCCGGAACAGCTCTCGACCCGCCGTAAACTGCAAGATTCTGTTTTCCCATGATATTACTCCTGTTTTTTGTTAAGACAGATGCATTTTTAATTACTGGGTTTATTTTACTGGTGCTTGCATCAGTTGTAAAGAGTAAATTATTGCTATAACATGAACAGTATTGCGTTTTTATGAAAAAGTATATTAATCTGGAAGACCAGCTGCCTGTCATACACTCGATGGGAAACCTTATTTTCGATCCTGTGTGGTCCATAAACAGGCACACCTCCGGGAACTGTGAACTTCTCCACATCATATCCGGATCTGTTGCCCTTGTAATGAATCGGCGGAAAACGAGGGCCGTTGCCGGAGACACGATGCTCATCCCTTCTGAAACAGTGCACCGGGACGAATTTGATTTCGACGAAGGGCTCAAAGTTTTCATGATCTGGTTTCACTGGCCATGCGAAAAAGATTTCTTCTCCCGCCTGTCATGCGGATCCCTCATCAAGCTCTCAATACCGAAAAAACAGTCCATCGCGAAACTAATACAACAGTTCCGCTTCGACTTTTCTGGCGGGAAGCACAAACAGGATTTCGTAATGAGGGTTCAGCTCTCTGAAATACTGATGAAAATACTTGTTTTATCCGAGCAGGACAAGAAAAAGGATAACAGTACGGACGAAAAGTCTGAAACTGAAAAGCAGCACCGTGAATGGATCGTGGCCAAGGTTAAATCATATCTCGAAAACAATTATTCACATCCTCTGACGCTTGAGGATATTGCCAGACACGCCAACGTAAGCGCCTTTCATCTATGTCACATTTTCAGCGATGAAAATGATTTTACAATCTTCGAACACCTGACTCAGCTCAGGATGGACAAGGCCCATTCCCTATTGGAGGAAGGCAAGCTGACAGTTTCAGAGACCGCCTACGCGGTCGGATTCAACAACAGCAATTATTTCTCAAAGGTTTTCCACCGGTTTTTCGGTTTTCCTCCGAACAAGATGCACGGGGAAAAAATTTTATTCAGGAAAGAATGATACCGCTCGATTATGAGAAAAATTGAAAATGAGAATGTCAAAGGGGTGAGACTCCACAAAAAAACAAGTTATCATTTGAAAGACATGCTGGATTGTTTCTGCCTGCTGGCTTTCAGAACGCGCGCCTGATAGCGGGAGGGAGTGCAATTGAAATATTTATAAAAAACCTTCCCGAAATAAGCCTGGTTTTCGTATCCGACGCGATAAGCCACATCCGAAATATTTTTCTTCATGTCGCGGAGAAGCTCGGCGGCACGCTCCATGCGCAACTGCGTAACATAAGATGAGAATGTGATTCCGGTTTCCTCGCTGAAAATATGCGAAACGTAATATTCGCTCAGGCTGAGATGGTCCGCGATATCGGAAAGCGATATGGGACGGTTGAAGTGGTCCCTGATATACTGCTTTGCCTTTTCAATGAAGGCATATAGTTTTTCTTCTGCAAGCTTGCCGCTTCCCCTTTGTCCATGCCCGGCATTGACGATGCCCGCGCAGTAAAGGAGCACATTGTATAGGCTGGCATTGATCATTTCCCGTGCAAAAGGCCGGTCAGCACGAAATAAACCATACATGTCCATTACCATTTCGCGTATCTTCTGCTTCTCTATGGCGGGAACTCTGACAAGTTTCGCGTTTATGTCCCTGGAAAGAATGACATCGTATTCGTCCCATTGAAACATGACATGAAATACTTTAAATGCAGGTTCACGTAAAAATTCGTCCCGATGAATGGTGCTTTTTCTGAGGAAGAGAGTATCGCCGGAGGTTGCCTTCACCTTTTCCTTTCTCAGGTGAATCACGGTCTCTCCCTCCATGACATGAATGAATTCATGCTCCCGGCTGGCGTGGAACCGTCTGGCATAAATCGGATCCCACATTGATATTCCCATGGAACAGACACGGGGAAGAACACCCGCTGTACTTTGAGGCAATTTTTTTTCTTGAGATGTCATTGGATGACGAGAGGTTATTTCCCCATGGGCCGGGTTGAGTGGGACTGGCATAGGGTACGATATTTTTATTCTGTTTATCCGCTTTTGTCTTGGCATGGAAACTCATCCTGATTCCGTGAAGGCCTTTTTGTCCATTAAATTTTGGGATTCACTATTGTTTCGGATTTAGGATTTCGATATTCGGATTTAAAACTTGCTTGCGGCTTTGCCGCTGTACCACCATGAAAGAAGCGACATAGACAACGATAAGCACATTGACGATCAATGCGACAATTTTTACCCAGCCAAAGCCATGGCATAGCTCGAACATTTCGATGGGGATGTAAATTCCATAGCTGATCACAGCAAACCACTCCGCCCAACGTTTCTCGAACCACAGGCCGTAAGCCTCGGCAAAGCGCATTGCGGAGTAAATCAAAGCCAGGATGGCAAGCAAACGCAGACGGTTATCGTCAAGGTTCGTGGCGGCACCGAGGAAAAGCCGGGCCATGTGCTTTTCCGGATTCAGATGGAGCCATGTCACGAGTTGCCCCGCGACGGCCAGGAGATCATGATGGACCAAGGATAGCAGTCCCAATCCGGCAATTATGACAATCAGCCCTTTTGTAGCTTCAAAACATGCCACCCAACGCAATCCGACGGTCAGTTTATGATGGTCGTTGGAGATCAGTTCCATTGATTAATATTCCTATTTTCTTCCAAAAGACTTTATCTTTCCATCAAAACCGACTGACACACAAATTTGATTTCCTGAGAATGTACACGAAGATGTCCGATTATCAAGTCGAATAGTCGGAACAGAATATCCAATGTCCAAGTTCATTTCTGTACTTCATTCGGTTGGAAGGGAAGAGTGTTGGATATTGGGAGTTCCTATAATATTTAATATGAAAATGAATTCTTACATCTATATTATAGGTCTAAATTCAAAAACAGGAGAGTTTTTTCTCATGGAGCTAATATTAAAATCAATAGTAATGGGTATTGTCGAAGGAATCACCGAGTTCTTGCCGATAAGCAGCACCGGGCACCTTATTCTTGTAGACCAGTTTCTTAAATTGGAAAAGCCGTTTTCGGACATGTTTGAGATCGTGATACAGCTCGGAGCGATACTTTCCGTCATTGTATATTTCAATCGCAGGCTGAACCCTCTTGTGCATGAACCGGAGAAGCGGAGGGAGATTTTGGAACTCTGGAAGAAGACCATCGCCGGAGTCATACCCGCCATAATAATAGGTGGAACATTAGGGAAGAAGATTTCGGAACATCTTTTCAATCCCATAGTAGTCGCGGTCGCCCTCATTGTAGGCGGTGTGATTCTGATAGCTATCGAGAGTTTCAGGAAGAAGGAGAAAGTTTTCAGCGTCAATGAAATAACCTATGGCTTTGCCGTGGCTGTAGGATTTATGCAGTGTCTGGCCATGATCCCAGGCACATCGAGATCGGCCGCAACCATTATTGGTGCGATGCTTCTCGGCGCAACGAGGGGCACAGCCGCAGAGTTTTCATTTTTCCTTGCAATTCCCACAATGTTCGCGGCCTCGGCATATTCCCTTATGAAACATGCATCCCATATGAACCTTCTTGAAGCAGAGGCACTTTTTGTCGGATTCCTAGTTTCCTTCCTTGTCGCATGGGCCGTGATCGCAGTATTCATGAACTATATCAGGAAGAATGATTTCAAGCCGTTCGGCTATTACCGGATAATACTTGGAATACTTGTGCTTATCTTGTTTTTGAAATAATTGGATTGAACCTGTAGTAGAACTGGCGGGAAATTATGGCTGATTTCACATAAACCATTTCTGGCCCAATCTGTTATGTTTTTATATCTTCTAAAAAGAATTGGAATGGCGATATTGACACTCTTTGTGATTCTTTTCGCCAGCTATTATCTTGTCAGGCTCGCCCCGGGGGATCCTACCAAGAGCTCGTTCTTCAGCGAAGGCGGAGACGGGGGTAATGTGTCGGCCGACAAGGGCGGGCTTAAAGTCCAGAACCAGGCGATGAGGGAGAAACTTCACCTGGACAAGCCCGTATATGTGGGGTTTTCGCTCTGGCTCAAAGATTTCACATTACGTGGAGATCTTGGTGATTCGGTCTCAGTTGACAAGGGCAGGCCGGTACTTCGCCTGATCAGAGAGAGGCTTCCCATCACATTGACACTGAATTTCTTTGCAATTCTCGTAACCTATCTTCTTGCGATTCCCATTGGAATCCATTCGGCAATCACGAAAAATAAAAAACTCGAGGGAGGGATCACATTTTTCCTGTTTTTCCTCTATTCGCTGCCGAGCTTCTGGCTTGCACTGCTTCTTCAGGCGACGCTCTGCGAAGGCGGAACTTTCGCCATTTTTCCGATCAAGGGGATCGAGGCGTCCAGCACTTGGGGACTTGGCACTTGGCAGATAATGTTCGACACCGCAATGCATTACGTACTCCCGGTTTTCTGCCTGAGCTATGCGGGTTTCGCAGGTCTTTCCAGATATGCAAGAGCCGGAATGCTCGATGTCATCCGCCAGGATTACATCAGGACTGCCCGAGCGAAAGGTCTTTCTGAGCACACCGTCATATTCAAACATGCGTTCAGG
>CAIQLG010000482.1 GCA_903872565.1 uncultured Lentisphaerota bacterium | reverse complement strand
CTGAAATCGCAACCAGGTTCAACCTTAAAATCAGCGGCCTTAATACGTTAAAAGACAAGCTCTCGACAAAAGTGCTTGAAGACAAGGCGTTAAAACGTGAACTGGAGAATATACGCAATTCTATTGAAAAAAGAAAAACGGAGGTGTGACCCTGTTTTGTTTTCACAGCCACATAGGCGTTGCGCCCGGGCCTTTTTTGTCCAGGAGTGGAGATTTCAGAATTGACGCTATTTCAACGAGAAGCCGCGACTTGTCCTGATACAGCCGTCCCTCGAGCGGAACCGGATTCGAACTGTGGTTCGCCCGGATAACCGTCCTCTTCAAATCAAGCCTCTCCATAATATCGTATAATTCCTTGACGGCATCATATTCGGTCAGGCTTTCATATCTCTCGAACATTTTTGTCTGCGGCAACTCTATGAACCTCAAAAACGAGAGCAGTCTAGGCTGCATGCGGTTCAATGCGGCGGCAGTCTTTTCGCTGTGCATCGCTGTCATTTCTTTCCCGCCGAGTCCGAGCAGAACCATCACCGAACAGCGCAATCCGCAGGACTGCGCCAGCACTGCTGCCTCCACCATTGTGTCAACGGCTTCCTTTTTCCTAACGAGTTTCAGCAGATCGTCGTCTCCCGTCTCGAGGCCGAGATATAACGTGTTAAGCTTAAGCTCTTTAAGTTTTGCCAATTGTTCTGCGGATTTCGCAATTATGGAACTGCCGTTGGCGTAGAGATTGACTCTTGCGAGGTTCGCGAAGTTTTTGTTGAGATGCTCAAGCAGTTCGCAGAGATATTCATATTCGAGAGTCATCACATCGCCATCCGCCAGAAAAATCCGCCGCGTCTCAGGATACGAACGGCCCGCCTTCTCGATCTCTTTCTTCACATCGTTTAAATTCCGCAGTTCATAGCGGACAGTTTTATACATCAGGCAGAATGAGCAAGTATTATGCGGGCAGCCGTAGGCAACCTGGAAGATCAGGCTGTCGGCCTCGCCAGGCGGTCGAAACAATGGTTCTCGGTAGTTCATGGTTAATTTCCTACAAAAGATTCAGATCCCTCATGGGGAAAGTATTCCTTATCCTTGAGAATTTCATAAAAATCTTTGGCTCCTTTTCCTTTGTACAGGAGGTTATCACTTTGCTCTTTATATTTTTCAAAAAAATCTTCAAACATTTTTAACGTCTGTTTTAACTCATCACCATTTTTTAAGTTTAAATTCACAAGAGACTTCCGAATAATTTTCAAGTCTTCATTAATCTTATCCGGTGCTTCTCCATGCTGATTGATTATCATTCCAGGATATGGTAAATCCGCGAACTTTGAGAGATTAAGAAAGCTCTTCATCTGTTTTATCTTGTTCAACTCAGAGTCTGTTAATGACGATCCCTTTTGTTTATTTAGTAAGTCCTTATATTTCTTCAATAGCTTTAATTCGGAACGGAAGACAACATCAGTCTCAAATCTGTCCTCATCAAATCTATCCACCCCTTTTTCAACGGCTTCTGTTCTCTCTCTTAAGTATGTGAGAAGCCAATTGTTAAAATTCATATTTTCATCGCATCTTAGCTGTAACAAAAGATTAATCATATTCATAAATTAACACCTTGTCTTCATCTTTTAAATTTGCTGATATTGTTTTACCCTTCATCTCCTTCCCTCTTATCATATTAACTTTCCCGAAAGTGGCAGACAAGGCATTCTGACTCAAATCAAAGGTGACTTCATTATTCTAGCATTCTTCTTTGATAATTAGGCTAAAGCTATCTGGTGGGTTAGAAATAAAATAATCGCCGGCAGACGATGATAGACAGGCTGTAAAACAAAGAATTGACAAAGTTGCCCGGGTAAACATATAGTCCTCCTTATTCAATATGCTTCTTCAAATTAAAGTTGTCCCTCACCTAGGAATTTGCAATAGAGAATATCCGTGATATTAGTATATTTGAACAATATATAATAAGGTAATATATGCCAAGTACAGCACAGATTATTCAAGATGCGGAATCACTTCCCGTGGAAGACAGGACGATTGTAGTAGAATCCCTGCTTCGCTCTTTAAATCCGCCTAATCCTGAAATTGATCGTAAATGGGCTACTGTCGCAAAGCGCAGGCTTGAAGAATTACGTTCTGGACGAATTAAGCCGGTTCCTGGGGAAAAGGTGTTTGCAAAGATTCGACAGCGGTTCGGTTCATGAGCTTCTCTTTCCATCCTGAAGCGGAAGAAGAATTTGTTCAGGCCACTGCCTATTATGAGAATTGTGAATTTGGTCTTGGCTTGGATTTTGCCCGTGAAGTATATTCAACTATCCAGAATGTCGTCGATTATCCCTTGATGTGGATGAAAATTGAACCCGAGATCCATCGATGCCTTGTTCATCGCTTCCCGTACGGAGTTCTTTATAGCGTCGAACCCAAAGGGATATTTATCCTTGCCGTGATGAATCTGCACCGTGATCCTGATTATTGGAAGCATAGATTAGAATCCGAGTGATGAATACAATCGTAATCTTATATTGCAATAAGGACGGAACGTGAAACGACAGACTCTCAGAGTTTTTCTTGCAATATCTATCTTTGCTGCAATTTTATCCATCGCATCTTACGGATGTTCCAGGGTCCCGGACAAAGCGTTATATATGCCTCGAAAACCATCCGCAGATTTTCTGAAAGCATGTAAAATATTCAAGGAACTGAAAGGTAAAAATCGATCTGATGAAAGCGATGCAATAGATGATTTCTTTCAGAAATGCGTGGATAAAAGAGGCAGGGAAAAGAAAGAAGGCTATATCCCCATCACCCAGAAAGATCTTGTAAACCTAATTGGCAAACCAGAAAAGCCACCTTTCGAAGGTAAAATGGAATGGTTCTATTATATTCATTTCAAGCCGAATGGAACAGGAAACAGTGCGCTTATATTTGGATTCGAAAACGGTTATCTGGTAAAATATATGACAGGTGCAGGGGATTGATTAAGGGAATTAATATACTTATTATTTATCATCCCTTTTTTGATTTTGTTTATACCGCATTTCCTATTCCAATCGCTTTCTCCATATTCTTGATAGTAACCGGTTTTGGTGGACGAGGCAGAATTCCCTTGAGGGATTTGATCTTTGGAAGGTCGAATTCTATTCGACCGCGGTCGAGTAGAACTCGACCCTCCACTATCGCCGCCATATGAGTATGGATTTTTACTTGAACTCAGTCAAGTCACCTATTCGATCAGCACCAAGGCAAAATAGTTCTGTTTGCAAGATTGGTTTTTGACGACCTCAATTTGATATCCGTTGTTTCGTGCGGTCTGGAACACGTCAATTCCGCAGGCCTCCATTGCAGGCCGGGCTTTTTCAGCATTGATGCATTCATTGTTGGCGATGTTGCATTGGCCACA
The DNA here is from genome assembly GCA_903872565.1 of uncultured Lentisphaerota bacterium. Taxonomy (GTDB): domain Bacteria; phylum Verrucomicrobiota; class Lentisphaeria; order Victivallales; family GWF2-50-93; genus CAIQLG01. The sequence goes on along the minus strand of CAIQLG010000482.1, from coordinate 31,526 downwards.
TAGTTGGCATGGTCCGGCACCCATTGCGAACGCCTTGTAATATCCGTCAAGAAAGATTTCTCGCTCGATTGTCACCGCCATCTCGCTCATGTCGCTGTGGTTGCCGCCGTGAAGAAGCAGAGCCTTCCTATAGCAGCGCAATATTTCTGCGATTTTTTCCGGTGTCGGAGAATTTGGCGGACATGTCAGGCATTGGCCAAAACCGCCACAGCCGAACTGGCATTTGATCCTGACCCAGGCTGCCGTGACGACACTGTCTGCCGAAATGATCTTCGCGTCAACGGCTCCAAGTTCAACTGCTCTTTTAAGATATTTGTCCATTGATGTTTTGCGGGGCATTAGAATGTCCTCCTCCTTATTGTTCTAAAGTGGGCTTCGCCCACAACCCAAATCCGAAATTCGAATATCGAAATCCGAAACAATAAAACATAAAATCCAAATGTTTCGAAAATTCAAACTTTAGTTAGTTTTTAAAATACACACGATAAATCGTGAACACCGACAAATTTTCGCCAAAAACATTTGTCGAAAAAAATCATAAGGAGCTAATGTACAATAACATTTTGTTTAATGCAATAATTATTGCAGCTTGAAATTGAGCCGGTTTCTCCTATTATAGCTCGGGTTGCGAAAAGATGCGGAATACGTAAGCGTCAAGATGTGAGTCATAGGGTTAGTTTGCGCATAGAAGTAGGGCTGGCTTCGATGAAGCCGCCACAAAAATGCCAGTCTCATCCCACGTTGTCCGCATTCGCGGGACTATGAGGGACAGGTCGAGACTTGGCCTACTTTTGAGTTTCAAGTCACCCAACTTAACGATTCCCAAAGTATATATTTAACTGTTGCGGCCAGTAATACACATGTCAAGTAAAAATAACGATAAGAAACAGACACCATTCAGCCAGGAAAGGAGTCGGACCCGGGAGCTTCTGCGCCTTCTGATCGAAGACGATCATTCCGCCTGGTGCGAACTGGTTGACTCATACGGCGGGCTTCTGCTCGGACTTGCGCGGAACACCTTTGAACGCCACGGCAGGCATGCCTCGCGGCATGACATAGAGGATGCAGTGACCGCAGTCTGGCGGAACCTCCTTGAGAATGAACGGAGCCTGCTCCGGAAGTGCCTCGCGCATGGAGAGATTCTTCCATTGCTACATACGCTCGTCCGAAACAGATGCGTGGACATGATGCGCAAACAAGGCTCCGACCCCTGTGTATCCTTTGCTGCAGATGTCCTCGAAAAAATCCCCGTCCTCCAGGAAGACAGCGACGAAGGAATTCCTGAAAGCAGTCAAATTGTCCTTGCCATGAATTCTCTTTCCGCTAAGGAACGTACCTGTGTCAAACTCTTCTACCTTCAGGAACGAGGCTACCGGGAAATTTCCGAGATCGCGGGAATCCCTGTGAACAGCATTGGCCCGACAATACGCAGGGCTCTTGACAAACTGCGTGGCTTCCTGAGCACATAATATATTCTCGTAATGAGTCAGCCTTCGTTGTTGCATTAGTTGTAGCCACGGCCATTGTAGCCACGGCCATGTTGGCCGTGTTCGCCCCCAACATCCCCCTTCGCAAGGAAGCTACGGGGGACAGGTGGGGGCGGCTACAGTAAAATTCCCGATAAAGAAGCATTACGATTTTTCTTCTTTTTTCAGATTTTATTGTACGAAACAGGCTATCCTTGCGCTATTTATCTTAACAAGGAACAATTTGCTTATCATCAATGGAAATGAAAAAGGAAGAACAGTTGCAGAAGAATATTCCAGCATCAGAACAGCACGACATCTTGCATGACGAAGATGTAAAGAAGTTGATTGCCGGCGGGAAATTACTTGTATCCGGCGAGCCGCACTACTCGCTGCAGGAACTGAAGGAGCTTGCCTCCTCCCGGAAATCCTGGGGAGAATTCTGGGAAATGCCGGCGCATCTTTTGTCATGTCCGCAATGCCTTGATCTTTTCGAAGTTCTTATGATGGAGGATCCAGCGGCGGACGAAGCCATTCTCGAACGCATGAGGAACCTGCATCCGCTCCGCAAGGTATTCCTCCCGTGCTTGAAGTTCAGACCCTTCAGCTTGCTGAAGGTCGCGGCTGCAGTCGCCATCATCGCCGCCACAAGCTGGTTCGCATTCGAATATTCCTCGGCTCCTTCTGTCAGAATACTTGACGGCGAGATCCTGCTGTCAGGTGGAAAGACAATGGCCTCCGGCTCCGTCCTGCCGGACAAATCCGATCTGGTGGCCGCAGAACCAACCAGCGCGGTTTTCAACGATGGCTCGCTGCTGCAGATTTCCAAGAACAGCCTCGTATCTTTCCAGCCGACCAGGTTTCAAGACAATACGGTGCAGTTGTCCGACGGGCATATCTACTGTGAAATTTCAAAACAGAAGTCAGGCCGCAGTTTCAGGGTTGTGACACCGGCGGGAGAAATTGTTGTTGTGGGAACAAAATTCAGTGTTGAAAGTCGGAGTTCACGGCAGCCCGGTGCAGAAATACAGAGAAAAGACCAAGCTTCGGATTCTGTGAATGGCAAGAATCTTAAGTTTCTTCATCCGCTTGATGTAGGAGTGCGGGATCAGTCGGGTTCAGAAAGTCCTTCTGAAAGCATCGTGACCGTGAAGGTTGACGAAGGTGCAGTGATTGTGAAAAACCGATATGGAAGTGAGAATCGCCTTGCTCCCGGACAGACCGCCGTCCTGAGGAGCGGTATCAGCATGATTGACGTGTTCCAGGAAAATATTTCAAAATAGTATAATTAACGGAGGATTTACATGGTAAAAGGAAAAACATCGGATGCTCCTGACGTGCCGGAAGAAATTGAACTTGACGACCTTAAGGCGGTCAGTATTCTTCATGAGGCATATAGGAATATGGCCGGGCAGATAGGGCAGGTGATTGTGGGGCAGACGAGTGTCGTCGAGCAGGTGCTTGTCGCGATATTTTGCCGCGGGCATGCACTGCTTGTGGGTGTGCCGGGACTGGCCAAGACACTGCTTGTAAGCACGATATCAAAGGCGGTTTCTCTAAGCTTCAAGCGGGTGCAGTTCACGCCGGACCTGATGCCATCGGACATCACGGGGACGGATGTCCTGGAAGAGGATCGCACTACCGGGAAGCGGATTTTCCGGTTCGTCCACGGGCCGATTTTCGCAAATATGCTCCTTGCGGACGAGATCAACAGGACACCTCCTAAAACGCAGGCGGCCCTCCTGGAGGCGATGCAGGAGCGTATGGTGACGGTCGGTGAAAAAGACTATCATCTGCCGGATCCCTTCTTTGTTCTGGCGACGCAGAACCCCATAGAGCAGGAAGGAACTTATCCACTGCCGGAGGCCCAGCTTGACCGCTTCATCTTCATGATACACGTTGATTACCCCAGCGAGGATGAGGAACTGCGGATCATGAAAATGGTTAGCGGCCAGTCCAAGTCCGACATCAGTCCGATTTTGACTGGAGAGGACATCATACGGCTTCAGGAGATAGTCCGCCGTGTTCCCGCCGCAGACCACGTCTTCGAGCACGCAAGGGAAATTGTCCGTTCGACACGGCCTTCGGATCCCAAGGCGCCGGACTTCATCAGGGAACTCGTCCAGTGGGGTGCAGGTCCGCGCGCCTCGATCAACCTGATGCTTGCCGCGAAGGCGCGTGCCGTATTGCGCGGCCGCTACCATGCAATCACGGAGGATGTGAGGGAAATGGCGTTGCCGGTCCTCAGGCATCGCCTGGTGACAACATTCAATGCGGAGGCCGCCGGCATAAGTTCAGACCGGGTAATCAGGCGCCTGCTTGAAACCATAAAACCTAAACATGAAGATTTTCTTTCGGGAAAATCCGCCGCGAACTGAGAATTCAACAATCCAATCATCCATGGAGCTATGCTGAAATGGATTCCTTGCTAGATACAAACAATTCTCCCCCATACATGTGGCTGCTGGATCCCGAAGCGCTTGCCAAAATACATCGCCTGGACTTTCTCGCCCGGGGCGTGATGGAAGGTTCCGTCACAGGACGCCACAGAAGCCCGTTCAGAGGTTTTTCCGTGGAATTCGCCGAACACCGGGAGTATGCGAACGGCGACGACATCCGCGCGCTGGACTGGCGTGTGTACGGAAAGTCCGACAGATACTATGTCAAGCAGTACGAGGACGAGACGAACCTCCGGGCGACTATTCTGCTCGACGCCTCGGCCTCGATGTGCTACACCGGGACAATGTCTTCAGTCCGGCGTGGCAGACATCTCAGCAAATTCGATTATGGCCGTTATCTTGCGGCATCGCTCCTGCATCTCATGATTCATCAGCAGGATGCCGTAGGTCTGGTGACATTCGATACCGCAGTCCGAAGATATCTCCCGTCACGCGGCCGTGTCTCCCATCTGAAGACGCTCCTCGAGGAGCTGCACAACACGGAGCCTGGAGGCGAGACAAACATCGCGCCAATACTGCATGACATTGCCGAGCGGATCAAGAGGCGCGGCCTGGTAATCCTGATCTCCGACCTCTTCGACGACCCTTCCGAGATACTTAAGGCGCTACATCACTTCCGTTTCAGGAAACACGAGGTGGTTCTCATGCATGTGATGGCCGAGGAGGAGCTGAGTTTTCCCTTCGAGAAGTGGAGCCTTTTCGAGGATATGGAGATCTCCTCGAACAGGATAGAACTCGACCCGCGTGCGACCCGTGCGGCATACCTCGACGAGATCCGCAAGTTTGTCTCGGAAATCAGGAAGGGCTGCGGCGAGATGCGCGTTGAATACGTCCCCATGAACACTTGCAAGGACTTTGACATCGCGCTTCTGGAATATCTCGCGAACAGGCAGAGAAGGGAGAAATAGATGACATTTCTTGAATTTCAAATGATGCTGGGGATGACGCTGGTCTCCATACCAGTGCTGATACACATCTTGAACCGGAGGAAGGCGAAGCCTATAGCCTGGGGGGCGATGCGTTTCCTTTCCGCATCCCTCGAGACACAGCGCCGCCGCCTGCTGATGGAGGAGATCATACTGCTCGTTCTGCGATGTCTTGCGATTGCCGCGATTGTCACGGCAATGGCCCGCCCATTTCTTTTAAGCCAGCCCGCGTTCACCTGGCCGATTGCTATTCCGCTCCTGGCTGTCGCCGCCATTTCCGCAGGTGTAGCGGCCGCTCTCTGGAAATCAAGGAAAACCAGAAAGGGACTCCTTGCAACCGCAATATTGACCACACTCATAGCAATCGCCGCGGCGGCAGCCGAAAGGCGCTTCCAGAATAGTTCCTGGCTTTTGGGAGGCGAGTCCCGGGACATTGTCATTGTGATAGACGGTTCCGACTCCATGAGGATACTTCTGGATGGCCGCTCAAACTTCGACCGTGCCAGGGAGGCGGCGGCGCAGATTGTAAAAAGTTGTTCCACCAGCGATGCGGTGGGGCTCATTCTCGCCGGCCCTCTGCCATATCCCCTTGTCAAAACCCCCATCTCCAATCACAGGGAAATCCTCGACATGATAAATCACAAGGATTTCAAACCGTCCGGCGGATCTTTCGGCGTGCTAGAGTCGCTCAACGCCGCTGCCGCAATGCTCGCGGAAGGTCGCAACCCAGTCAAGAAAATAGTGGTTCTGACTGATCAGCAGGGATTTGGATGGGACATCCGGAGCCAGGCGAGATGGAATTATCTCTCCAGGAATTTGAAGACAAGCTCATTTCATCCGAAAGTGATCGTGCGCCGTTTTCCTTTTCCACATCCTTTCAGGAACGCATCGGTTGCGGATATCTCGTTTCCAAACTCCTCTCCGGGCGCAGGACAAACAGTCAGGATCCAGGCCAGGATCGTGAACGGCGGCGACATGCCCATACAGCCTGTGGCCGTGTCATTGTCGGTCAACGGCGAAGAGGTCGCCCGCGAAATCTTTCTCAAGGAAATTCCGCCAGGGACATCGGAATTCGTCGCTTTCAAGCATTGCTTCAAGAAATCTGGCAGGGCTCTTATCTCATGCTCCATTTCCTGCAATGACGATCTGGAGTCCGACAATGTCCAGTCCAGAGTGCTGGATGTGTTCGAGACTATGCCTGTCCTGATTATTGACGGAGCTCCGTCCAAGAGGGCGATGGGCGGAGCCGCTGATTTCATGCGGCTCGCGCTGCGCCCGGAAAACCTCAAGGCCGGCGAAAATTCAATCTGCACGACTTTCGCAATAAAACCTGACATTGTAGGGATCGAGGAGGCATCAGCAAAGGATATGGGCAAATATCGCGCAGTGATACTTGCAAATCCTACTGTTCTTCCCAAATCCTTGGGCGACAAGCTGTTGAGTAAAGTCATGGCCGGAGGCGGACTTCTTGTCGTCCCCGGTTCCAGAACAGACGCGGCATCGGTGAATTCGTACCGCTCCCCATCCGGAGAGAAACTTCTTCCGGCAGATATGGCTGAACGCAAAGTCCTCTCGGACAATCCTGCGCATTTCGCACTTAAAACATTTACAGGACCAGCGCTCAGGCTCTGCGCCGACAATGCGCATTCCGATGCGTCGCTCGCCATGATCCGTTCATATTGGAAGCTTGAAACCGACAAGTCGGATGTGGATGTAAGCATCGGCGGCCTTCTCGACTCGGGTGACCCTTTCATTGCCGAACGCAAGCTGGGACGCGGATTGGTGGCCATCACAGCTTTCGCAATGGACCGCGATGACAGCACATTGCCTTCGTTGAAAGTTTTTGTGCCATTGATGCATGAGCTTGTATATCATCTCGCCTCCTACGGCGGTGTCGAGGGGAATGTGAACCCGGGATTGGAAATGATGTTCGAGCTCGACAATGGGATGTCTCCATCTTCCGTCTCGTCAAGCACTTCCTCAAGGGCCGAGGTCTCCGGAAAGACAGTTGACATTCCGGTTATCACTCCCACAGGCCGGCCGGGCAAAGCCGAATTTCTAAATGTCGAAGGCCGTCGGCTCATAAGATGTTCCGAGACCCGCTGGCCGGGACTCTACAAGATCAAACTCGACGGTTTGCCGGATCCTCCGAAACGCGGCGACGGCCAAATGCTGGCGGAATTGCCTTTTGTGGTTCTTACAGATCCCGGAGAAAGCAGCCTGACTCGGCTCGGCGACGAGGAACTCCTTTCCCTAAGTGACCGCATAGACGTGTTCGCACCGGCGAACAACGAGGAACTTATGACCGCCGCCACGGGCGGGATCCCAGGCAAGGAAATATGGAAGTACCTGATGGCTATGGCTCTGGTCTTTCTGGTGCTTGAGATCGCACTCGAACGTATTATCGCGATCAACCGCCGGGTGCACAAAGGCGAAGCTGTCGAATTTCGCAATCAGACAAATCACACACAGGAAAGTTTTACCAATTTTGGAATATGAACACGATGACACAACATTTTATTTTTCCTGAATCCATTCCCACGTTCGCGCTGTGGATTGCGTCGGCGCTGGCGTTTTTCCTCTGGATAAGACTGCGCTCATGGAAGCCGTCTGCCCAGGACCGCTGTAAAAGGGCAATCCCACCGATCGCGAGGGGAATGCTTTGTTTTGTCGCTCTCGTCTTCCTGTCGCAGGCGTTGCAGAGACATCTCATCTTCGCAACCAACTGGCCGATCTGGGTGATGCTTCTGGCAGGCGCAGTTTCGGCAGAGACTGTACTTGCCCTCTACGCTTTCGAATGCCGGATACTTCCAAGACGCGAGAGCATTATCCTGCCAGGCCTCCGCGCCCTGCTTGTCATACTTGTCGCCTTCGCCCTGTGCCAGCCGGTGAAAGTCTTTGAAATCTCACGGAAAATTGACCGTTACGTGGCAGTGGCGATTGACAACAGCGCATCCATGGGAATTCCATGTTCGGACATGGGCACGGGAGAAAAGATAAGGATTGCGGAATATCTTTCCATTCTCAAGGCAAAGAGGCCGTTCAGATCCGAAGATGCTGTGGCCGTGCTCGACAGGATTCGCCAGGAAACAGCCGCCCAGACGGATGGGATCACGGCAATAAGCCAGACGTCCAAGTTCCCGGATGAAAAAAATATTGCAGAGATACGTTCCATCCTCAAGGCGGCGCGGAATCTGAGATCGGATGTCGCCGCACAACGCGAGAAAACCAATGAGCTACTGTCCCTGAAAACTCCGGTTCTCGGCGAACCGGTCAAGGCAAAAATCAATCTAATTATCGGGCGTATGAATTCGGAAGTTGTGAATCTTCACGATGAAAGGATCAAACTTCTCGAGACGGCAGTACAGGCCTACGGAAAAAAGAACGATGAAATCAGGATCAGCCCCAACTACAGCAGGATGATTGAACTCGGCAGACTTTCAATGGCTTCTCTACAGGGAATTGAGAAGGAGACTTCAGCCCTCGGAGATGAAATTGACGCGGCGCTTTTTTCCTCCTTGCCAGAGGGGGGGAAGGCTGATGTCGAAGCGATCTCGAAACTGAAACGCGCCGACTTGGCTGAAAAAATTCTCTCCACACCACAGCCTGCCGGGAAGGACAAGGAAAAGACGGGAAGCCTGATGCAGAAAATTTCCGACAAATATGGTGTGAAGGCGTATGATTTTGCAATCGCCCCGTCGGAGATCGATCCGGCAAAACTGAAAACAGGAGGGTCGGACACTAAAGCCGGGAAAAAGCCGGACAGTGCATCAATGGGAACGAATATGGCGTCAGTATTCGCAAAATCACTTTCCGACATACCACCAGGGCAGCTCGCGGGCATTCTCCTTCTTTCCGACGGCAGGCACAACGGATCCGATTCGATCGAATCAATCGCGGCACGGCTCGGAGAGGCGAAAATCCCCGTCTGCTCCATATCCTTCGGAGCGGGCCCGCGTCCTCTGAAAGATGCGGCCGTGCTCTCCGTCGAGGTGCCTGATTCACTTTATCTCGACGACACCTTCAATGCCAATGTCAACGTGAAACTCACTGGTCTGTCAGGTCAGAAAATCTGTCTCAAACTCTCTGATGGCGCAAATCTTGTGACCAGCAGGGAAATTGATGTTAAATCAGATTACATGCGCGATAAGATCAGCCTGACCGACAAGCCGAAGACGGCAGGTTATCATTCGTACAAGGTTGCAATTGATCCGGTCGAGGGAGAGCTTGTAATGGAAAACAATCAGAGAGCTGTCCCTGTGAATGTGACGGACGACTGCATCAAGGTGCTGTATGTCGAGGGATCTCCGCGCTGGGAGTTCCGCTATCTCAAGAATTTGTTTGTCAGCCGCGACCGATCCGTCAGGCTCCAGTATGTGCTCCTTCGCCCTGACAGGATCGAAAACCAGCAGGGGAGAGCTCCTGTGGCCGCCTCAGCATCGAGGGCGATTGACGATGCGGAGGCGACATTGCTCCCCGCCACCGAGGGGGAATGGATGAAATTTGATGTCATAGTACTTGGAGATGTAGATGCCGGTTCCATAGGAAAGGACGGAATAGGGTTCATCAAGAAATTCGTGGCGGAAAGGGCGGGAACTCTCATCCTGGTGGCGGGATCCGCGAAGATGCCGAATTCGTACTTTGACACTCCTCTCGCGGAACTCATCCCCGTGAATTTCAAGCCAGTCAGTGCGCCATTCATCAAGGCACCAGGCGAATCCTACCGGATCGCCCTTACACAGGAGGGGGAAGAACACATAATAATGCAACTGTCACCGTCTCCTGCGGAAAATCTGAAAATCTGGAACGGTATTCCTCCATTCTACTGGAGGTACCCCATTGTCACCGCCAAGCCGGGAGCCGCTGTGCTTGCTTTCGCGATGCCTTTTGATCCGCCCTCATTCCTTAAATCAAGTTCGTCCTCTGAGGTCTCCAGCGAGGAACTGCTCCGCAAGAGGCGCCAGTTCGAGCTTGAGAATGCGCTTGTCATCTGCCAGAATTATGCCCTCGGCAAAGTCGCAATGCTCACCTTCGACGAAACCTGGCGTCTGCGCTACAGGAATGGCGACATCTATCATCACAAATTCTGGGGACAGCTCCTGCGCTGGGCGACGTCCGACAAAATCATGTTCGGAGCGGCCTGCGTAAGGCTCGCCCCGGAAAAAAGCCGTTACTCTCCAGATGAAGACATCAAAGTTCGTGCCAAGATAACACAGCGCGATTTTACACCTGTCACAGATGCAAACACTTCTGTCAGAGTGCTGAAGGGAGGCACAGAGGTCGCCAGGAACAGACTTCATTACGAACCAGGTTCGCCAGGAATTTACTCGGGTGGCGTAGGCACTCTTCCGGAGGGAGACTACAGGCTGGAACTTGTCTGCGACAATCTTCCTGCCGGCCTTGAGACGGATGCCGGTTCCGTGCATGCGGAATTTGGAGTGTCCGCAGCTTTGCCGGACGAACTTGCCGAACTTGCCGCCGACACAGGAACCCTGAACAGGATCGCGGCCGTGACCGGCGGAGCTGTCTTCGAACCGTCAATGGCTCCTACAGCCCTGGAAAAATTTGGTCCGCCATCGCTGATACAGACTGAAAGCCGCCAGATATCCGTCTGGAATTCCTGGCCGTTCCTGATGATGCTTATTGCACTCGCCGTAATCGAATGGTTATTGAGAAAAAAGGTCAACCTCCCATGAAAAACCAAAAACTAGAGACAAGACTTGAATCCATACCGGCACCCATCGCGGCCGCGCTGCGCGAACTTCTGCGGCGGACAAGGAAGATAACCCTGATCCGCGGATTCTGCGCCGTCGCCAGCGTGTTCATAGCCTTGACACTTCTTGTGATGGGAGCGGATCTGTATTTCACAATTGTTTCGGCATCAACACGTTGGATATTGTCATGCGCAATCTATGTCGGAATGATCATCGCCATCTACAAGTTCCTGGTCTCTCCTCTCGCACGTTCATACACTCTCGCCGGAGTGGCGCTGATGATCGAATCGCACCATCCGGAAATGCAGGAGCGGCTCAGCTCGGCGGTCGAGCTTCTGACGACCTCGGACGATCCAGATGTCAGAGGGTCGCAGAAACTCATAGACGCTCTTGCGGAGGCCGCAGCCGACGATGCCAGAAAAATCAGGCCGAAGAAGGAAGTCTCGATCCGTGCCGCAGTACCATATCTTTCCACGGCATTATCAGCAGTGCTGATGCTCGCTGTCATATTTGCCGCATCTCCAAGGAAGACATCGTTTCTTCTGGCGCGGGCCATGGCACCCTTCGCAAATCTTCCCAACATAAGCGCCATGGACCTCGAGATCAGGCCTGGCGACGCCTTTGTCGCCCGTGGAAAACTCCTCGAGATCGCACTCGCATCCTCCAAGGCCAAGATACAATCCGCAAAAATCAGACGCATTGCAGACGATGGGATCGGAACGATTGATCAAATGAAAAAGACTGTTTTGGAAGAAAAGGAAAACATGTCGGACTTCATTTTCACAATTGACTCCGTCGAAAGGAATTTCACATACAGGATCGAGGCCGACGATGCCGTCACCAGATATTACAAGGTTACCGCGGTCAATCCGCCTGTCATAGAAAAAAACAGTCTCAGGATTGATTATCCGGAATATGCCTGCACTCCGCCAAGGATCGAGTCCGACTCTGAAGGAACAATTGCCGCACTTGCGGGATCCGTCGCCACAGTATCGGTTGAAATCAACAAGGCCTGCCAGTCTGCGCTTCTGAAGATCCAATCGAAAGACACCGCCGTCATTCATCCTGAAAAAGCTGCCGGAGCAGATGGAGATAAACATCTGTCGTTCCGTATTCCGCTGACTCCGGGGCTTGCGGGGACATATTCGATCTGCCTTGCCGATGAGTACTGCCTGAAGAATCCGAAGTTCGAACGTTCTGTCCAGGCTTTGCCAGATATGCCGCCGATCGCCGTGATTACTGACATCGCCCAGAAAGAGATTCACCTGAAATCAGGCGACCACTTCCCGTTATATTTCTTAGCCACCGATGACATCGGCCTGGCCTCGGTAGAGCTCCTTCTCGAAAAAGATTCCACCAGGCTCGCACCAGTGCCGATTCAAATTCCCTCCGAATCATCTTCGGGAAAAAGATGCGTAAAAAAGTTCGAAGGAAATACTGTGATAGACCTCGCAGATCCAAGGCTCGATGGTGCCAAACGCATAGTATTCCAGATTTCGGCAGCCGACAATCTGCCTAAGGATCTTAAGGGACCACAGCTCGGACTATCGGAAAAATATACTATTGTTGTTGATGAAAATGCCAATTTTTTCGAGGGACAGGCTCTTCAATCCCAGAAGGAGACATTGAAGAACCAGCTTGATCAGGCGAAAAAGGAACTTGAACAGGCCAGGCGGAACCTGGCATCTGTGAAAGAGGTCACCTCCAAGAACGAGAAAAAACCCGAACAGATGTCCGAACGTGTCGGAGCGCTCAGAGATATACTTGACAAAAACGATTCGACGCTCAGGGATTTGTCGGAAACGCTCAAGGATGGTTTTTTCAATAGGGCGTCAAGTGAGATCGAAAAAATCCGCCAGGAGGAAATTGCCAAAGCGCAAGGACTTGCGGATCAAATAAATCTGGCTGAAACTCCAGAGGAACGCGGCATTCTTGTAGAAAAGATCGGCACGCATATTGATAAATCTCTTTCCGCCCTCGATGAGTTGCTCAAGAAAAACGATATGGCCTCGAAGACGCTGGAACTCGCACTCCAGATGCGCAATCTCGCCGAGATGCAGGAAAACCTCGCGAGACGGAAAATGGAGATTGACAGGCAGATGCCCCCGGCGGGAAACAACGTTGCCGCCAGTAATCCGGAGATGAAAAAACAGCTTGACGAATGGCGGCGCGATCAAGGTAAAATTGCAGACTCGGTCGCCAAGTATGCCAGGGAAAATGCCCAGTCCGGATCCATGAGGGAGTCGGATTTTCTTGATGAGGGCAAGCGGATGGCCGGCGAGGCGCGCAGGCTTGCCGATGAACAGACCCGTCTCTCCGAAAACCTCGGCAAAATTTCTAAACTTCAGGAGATGGACAGGCGGCTCGGCGAGCTTTCCGTCCAGCAGGCCTCGGCTGCGGAATTCGCAAAATCCAATGAACTCACCGCTCCCGCCAGTGATACGATGAAGAACGCCGCGGATCGGATATCTAACAACAAGCTTGACGAGGCGGCCCGTCATCAGAGCAATGCTTCAGCAACCCTCGGGAAGGCTGCAGCCCGTCTGGAAAATGAAGGTGCAGGTGATCCCTGGAAACGGCCTGATTCCCCGACTGACGCCTTGAAGGAAATATCCGCCAAAGCGAAAAAGTCCGGCGAAATGGCTACTGCGTCAGCGGAAAAGGCGAAGGGCGCCGAAAAGGCCGCGCAGGCGGAACTCGAAAAATACGAGCTTGCCACGAAGGATGCCGGGAAAAAGCCCGATAAGACGGTTGCAGCCCTCGCCGCCGAAAAGATGACATTGCTCAAGGATATTGTGCAAAAGTCAAAGGAGGCTTCGGCAAAATCGGAGCAAAATGCACGCGAAGCGCAGAATTTGGGGAAGGAGGCTTCCGCCGCAGAATCCCGTTTCAATCCTGGTGCCTCACCTGCCGAAAAGGGAGCGCTCCTAGACCAGGCGGAGCAGAAGGCGCGCGACGCGGAACAGAAGGCAATTCTTGCAGTTCATGATGCCAAAATGGCCGATTCAGCGGCGAAGATGGCATCGAATTTGGCGAAGGGCAATGGAAAGTCCGGGAACTATCATTCCGAGCCAGTCCGCAACGCCTTGTCGCAGTCCGAAAAGGCGGCTGAAGCGGCGAAGTCCGTCAATGATGCCGCCGCCAAGTCCGCGAAATCCCTCGAGGAAGCTTCCAAGAATATCGTGGCGATGGAAAATTTCCGGAAGGATGCCGAGAAGAATCTGCAGAAGGAACTTGCCGCAAGGATCGGCGAGAAAATTGCATCCGCCCGTCGCGAGGAGGCGATGGCGAAACACGCTCTCGACGGAGCTCGCAACGCCGCCAACTCCGCAAAGCAGGCTGCGGATCAGGCCACAGAGGGCGCGAAATCCGCATCGAAGGATCAGAACGGGCGGAATGCCGCCGGACGCGCCCTTGAATCAATCCGGAAATCTCTTGAGTCCGGCCAGCAGTCGAAACTTGCGGAAAGCCTTCTGTCCGAACTTGCTTCGGATGAACGATCTGCCCGGCAGGAGATCGTAGGCGAACTTGCAAAGGAGCAGAACTTGTTGAATGATAAAACTATAGAACTTATGAATGAGAAGGAAGCCGTTACAGATGCGCGGAAACGCGATCAGACCACCGAGCTTGAGAAACGGCAGGCGGCACTGGCGGAAGAGGCTAAAGACATTGCCGCGCTTGTCGCGAAAGAATCACCTCCTTCAGGCAAATCCGCTGAACAGGCAAAGGATTCGGCTCTAAAAACTAAAGACTCACTGCGCAATTCAGATCTTCCTTCGGCGGCCGGAAATGCGACCGAAGCCACCAAGAGCCTGGACGAATTGGCAGATGGGCTCGAGGCCGAAGCCGCATCGCGGCTTGCGGGGAATGATGCCAAGGAGAAGCCTGGTTCTCCTGTTTCCAGTCTGGCCATGCGTGCCAGAAAAGTCACGGATGAGCAGGAGATGATCCGAAATGAGATCTCTGCTCTTGCTGATGGAAGCCCTCTTGATCAGCTTGCCGCCTGGCAAAACAACATTGAACGGCGGGCAGTAGAACTTAAAAAGGAGGCCGAATCATTAAAGACGAGCGCCAGGGAACTCGGCATGCCGCAGAAAACACAACAACTCGTGACGGAGGGAGAACAAAATCTACAGAATGGAACCCAGAATTCCGACAATGCAGGAAAGTCAATCGCTAAAATGACAGAGGAGGCTGTGAAAGCGAAGCAGACACCCGTGAAATCATTCAATGAAAAACTTCCGGCAGAGGCAATGCAGGCGCAGGCGACCTCCTCTAAATCATTCGAGCAGGCGGCTGCAAAGATGGACGAACTGGCGGGAGAGAAAGATATTCCAAGACAAAGTGATAATTCGGCGATTTTCAACGAGGCAGGGCGGATATCCGACGTGGCGCGCAAACTTGCCGATGAAGAGTCCAGTCTTGCCGAAGATCTCGGCAAAATTCCTCAGTTGCAGAATATCAGAAAACATATGGTGGAGCTTGCGAAACAGCAGGCTTCGGCTGCGGAATTCGCAAAATCCAACAATCTTACCGCTCCCGCCAGCGAGGCGATGAAGAACGCAGCGGAACTGATATCGGACAACAAGTTTGACGAGGCCGCCCGTCATCAAAATGATGCTTCGGCAACTCTCGGAGAAGCTGTGGATCGTATGGAGAAAGAAGGTGAAAAAGATTCATGGAAAAGGTCCGATTCCCTGCGTAATGACCTGAAGGAGATGTCCGCCAAGGCAAACAAGTCCGGCGAGCTTGCTGCGTCTGCTGCGGAAAAAGCGAAGGCCGCCGAGAAGGCCGTCCAGGCAGCGCTCGAAAAATTCGAACTTGCATCCAGGGATGCCGCAAAAAATCCTGACAAGACAGTTGCGGCTGTCGCCGCCGAAAAGATGGCGTTGCTCAAGGATCTTGCACTTAAGACCAAGGAAGCATCGGCGAAATCTGAACAGAACGCAGGCGATGTGCAGAAGCTGGCGAAGGAAACTTCCGATGCCAAGTCTCGCTTCAATCCTGGTGCGTCACCTGATGAAAAAGGAGTACTGCTTGAACAGGCGGAGCTGAAAACACGCGACGCGGAGCAGAAGGCTATTCTTGCCGATTCCGCAGCCAAGCTTGCCGAGTCAGCCGCAAAGATTGCGTCGGATTTGGCGAAGGACGGCGGGAATTCAGGAGACTATCACTCAGAACCTGTCCGCAATGCAGTGTCACAGTCCGGAAAGGCGGCGGAAACAGCGAAGGCCGCGAATGATGCCATCGCAAAGGCGGAAAAGTCCCTCGGAGAGACTTCCAAGGACATCGTGGCGATGGAAAATTTCCGGAAGGATGCGGAGAAAAATTTGCAGGATGAGCTTGCCTCCGAGATAGGTGGGAAAATAACTTCGGCCCGTCGCGGAGAGGCGATGGCGAAACACGATCTCGAAGAGGCGCGTAAAGCCGCCGCCGCCGCGAAGCAGGCGGGAGATCAGGCTGCCGAGGCCGCAAAATCCGCATCAAATAATCAGAACAGGCAGAATGCCGCCGGACGCGCAATCGAATCCATGCGCAAATCCGCCGAAGCCGATCAGCAGTCGAAAATTGCAGATAGCCTGCTGTCCCAGTTCGCCTCCGATGAACGTTCGGCGCGGCAGGAAATTGTCGGCGAACTTGCGAAGGCTCAGAAGTCCTTGAATGACAAAACTATGAGACTTATGAATGAGGTCTCAACGCTTGCCGGGAACAAGCCGCTTGATCAGCTTGGAGCCTGGCAGGACAACATCAAAAAGCGGGCCGAGGAACTTAGAAAGGATGCGGAATTGCTTAAGAAAGGAACCAAGGAACTCAATCTCACACAGGAAAACCAACAGCTTGCGGCTGAAGGAGAACAAAGTCTGCAGAGTGCACATCAGAATTCCGACAACGCCGGGAAGTCAATCGCGAAGATGGCCGTCGATGATGCGCAGGTGAGACAGAATCCGGAGAAAACATTTTCCGAAAAACTTCCTATAGAAACCACACAGGCGCTGGCATCCTCATCGAAATCTCTCGGGCAGGCCGCCGCGAAAATGGCCGAACTTGCAGGAGAGAAACCTCCTCCGCAACCCAGGAAGGATTCGGCGGTTCTCAACGAGGCCGGGCGTATAGCCGAAGAGGCGCACAGGCTTGCCGATGAACAGGCTCGTCTTGCAGAAAATCTTGGCAAAATTTCCCAGCCGCAGGATCTTGAGGAACGTCTGGGAGAGCTGTCCGATCAACAGGCCTTGGCTGCGGAATTCGCAAAATCAAATGATCTCACGGCACCAGTTGGTGAAACCATGAAGAATGCTGCGGAACAGATATCTGACAACAAGCTTGATGAGGCGGCTCGCCATCAAAATGGTGCTTCAGCTAAGCTTGGGGAACTTGCGGCACGCCTGGAGAAAGAAGGAGGAAAAAATCCTTGGAAGCAGTCCGATTCCCCGCGTGACGCCTTGAAGGAGATGTCCGCCAAGGCGAAAAAGTCCGGCGAGCTTGCAGCGTCTGCGGCGGAAGAGGGCAAAGCTGCCGAGAAGGCCGCCCTGGGCGAGATCAGCAAGTTCGAACGTGTCTCTAAGGATGCCGGAAAGAAAGCTGACAAGGCGGCCGCGGCGCTCGCCACGGAAAAAACGGCACTGCTGAAGGGATTTGCGCAAAAGGCACTGGAGGCATCAGCGAAATCTGAAGAGGAAGCCCACGATGCGCAGAATCTGGCGAAGGATGTTTCAGCTCTCGAATCCAGCTTCAATCCTGCTGCGTCACCTGCCGAAAAGGGAGCGCAACTTGAAGAGGCAGCGAAGAAAACACGCGACGCGGAGGAGAATGCAATTCTTGCAGACCATGCCGCTAAAATGGCGGAATCAGCCGCGAAGATGGCATCTGACTTGGCTAAGATAGGCGGGAAATCCGGAGACTATCATTCCGAGCCTGCCCGCAATGCAATGTCACAGTCCGAAAAGGCGGCGGAAACCGCGAAGGCCGTCAATGATGCGGTTGCGAAGGCGGAAAAGTCCCTCGGAGAGACTTCCAAGAACATCGGAGCGATGGAGAAGTTCCAGAAAGATGCGGAGAAAAATTCCCGGGATAGGCTTGCCGCCGAGATAGGTGATAAAGTAGCTTCAGCCCGTCGTGATGAGGCGATGGCGAAACTCGCTCTAGAGGAAGCCGGAAAGGCCGCCGATGCCGCGAAGCAGGCTGCGGATCAGGCCAGGCAGTATTCCGATGCGGCGTCAAAAAACACGAATCGGCCCAATGCGGTAATGCAGTCTGCCGAAGGAATACGGAAATCGCTTGAAGCCGCTCAGCAGTCGAAAATTGCAGACAGCTTGCTGTCACAGTTCGAAACCGAGGAACTATCGGCGCGCCAGGAGATTGTAGGCGAGCTTGCAGAGGCACAGAGGTCATTGAATGACAAGACGATGAAGCTTATGAAAGAAAAGAAGGCCGCCGCAGATGCCAATATGCGCGGGCAGACGGCCGAGATTGAAAGACGGCAGGATGCCCTCTCCGAAGAGGCGAGGAACATTGCCGCGATTGTCGCGAAAGAATCTCCTCCCTCTGGCAAGTCAGCGGAACAGGCGAGGGATTCGGTGAAAAAGGCGAAAGACTCCCTACGCAAGTCGGATCTTCCCTTGGCCGCAGCCAATGCGACCGAAGCCGCCAGAAACCTGGGTGAACTTGCAAAAGGGCTCGAGGCCGAAGCCGCATCTCGGCTTGCGGGAAAGGATGACAATGAGAAAAGAAATTCCCCTATTTCCGGTCTTGCAATGCGCGCCAAAAAAGCCGAGGAAGAGGAGGAGATGATCCGAAAGGAAATCGCCGCGCTCGTCGGAAACAGGCCGCTTGATCATCTTGCCGCGTGGCAGGACAATCTTGGAACTCGTGCGGAGAGTCTTGTGAAAGAAGCCAAGGCATTCGAGAAAAGCGCCAAGGAACTCGATATGCCGGAGAAGAGCAGGCAGACTGCGGCCGGGGGTGAAAATGATCTGCAGAATGCGCACCAGAATTCCGACAACGCCAGCAAGTCAATCGCGAAAATGGCAGAAGAGGCCGCGCAAGCGAAACAGGACAAATCATTTCCGGGGAAAATTCCCGGAGAGACCCTCCAGGCGCTGGCAAATTCCTCTAAATCTCTCGAACAGGCCGCCACAAAAATGGCCGAAGTCCAGGATGAGATTGACAAAATATCTGCGAATTCCAATCCCCAAATAGTCCAGGAGACAAGTCCAGATCTTACTATGGCATCGGGACTTGCAAGAAAGGCTTCTCTTGATCTGGAACAAAATGCGATTGACGCCATCCGCTCGACGGAGGCGCTGAAATCTGTGGCCCGGAACGCCATGAACGAGGCGGCAAAAGCCGGTGCCAACCCCACTCCCGGAAAGATGTCCGCATTACAGGCTGATGGGAAACGAGTCATCTCGGCGACAGGAGAGGCTCCTCAGGGATTTGAACAAATAGGAAAACGTTTGAAACTCACTTATAACGACTGGCTCAGGCTTCCGGCAAGTCTGCGGAGCGAAATACTCCAGTCGTCATCGAATGAAGGGCCGGAAGAATACAGGGACATCATAAAACGTTATTTTGAAGAATTATCAAAGCTTGGGATGGAGAAAAAACAATGAATTATATTGAGTGTTGGATATTGGGTGTTCAAATGAATTCAACCTTTATTATTAAACTTTTTCTGATCTGTGCAGTATCCTGCATATCAGTCAATGGAGTTATTGCTGAAGATCCTGTAACCCCTGTAACCCAGGATATTATGTATCAGAAGTCATTCGATGATTCGATAGACAAGGCGTTATCTTTTCTTGCCAAGTCCCAGCTTCCGGACGGTTCGTTCCCAGGAGGGATGCCCAATAATACCGCCATCACTTCGCTGTGCGTGATGTCATTTCTGGCGCGGGGTTACAATCCCAGTCTCGCTCCCTTTGGGGATGTCATTGACAAGGGGATTGACTTTGTCCTGCTGTCACAGAGTGCCGATGGCTCGCTGATAGGAAAAGGCGGGGGACAGATGTACAGCCATAACATTTCTACGCTCATGCTCTCGGAAGTGTCGGGTATGCTCACTCCGGAACGCCAGAAGAGAGTGGATGTCGCCCTTGGCAAGGCATTGAAGATAATCATTGATGCCCAACGAGTTCCGAAGTCCGAAGCCCATCGTGGAGGCTGGAGGTATGAGACCAAGAGCGGAGACAGTGATCTGTCGCATTCCGGATGGGCGCTGATGGCTTTGCGTTCCGCCCGCAACAATGGTGCCCCAGTGCCGAAAGAGGCGATCCAGGATGCGGTGGGCTTCATCATGAAATGCCGTGCGCAGGATGGAGGTTTCGGATACCAGCCCGGCGGGGGATCGAGTCTTCCGCAGACCGGCGTGGCGCTTCTCTGCCTTGAACTTTGTGGTCATCATCGCGAGGATTCCACTCTCAAGGCTGGTGAATATATCTCGCAAAAATATGATGCGCTGAAGACTGGCGGAATACCATTCTTCTACTATACCCACTATTACCTGTCGCAAGGGATGTTTCAGCTCGGGGAGGAGCAATGGGAAAAATTTGGCCCGAAAATATATGAGACGTTGCTCAAACTTCAGAAGGAGGATGGTTCCTGGCCGCCAGTGGGACAGCACGAGACACAGCCGGGGCCTTGCTACGCGACAGCCATGGCGGTGCTCGCTCTCAGCGTAACATACCACCAACTCCCGATATATCAGAGATAAGAATTCTATTTTAAGATCTTCCAGCTCTTCGAATAAATACTAATAATCGCATAATTAAATTGACAAATGTTTTGACTTTTTATGTTGTAGCCACGGCCACCTGTCCTACGAAGCCTTAGCATAGTAGGATGTTGGCCGTGTTCGCCACCAACATGGGGGCGGCTACAGTGAATCTGAATATAATTGGCGACCTTGACTTTGTGGCAGTGACAGGATTCATTGAAAACTGGCGACGGGATGTTATTGTAAGCCAAGATGATGAAACTTTCCACATATAGGCAGGTAAAACATTAGGATGGCAGTTCAAACTGGTAGAACAGAATAATAATTTGCAATCAGTGGACTAGTAATAATATGTGTGGATTTTTTGTAGCCACGGCCACCTGTCCTACGAAGCCTTGGCATAGTAGGATGTTGGCCGTGTTCGCCCCCAACATGGGGGCGGCTACAGTAGTTTTCACGGCACCTATCGCCTTGTCTTTTGATTGCAACTTGGTATAAGCAAATGGGGGAAATAAAATTCCCTATTAGTCATATATTTCAAACAGAAAAACGAAAAATGGAGAGTCAATCATGAGTCAGATGTTTCGCTGGGCGGTAGCGCTGTTGCTTGTTGTTCAAACCGGATGTGCCTCGGCCATGGCCGCCAAATCGGAGATTCCGGAAACGGTTCAGACCGCCCGGCGGGAGATTTGGAAGCGGCTTTCCTCCGGCGCCGCCTCATCGGCGACCATCGCCATCATGCACAAGAACCGGATCATCTATTCGGAGGGCTTTGGCATGCGAAACCGCGAAGACTCGCTGCCAGTCCGGAAGAACACGCAGTTCAACATTGGCTCGATCAGCAAGATTTTCACTGCGGCTGCGGTTCTACTGCTCGTCGACGATGGCCTGGTGAACTTGGATCAACCGGTCACCACATATCTGCCGGAGTTCGCAGCCTCGGACGAACGCTACCGTGAGATCACAGTGCGTATGCTGCTCAACCATACGTCGGGGCTGCCCGGCACCAATGGCAAAGACGCATTTGGATCACAGAAGAATCCCAGCTATGTTGCCGAGACGTTAGAATTTCTTGCCGCCGAGGGGATCAAGCATCAGCCCGGCACCATCAGTGTATACTGCAATGACGGTTTCACGGTTGCAGAGGGTCTGATCGAGAAAATCACCGGCAAGAGTTACGCGGCCTTTCTGAACAAAAGGATTTTCAAGCCGATGCATATGAAGAACTCCTCGTGTTTCTTCAAGGATGGCAACACAAACATCGCGCTGGTGTACAATACGTCGACCGGGTTACCGAAGCCGGTCGAATACGTCAGCGTGATGGGATCCGGCGGCATCACCGCCACGGCTGAAGATCTTTGCCGCTATGCAAACGTCCTTTACCGCAACCGGCTGTTTTCGGACGGCTCGCTTGCGGAGTACATGAAAGCCCAGTACGGGGCCGATACCGCTCTGGGCGTCCTCCCGGGGTTCAACTGCGGGCTCGGCTGGGATTCCGTGTCGGCCAAAAGATTTGCCGACGAGGGTGTCACTATTCTCGCCAAGAACGGCGGCACGCAGCAGTTCTCCTCGCAACTCCATGCGATTCCGGCGCATCAACTGTCGGTCGCGCTTATCTTCGCCGGCGAAGGCGTCGATGTTGGGAATGCCATTGACGAAATCACCCAGGCGCTGCTGAAGGAACGCGGTATTGTCACTGGAACCACCGCGGCTGCAGTGGCACCGACCCGCGGGACCATCCCGGAAGAGCTGCTGGCGTACGCCGGCTATTACGCCACGGGGTCGGAGATTTTCAAGATCGAATTCGACGTAGCCACCAGCCAGATGATCGTGAAGTCGTTTGCCGATGGCGTGTTCACTCAGAAGTATGCGCTGCAATACAATACCGACGGTTGTTTCTACCAGGCGGCATTGAAGCTGAAACCCGTCAGCCAGGGAACCACCAACTACATCTTGGGATATAAGTACGATGCCGGCTATGTGTTTGCCGAAGGCATCGCCACCAGCGCAGCCGAATGGAGCGGCGAGGCATTCGCCGACCGGAAATGGCTGTACCGCAACGGATCGGCGTACGACTTCTGCCTTTTTCCTTCTCAAACCGGAACGATATCGGAACTGCCAGGCTACGTGTACTTAAAAGCCATGGGGACTTACATGCTGTGCCGCCTCCAGTCCGCAGAAGCCGCAGGGATGTGCGTTTCCCACGGCAGAGACATATTGGGGATATCACTGCTTTCCTCGAACGGCGAAACCCGGCTCAAGTATGGTAATTTCCGCTTTTCCGATGCCAAGACTATCCAGTTGGCCGTCCATGGCGATACCGTCACCATTGGCAGCCTGGGGGATAATGAATGGCGCAGCGTCGGCAGTGCAGCCGCATTCGGCTGTGCTCCGCCGGCCGGCAGTCGCATCATTATTTTAACCAGCGGCTTTACCAGGCGTTACGATAGCTTGTTCAACGGTGCTACGCCTGTGAGTGTCGAGGCTGGCGACTATATCGGGTTCATGGGCAAGGCCAGCGACACGTTTCAAATTGGACTCCAATAAGATGAGCCGCCAGCTTTCGGGTGTGGTTCGCATTACTATGTCGGATTTATTTTAAGTTGTAAAATGGTGGCAAATCACATGATGTTGCAACTGAATCTGTTGTAGCCACGGCCATGTTGGACGTGAAACGCCTACAGTATGGAGGCGGCAACAGTATTTTCCACGGATGTCTGTATTCATGTCCATTGATTTATTAGATTTTCACCTGTACTTTTTTATATGAAAGAGGAATTCCACATATTGACACAGTTTAAAAACCGGAATTTCCGAGCCGTCATCCTGCTGGTGATGGCGTTGGTGGGGCTTTGTTTCGTCTTCCATCCGAAATCCACCAGGAACAAGGAAAAGTGGCTCTTCATCTATTATATGTCATACGACAATGACTTATACATTTGCGGCGACAAGATCATCAAGATGCTCGAAAAGGGAGTTGTCAATCCGAACCAGTCCGTAGTCATTCAGGCGGACTTTCCCGACTCCACGAAAATGAAACGGATACTGGTGCAAAGAAGTGGCTGGAAGACCATCAGAAAGAATTCTCTCGCAGAATCCGATGAGAGCGCCAGCACGGAAGAACTTGCAAAATATCTCGACTGGGTTCTGAAAAATTTCAAGAGCGACAACTATGTCCTGGTTTTTCTGGACCACGGTGGAATGCTGAACCAGATGTGCTTAGATGCGACTTCGGACAAGTGGATGAATTCGATGGAGGCCGGGAAGGTTTGTGCGGAGTTCAATAAGAAAACAGGAGGTAAAGTAAGGCTTTTATTTCTTCAGCAGTGTGGCCGAAGTTCGATTCAGAACATATTCAGCTTCAAGGATTCAGCGGAATTTATTTTGTCTTCGCCAGTGCCGGTCGGCGCACCGAACACATACTACACGAAAATGCTAGAAAAAGTTTCGGAGAGCACTTCAATGGACGGAAAACCCCTTGCTGAATTGATAATGAAATATGACGAACATTATGGCATATATACACTTGTAAGAAGTGCCGAGCTTGCGAAACTCGCAGAAAAGATCGCTCCGCTTGCCGAGGCTTTCAAAGCTGAAAAGCCCAAGGCTGTACCGAAGGAACTTAAGCCAGTCTTTGAACACGTTGACGAGAAAAATTATGATCTCCGGGATTTCCTGATGGCTGTCACTCCGCCAGGTGAAAATGCGAAACTCGCAAGCGAGGAATTCCTTTCATGGTATGAGAAAAAGCTAGTAGTTGCGAAAAAAGCAAATGTCAAGAATTTGCAGAACTGCTCGGGGCTTTCGATCTTCGTCCCGTCACAGAAAAAGCAGACAACCCGCTACGATTATCTGCCTGTGTACAAGGACACCAAAATAAAAGATTTAACGCAGTCAGTACTAAGTGAGCAGCAAAATAAATAATCACAGTTTTTTTCTGATTTCTTTTATCACGGTGCTGATGGTTTTGATTCTGGCGTAGAATTTGCAGTTTGCCTCGACGATTGTCCAGGGGGCATAATTGGTGCCCGTCCTGAAGATCATTTCATCCACAGCCGTCTTGTAGAGGTCCCATTTTTCCCTGTTTCTCCAGTCTTCGTCGGTGATCTTCCATGTCTTGCCGGGGTTGTCCTGCCTGGCCTTGAAGCGCCTGAGCTGTTCATCCTTGTCAATATTAATCCAGAATTTCACTATGACGGCGCCATAGTTGACAAGTTCCTTCTCCATCTCGTTGATTTCGGTGTAGGCTCGTTTCCATTCGTTTTCGGAACAGAATCCCTCGACTCGCTCGACCATTACCCGTCCATACCAGGTACGGTCGAAAATCGCGATATGGCCCGCCTTCGGAACCTTGTTCCAGAAACGCCACAGGTAGTGATGCAGCTTTTCGGTGTCGGATGGGGCGGCGATGGGATTCACGTCGTAGCCGCGCGGATCCATGGCTTGCACAAGGCGTTTGATATTTCCCCCTTTTCCCGCCGCGTCCCAGCCTTCGAAAAGGATAATGACAGGAAGCCTCTTCCCGTATGCGCGGAATTCGCATTCCCATAGTTCCTTTTGGCGTTTCTTGAGAATTTCCTCGTATTCTTCCTGATCGAGAGACAGGGAATTATCAACTTTGTCAAGGATCGAGTTTGGAACCGGAGCAAGTTCGATCTGCTGGAGATTCTTCGATGCGCCAGTGGAATTCAGTCTTTTTCCAATGGCATCCTTGATTGTTGTAAAGATTTTCAAAGTTGCGAACCTCGCATCGTGCGACTCGATGATGTTCCATGGGGAATATGGAGTTGAAGTCTTTGTCAGCATATCCTCGACCGCGTCCAGATACTTGTCGTATCGCCTGTTTTGTTTCCAGTCTTCTTTTGTGACTTTCCAGGAGGTTGCCGGGTTGCCTTCCAGCTTCTTGAATCTTTTTTCCTGTTCTTTTTCGGCTATGTGCAGAAAGAATTTTATGACTACTGCGCCATCGTCGCAAAGCTGTTTCTCGAAGGAGTTGAACTCGTCGTAGGCTGATGTCCATATCTTTTCCGGGACTGCTTTTTCGACGCGTTCGTCAAGGACCCTGTGATACCAGCTTCTGTTGAAGATGGCGATTCTTCCTTTTTCCGGAGTTTTCGTCCAGAATCTCCACATGTAGGGGCGATACATTTCATCCTCTGTGATCTTGTCGGTCAGATGGAAATTGTATCCGCGCGGATCCAGGCATAGCAGGAGCTTGTTTATCTGTGTACCTTTTCCGGAGGCCTCCCATCCTTCGAACACAATGATGATTGGGATTTTTTCTTCTTTCGCCCTCCTCTGAAGTTCTCCTATCCTGGGGCCTAGTTCGGATATTTTCGCCCTGTATTCCTTCTTATCAACGGATTTTTCGAGATCAACATTTTCCAGCATGGCACACACTCCTTGCATTGTTATGAAACGAATGACGAAAATTCAGGCTTCAGGTTCAGCGTTTTAAGACTAGAACTAGAACACCGCCAGCTACCATTGCGATGCCGACCCATTCACGCAGGATTGGCCGTTCGCCGAGAAATGCAAACGCAAACAACGCCACAAGTACCAGACTCAGTTTGTCTATTGGCGCGACCTTTGATGCGTCACCAATCTGGAGAGCACGGAAATAGCAAACCCAGGAGGCGCCCGTAGCAAGAGCGGAAAGAGTGAGAAACAGCCATGTTTTGGCGGGCAAGGCAAATGGGCTGGCCCATTTGCCCGTGAACCAGACAAAGGCCGAAAGAACTACGATGATTATTGCGGTTCGCACCAGCGTTGCCAGGTCTGAATCAACGCCCTGGATGCCAATCTTCGCGAAGATTGCTGTCAGTGCGGCAAAGACCGCGGATAGAAGCGCCCAGTAGATCCAGCTGTTCTGCGTGATAACCATACTTTGCTTGCCTATATTATTCGTATTCATGGTTTATCTCCATATGGTGCAAATATAATATAGAAGCGAGGAGATGCAAGGAGTAGATATTGCAATCGACAGTCTAAACAGGTTCAATTTCAATGTTGGTTTTTGTGACCCCTATCGCCTTCCTGCCTATGGACCAGAACACAACAGACCCGATAATTATCACCAGGAATGCAATACTTGTATGTACAGTTCCCAAGCCCAGACCACCATGTTTGTGACTCTGGGAAAGGTAATCGCCGAGGGATGCTCCTAAAGGTCTAGTCAGTACATAGGCGATCCAAAATGACGTGACCGCATTTGCCTTGAAGAAATAGTAGGCAATGACAACAATTCCGATCAAAGCGGCAAATATCATTCCCGATATTGCGTATCCAAGATGCCATTTTTCCGAAACGAGATCACCTGCGGCCGTACCTAATGCAAAGGTAAATAAAATAGCCGCCCAGTAAAATGATTCGCGCTTGAGTGTGTATATGGTATGGATGGAAAGAGTTTTCTGGCTCATATGCCAGGTAACAAATGTTGCTATGAGTGCAAGACTGAATGCAATTGTGGTTGTCTCTAATCTGACCCCGAGATTGTCAACCAAGTTATCAGTAATGAGTGTTCCAACAACACTGACCATGACAACGGCAAGCCAATAAATCCATGGGACATATTTCTTTGAGACAATTTGGATATATAAAGCGGCTACAAGCAATATGGTCATTAGATAAGATGTTGTAGCCAATCCGTATTTCAATTTAAAAATAAGAAAGTCAGCTCCTGTTTCCCCCACAGTGGTTGCCATTACTTTGACAATCCAGAATAAAATCGTAACTTCAGGGACTTTGTTTAGCATTTCTGCTAAATTTTCACTCGATGTTTTTCCATTTAGATTCTCATTCATATTGTTGTATTTGTTCCTGAAGACTTGGAAAGATCTCTGGCCGCCATGGCGAAGGCGAGTCCGAACCAGATGCCAATCATCCCGCCGACAAAAACATCCGTCGGATAATGAGCCATGAGGTATACCCGGGAGAAAGCCACGAGGGTGGCGCAAGCAAACGCGGGAACCGCAAGTGGCGGACATGTCAGACTGACGCCTGCGGCGGCGCCGAATGCCGTCGTAGTGTGTCCGGAGGCGAAACTCTGATAATGGCTGTCGAACCAGTGATGGTCGTTCAACTTAGGCCCATATAACTTGTCCTCCAGATGGTTTTCAATCCTTGCATCGGGACGCGGTCGTCCAGATAATTTTAACACATCATTTAGCAATCCGGCGGCAGATGCGGCAAGAATCCCGGCAAGTCCTGCCATGGCAAGTCTGCGTTTTCCGCACAGTTTTCCTGCGGCGACAAGCAGGACACATGCTGCTGCAACACCTCCGAAATCACCGAACTTGCTGACTTTCTTCATCAGATCGTAGCGGGAGCGATTCTCTTTCTTGACTTGGGAAAAACTGTCCGATGTCCTTGCGTCGTAAGGGTATATGACATAGGCCCCAATGACAGTCGCGAGCGGGAAAACAATAAAGAATATAACCCAGTGCTTTACAACCTTCCTGGAAGAGCACTTCAAAAGAGTCAAAACAGTTTCTTTTAACTCAATTAAAAATTTCACTTTTGAATTGACCTCTGTAATTTTATTTTCTCCATTTGATTGATTAAATCGTATATGAATCTGTGAATGTTGCCGGGATATTACCAGAAGATTAATTATTGGCAATCATTCGGGAAACGTACGGTAACTTGGTGTCCATAGACTTTCAACGGATATTAAATGGATATTGTGACTTTTTGCGGCTATAGTACGATTTGAAAATCAGAGATGTAACCACAGGACACACTGGATTCATAATGAAAATCATCAGGAAAATCAGGGAGATGCAGGCGGAGGCGGAAAAGATCCGCATCAATGGCGGGAAGATCGCCGTTGTGCCAACGATGGGTTTTCTCCACGAAGGCCATATGTCCCTCGTGGACATCGCAAAAAAACACGCCGACCATGTAATCGTCACAATTTTTGTCAATCCCACGCAGTTTGCTCCGACCGAGGATCTCGATAAATATCCGAAAGATTTCAAGAGAGACTGCGAATTGTGCGAATCCCGCAAAGTTGATGCGATCTTCAATCCTGACTGCAAGGAGATGTATCCCGGCGACTCGTCCGTCTGGGTTGTTGAGGAACGGCTATCGAAGGGGCTTTGCGGCCGCACAAGACCAACACACTTCCGAGGCGTGACAACTGTGGTAGCTAAACTTTTCAATGCGACCTTGCCGCATTTTGCGATTTTCGGAGAAAAGGACTACCAGCAGGCGGCAATAATAAGAAAAATGGTCAGGGATCTCGACTTTCCAGTGAAAATCATAACGGGGCCAGTCGTGCGGGAGTCGGACGGTCTGGCAATGAGCTCGAGAAACAAGTATCTTTCCCCTGACGAGAGGGAAAAAGCGCTTTCCATCTCCAAGGCATTGCAGGAGGCCAGACAAAAAATCCTTAGAGGAGAGAGAACTGCCGGAAAAATCATAGGCGGCATTAATCTGCGAATTTCGCAGAACGGAGGAAGAGTGGACTATGTCGAGATTATTGATTCTGAGACCTTAGAACCGCTGAAAAAGATTGACGGGAAGGCCGTTATCGCTGTCGCCGCATTTTTCGGCACCACGAGACTGATAGACAATATTTCCGTGTAATCATTTTTTTGCAATGGGTCAGTCTTTGTTGAAAATATTTACTCTTGCCGCCCCCGTGTCGGGGGCGTTCACGGCCAACATGGCCGTGGCTACAACCAATGAAGCAACAAAGACTGAGCCATTACTTTTTTTTATTTTTTATTGAATTGAGATTTTTTGGATGATTGAATTTTAATTTATAAATGATAATGATATTCTGTTGAGCCAATTGCAAAAGTCAAAACCGATGCCGATGAAGTAGATTGTGAAATTCAGACGAGTTACAAAACCACAGGCATACCCGATGCGGTATGTCGAGGATTTTGCGGCAAAGTATGATTTCGCAAGAACTTCATCCCTTACGGGTTGCGGCACCATCGGGTGCATGCTTCGCATTTCCGTCAGGGGCAAGACCGCGTGGGTATTGCCCCTGACAGAAATACTTGCGAGCCCTCCAATGGCATCCGCAACGGCACGGTTTATGACTTATGCAACTGGCTCTGTTGATTTAACATGCGGAGTATACAAGTGGCTTCTATCAATGAAAATCTTGAGAGATGGACGGTTGAGAAATCGCGTGAGATTTACGGGATTCACAACTGGAGCTCGGGATATTTCGACATATCCGAAAAGGGCGATATAGTCATAACCCCGGGTGGCAGCAAGAATGGAGGCGCGGCGGTCAGCATGATGGACATCGTGTCCGGGATAAAAGACCGCGGGTTCGGGATGCCTGTGCTTCTGCGCCTCGAGAATATTCTTGACTCGCAGATATCCAGACTGCACGACTGCTTCCAGAACATAATCAAGGATCTGAACTATAAGAACACATACAGGGGTGTCTATCCCATAAAGGTCAACCAGCAGCAGCAGGTACTCGAGGAAGTGACTCATTTCGGGAGCAAGTACCACCACGGGCTCGAGGCCGGAAGCAAGGCGGAGCTTATCGCCGCGATCTCGATGCTGAAGGATCCCGAGGCGTGTCTGATATGCAACGGATACAAGGACGAGGAGTTCATAGAGCTCGGCCTTTTTGCATTGAAGATGGGCATACGGTGTTTTTTCGTTGTGGAGATGCCAAGCGAGCTGGAGCTCATAATCGAGAAATCGAAGAAGCTCGGGATCGAGCCACTTCTTGGAATAAGGATTAAGCTTTCCACAAAGGCCGGCGGGCAGTGGACGGAGTCGAGCGGGGACAGGAGCGTCTTCGGACTCAGCATGATCCAGATCGTTGACGCACTGGACCTGCTGCGGAAAAACGATATGCTGAAATCCTTGAAGCTCCTCCACTACCACATAGGATCGCAAATCCCCAACATCCGCGACATAAGGGCTGGAGTTCTCGAGGCGGCAAGAATCTACGCCGAACTCTGCCAGGAAGGTGCGGAGATGGGATACCTGGATCTCGGCGGAGGGCTCGCAGTTGACTACGACGGATCACACACAAATTTCCCGAGCAGCCGCAACTATTCCATGGAGGAGTACTGTGCCGACATAATCGAAACGGTAATGGACACGCTCGACCGCAAGAACATCGCCCACCCGGTGCTGATAACTGAGTCTGGAAGAGCCACTGTCGCATATTATTCCATACTGCTCTTCAACGTTCTTGATGTGTCGCGCTTCGAGGCACGGCAGGTCGCTCAGGACGCGCCAAAAAACTGTCATGAACCGACAAAGAACATGTTCGACGTCTTCAAGGCGATAAAACCGAAGAAACTGCAGGAATGTTTCCATGACGCGATATACTACCGCGACGAAATCAGGGAGAGATTCAAGTCCGGGGATATTTCGATCAGGGAGAGAGCTCTTGCGGAGTCGGTCTTCTGGAACATAATGAACAAAATCTCGAGCGAGGCCAAGAAGCTCAAATACGTACCAGAGGAATTCGAACATCTCGACTCCGCGCTCTCCGACATCTACTACGGAAACTTCAGCGTTTTTCAGTCGCTCCCGGACTCCTGGGCGATAAAACACCTCTTCCCGGTGATGCCCGTGCACAGGCTCGACGAGGAACCCACCCGCCACGGGATACTCGCCGACATAACTTGCGATTGCGATGGCAAAATTGACAACTTCATAGACCTCCACGACGTTAAGCACACGCTCCGTCTCCACGATTTGAAACCCGAAGAGGAATACTACCTCGGGGTTTTCCTCGTTGGCGCATATCAGGAAACACTTGGGGACCTCCACAACCTACTCGGCGACACGAACGTCGTAAGCATAAGGATCCACGAGGACGGCAAATTCGATTTTGTCAAGGAACTCGAGGGAGACTCCGTCGCGGATGTCCTTTCCTATGTCGAATACGATGTCAAGGCGATGGCCGAGAGGGTCAGGGAAAACGCGGAAGGCGCGGTACAGAGAAACCTCATAACGCCCCAGGAAAGAAAAATGATCATGGATGCCTTCGAGGCCGGACTTAGGGGCTACACCTATTTCGAAAGATAGTTTTCCGATGAATCCACTGTTATCCTTGAAAACCGGAAGAGGGTTTAACCAGACGAATTCTGCCAATGCCGAGATCAGCATGGCAGATTTGATTCGCTCTAACTAGAGCCTGCTCGAAAAGGTCGAGCTAGGCTAAAAGAAATAAAAAATAATTTGAAATATCACTTGAAATATCATCGCAACATGTTATAATGCAATACCTTACAAAACATTAACAACATGGAGCG